>NZ_JAYWZK010000001.1:0-517849 GCF_048148385.1 Acinetobacter sp. 197
GTCCATGGTGATAAAAATCATCATAAACCAGACATTTTTATTGGTGAGAATATAGACACTTTAAATGGGTTCTAACAGGTGTACTTCGTATAACCGCCATTATGTTAAATGGGCTCAAAATTAGGAGAAAATTAAAATTCTTATGAATAAGAGATTTTATCTTAAATAAAAGCTCAGAGTTATTTAAAAGAGGGTTCAGGGTTTGAAAGGAATTCTGAAAAAATTTATTTTTATATTCTCCTAAGAGAATAATAAATAAAACTATTTTTGATCTACTGGTGATATATTCCAAGCCTTCAGAATTCGCCATATATTTGCGTCAATCTCTTGAACTTTATCAAAATGCTTTTGATCTACAATCCAATTAACTTTTACTCCTCCAAGAATAAACTCTTCAGAGCTCATGAATAATTGAAAATTCTGGTCTGGTGAGACATAAAACTGAAACCCTGAACTCAAAGCATTCATTGAATGACCGAAACACATTTTTCCTTTTGAACCATTATTAAACTGATAACAATCCACACCATTTTGAGTTTGCGTGGAGTTAATATTTAAGTTTTTCATTATCTCTGAATCAAAAAATTGCTTTGTATTCCTTTGTGTAGAGCCTCCTAATGTACTTATAAATACTTTGACTTGATCATAATGATCTAAAGTATATTCCCCATGAATACTATCGTCCGTTGCCTGTACAGTTGAACCATTTAACATCAAATTAAATTCAAGACCTCCTCCCATATCTATCATTGTCCAAGGCATTTCTTTTGCTTCCGACTCACTCAAAGATGGATACTTTTTAGGTTGATAGTTAATAGGGAATTGACCAAGATAATGCTCAAGGTGCGGTCGATAAAACTCTCGCTCACACTTCGTACAATGTGTGTCAGGTATATGTTTTCGTCTTTGTCCAAGTTCAGCTTTGATGATGAGCTGATCTGTAAATTTCCATATCACAATTTCTCCTTCTCGTGGAATATGTACTTTTTCTTGAGGCTTACAGCCTCCCAGAACCATTAAACCCATAAAAAAGACTGCTATTTTGAAATTATTCATTTTAAATTTCTTTAATTTTTAAAATATTTAGTAAGTATTTCTAAAATTAACATAATACACGTTATACGAAATTATTTTTAATTACCTTTTTAAATCATAGGTTTATTTTATGTTAAAAACCCAGATATGCCGATCTGGCTTTTTTAATAATTTTTCATGTTTCACACCTAGTATTTGAATAATGTTCCACAGTATTTTTTAAAAATCTTAAACATCATTACAAATCTTTCCGTGAACTAATCTTTAAAAAAGAGGCTATTTCAGCCTCTTTTTTATTATTCTCCAGAACCTTAAGCAGCTTGTCCTAAATCTTTTGGAATTCCATTACGCCCGGGGAAGTCTTTGGCTAAGCGTCGCGCATTTGGCATCTTTAACCATAACCGTAATAACTTACGACGTTTTTTTAGGTCATCATCATCTTCAAAAGAAGAACGTGAATGCATCACACAATAGTTATTACAAAATTGAATATCGCCCGGTTCAAGCATCATATCCAAACGTAAGCTTGGGTCATGACTGATCTCATCAAAAATATTCAGGGCCTCAATTTGCACTTGAGATAAGGGCATACCACGACGCTCATGCCCAAGTTCAATATAATGACGCAAATATCGACATGCCAATTTACCTTCGAAGTAACTAAAAACTGGTGTTAAAGATGGCTCAACCTCACCCAAATGATCGTACCAAGCAGTATGGTAAAAATAGCCCAAATATTCAGGGAACTGTTCCAAAATTCGGTTATATACGGTTGAAGAACTGACAATACTGCTCAGTCCACCATGTTTGGCCTTACGTATGGATAGTAAACCTACTACATCGCTTAAGTCAGAATGGTAAGGCAAATAATTATTAGTTTCATACACCCGCGTCATTTTTTGAGTCTTGTCACCGATATTTTCCACATAACCAAGCAAATCACCGCGTGCATTTTGCGTCACGGCATCACCCATATGTAAGCCTAACAGATAATAGAGATTGGCCAATTCTGCTTCGCTATATTTATTGGCATCCAAACCACGAATCACGATAAAACCATAACCATTTTCAAGCTCATTCGAGATCTTCTCAACTTCAGCTAAAAACACAGGATCTTCAATATAAGCATCATATTTGTTAAATTCCGGTGCATTTAAGTTTTTGGCTTCAAGCACTTTAAGTGCTTGATCTAGCACAGCCAATATATGCGGTGAAAGCTGGTAGATCCAATCAGTCTGATCTGCAATTTCACTGCCGATCCATGCACATTTATCGGTAATTTTTGATTTTAAAATGCTGTTCATAGCACCCCCAAGACATAACTTTTAACTACGGTAGAGACCAACAAAAAAATGCACATATCAGCCGATCAAGCTCTATAGGTGCATTTCAGTCCATTAGTCCTTAAGCTGAGTGTTTCAATAAATTCTTATCGGTTTGATATTCCTTGTATTTACGCTGAATATCGATATGTTCAGCGATATGTTTGGCATCGTGCCATACCCCCCAAATAAAGCTCGAGCCACGACCCGTTAAATAAGGTAATCCCAGGAAATACACACCACGTTGTGGAGAAATTCCTTGTTTCTGAATGGGTTTATTGAACTCATCAAAGGCATCGACCTGTAACCAGCTAAAGTCATAGCCAAAGCCTGATGCCCAAATTACAGTGCTAATGTTGTTGGCTTGCATATCCAGCTCAAGGATTGGATTGGTCACGCATTCAGGATTTGGCAATAATGTGCGTGCTTGCGGTTCAGGTGGTAAATCCAAACCATTGTTGGCGATATAGGCATCTGCTTCATCATAGAAAGCCATTAATGCCGCATCACCCTCATCGAGATTCTGTTTCAGGTTGTTTTTAAATTTCACTGTGTGTTTATCAAAGGATTCGGTACTGCCGACCAAGGTGATGCCCTGTTTTGCCAAGACACGGAAATCGACATTAATCCCACCATGCGCACCACTCACGGCAAATCCTTTGAGTGGGCCTGTATCGGTACGCATAAAGTCCCAACCCCCCAGTACTCCTAACCACCATACATTGTCGCGATTACGATAAGTACGAGGTGGACGCTCATGACGACCCACAGACAGATAGACCTTTTTACCGGCACGATTCAGCTCATCGGCAATTTGCACACCTGAAGAACCTGCACCAATCACGAGAACTGCACCTTCAGGCAGTTGTTCAGGATTTTTATAATCGTCCGAGTGAATTTGATAAAAAGATGGATTTTGCAATGCCACGGGTGGAATCACGGCTTTTTGGAAGGCACCCGTTGCAGAGACGATATGTTCGGCGTAAATGGTGCCTTCTGATGTTTCTACGGTATAGCCCACACGACCCACAGATTTATGAACTTTATGAACGGTCACACCAGTATGAATCGGAAGATTGAATTTTTTAGCATAGTTTTCAAAGTATTCTGCGACTTGATCATGGTGTACAAATGCCTCAGGATCGGCATTAAATTCCATATTGGGGAAACGGTCATGCCAGCAAGGGCCATTGGCAACCAATGAGTCCCAACGACGGGTACGCCAAGCTTCTGCAATCCGATTTTTCTCTAACACCACATGTGAAATCCCTAACAGGGTCAAATGCTCACTCATTGCCACGCCAGCCTGACCTGCACCCACAACCACAGTATCTACCATAAAATGATCTAATTTCATTGTCTCTATCCTTTTCTTTATGCTCACTGTGACAGTGTGCTGATTATTTTTTTGTTTTTTGGAAGTCCGACACTTCACAAAAAATCAAATCTGTTTCGATGGATTCAATATAAGTAGGTCGGTTGAATAGCGAAAATCATATAAGCAGAACATATGAATCAAAAAAACCGAATTGCTTCAATCATCTGAACTTCATATAAAAGTGAAGAGAAATTTTTGAATAAAAATTTTATTGTTTGTTTAATTTTTTAAACCAGCGATACCATATATTGCAGGATCAGCAGGACCAAATATGAAATCACGTGCAGCAGTTGCTTTTGCTCCAGGACAGCCTTTACAGATTGTGGAACTGGATGTTGAACCGCCCAAGGCAGGAGAAGTCCTGGTCAAAATCACTCATACAGGGGTGTGTCATACCGATGCCTTCACTTTATCAGGTGCTGACCCTGAAGGTGTATTTCCTGCAGTACTTGGGCACGAAGGCGCAGGTATTGTGGTTCAGGTAGGAGAGGGAGTTACCAGTGTGCAAGCGGGTGACCATGTGATTCCACTCTATACCGCAGAATGTGGTGAATGCTTATTCTGTAAATCAGGTAAAACCAATCTATGTGTGGCCGTTCGTGCGACTCAAGGTAAAGGTGTAATGCCAGATGGCACCACCCGTTTTTCTTATCAGGGTCAACCGATTTTTCACTACATGGGCTGTTCAACCTTTTCAGAATATACCGTGGTGGCGGAAGTCTCGTTGGCAAAAGTGAACCCGGAAGCCAATCCTCAACATGTATGTTTGCTTGGCTGTGGCGTAACCACCGGGATTGGGGCAGTGCATAACACAGCCAAAGTCCAAGAAGGGGATTCAGTCGCCGTGTTTGGTCTGGGAGGCATTGGTCTGGCGGTGGTACAAGGTGCACGTCAGGCCAGAGCGGGCAAAATTATTGTGGTCGATACCAACCCAGATAAATTTAAACTGGCAGCAGAGTTTGGTGCGACTGACTTTATTAACCCGAAGGATTATGACAAGCCTGTCCAGGAAGTGATTGTAGAAATGACCGGTTGGGGCGTGGATCATTCCTTCGAATGTATTGGCAATGTCAATGTGATGCGTTCAGCACTTGAATGTGCACACCGTGGTTGGGGACAGTCAATTATTATCGGTGTTGCAGGGGCAGGTCAGGAAATTTCAACTCGTCCCTTTCAATTGGTGACTGGCCGCAAATGGATGGGCACTGCATTTGGTGGTGTGAAAGGGCGTAGCCAATTGCCAGGTATGGTCGAAGATGCCATGAAAGGCAAGATTCAGTTAGAGCCATTTGTGACCCATACCATGGGCTTGCAACAGATTAATGAGGCCTTTGATTTAATGCATGAAGGCAAATCGATTCGTACTGTTATTCACTTTTCTGAATAACATTCCTTAAGTTAAAAAGCTCCAGTCATTGGGGCTTTTTATCAAATTCAATGTTTCCTCATCCAAATAAAAAAACCAATGTTCAAACAGGCGAACATTGGTAACAGAGGAAATAACAGTTGTGGAGAGCTAAGTTAGGCTACGAACGGAAACTCATCTTCAGGTAATGCATCCCCCGTAGAGAGCTTGCCAATATATTGCGGGTACTGTGGAGAAGTTTTCCCGCCACGATTGACATAGACTGCATCATCCCCTAACCAGCGGAATGAGACTGCACGTCTTGCATGTTGAGTAGATGCATTGCCTGGCGCGCCATGAATGGTCAGATAATTAAATGCAATCGCATCACCCGGTTCCAGTGCCCAGCCGACAATATTGTAGTCTTCACGCTGGCTATCAATATCTGGAAGGATTTCTTCAGGCGTGTCGCCATGATCATAGTATTCTCCGTTAAAGCTTTGTGGCTTGAAATGTTTACCCCATTTGTGCGAGCCGGCAATAAACTCAATGGCAGATTCTCTCGCTACCGGATCCAGGGGAATCCATAGACTTAAGGTCTGTTTTGCATCTACAGGATAATAAGGTGCATCATGATGCCAAGGCGTAACCTTGGATGAACCTGCACCTTTAACCAGTACATGTTCATGAAACATGCGCACACTTTGAGACTGCATTAAGGCTTTGACTATCTTGGCTGCGGGGCTTTGTTGGACAAATTTATTGAATGCATCAATGCGTTGCCAGTTACAATAATCTGCCCAGAACTGGCCGCGGGTCTGTCCAGGAGTATAGTCACGAAACCATTGACCAGGATTTTGTTGATTGGCTTTTATGCCGGATTCTAGCAAACCTACCCAGTCTTTAAAAAAGCCCCGTAAAACCACCACGCCATCTCGTTCAAATATTTCTCTTTCATCTTCCAGCATGCATGCTACTCCTTCATCAGTAGGGAAGAATCTATTTTCATCAATGTTTTTTGATGTTGAAGAAAATATAAGCATCAAAGTAGAAGATAAGAAATAAGCAATTTAAGAAGTAATGATTCGTTTTTTTTAAATTAAACATAGGATTATTAAAAGGTAGAAGAAGTATTGCAACAGCTCTATATCTTGTTCAAGTTATGGTTAGTCTCTCTCTTTTGAATAGCTGAATAATGCTTCACTCAAATTATTGTCTCAATTTTTTCAGAATCAGACTCGCCATAATGGCAAAAAAACCACCCAGGAATGTTTCATAAACTCTGGAAATCGGCACAAAATAATTTGGATGATAGGTATAGAAAGTTCTTTCGATTAATAAAATAACAAAGAGAGTAGTAGCAAAACTTTTAATTGAATTTGACATTTTAAGTAAACTAGGCAACATAAAGACTAGAGTTAAAAATATAAATAAATAAAAGTATGTGTGACTGAAGCTGACTACTTTGAAAAGTAATATAATAAATATGACTGCTACCAAACAGCCAATAAATCTATCTATTGTTTTACTTAGAATATCAATTTCTTTAGGTCTTAACAAAATTATAAAAGTGAGAGCTGACCAGTAGGGTTTATATAGTGAAAAAAAATAGGGAACATAGAGACTTAAAAAAGCAAATAAACTATATATAATTGACCGTGTAAATATTCTCTCATTCGTCAAATATGTACTTTTTGAAAAAAACCATTTTTAAAAGAATCGTTTTCATATTTTTTATAGCGCAATAGACTGAGTAGCACTAAACTGATAGTAATCCCTGTTAAGTAAGCATATATCATTTTTATATTTGCATTTTGAAAAATGGTTCCTATACAGGAAAAAATAAGTACAAAAGGAAATGTTCTGTCTATCGTCGGGTCTTTCCCATACATGAGATAGTAGAAAAAAGCTAATATGAATATATACAGATAGAATTCAATGGATATTTTTAATAAAAATCCGATAAAACCGCCCATTATCGCTAAAGATAATAAGAACCATATATATATTATGTTAGCTTTATCTTCTTTTGCTTCATATACTAAGTTGCTAAAAAGAACGGTGGTAAAACCGAAAACTAAACCAATCACACCAAAAAAATAATAACATATTCCACTATTTATAATTGAAATTAAAAGAAAAACCCCGTTATCATGAAAACTTATCTTTAAAATTAAGTTTTTTTTATTAATTGTCGTCATAAAAATTCCATCTAAAGAATTTTATTAAGTATTTTATTCTACCTTAATCTTTTTCACTCCCTATTTGCTCATGTATAAAGAAGGTAACTGCTTGTACAGTGGGGCCAGTTAATTTTTGCTGGCCGTTAAAATTCTTCAGTGAATAAATCAAAATTTTATAATTATTTTTTAGCCTCTTTTCTAGGGCTTCTTATTAAATATTCAAGCGTTAATCCTTTTTTAATGCCCAAAAAATCTTCAGTCGGTCCATAAGAGGGTATTGCCTATTTCAGATTCGATCCATGCAGAGGGGTAGTTTAGTCATGAGCCAACCAGCAAGCTAAAAACTCGCTAGATGAATTTTACTCACCTTTAACTGAATTTATATCGTTTTACTCATCTTGGGATTCACGCTTAAATAAAGCCAGACAGAAATTTAGCTTTTTATATTTTTATAAAAATTTAGGGTGGCATATCTCCATGACTACAGCATTTCAATGTTCAATTAAACGTATTCGTTTTGATGAGAACTACAAACCAGCAAACAATACACGTCTAACCACCAATTTTGCCAATTTAGCGCGTGGTGAAAGCCGTCAGGAGAATCTTCGTCGTACACTTGCGATGATTAACAACCGCTTTAACAGCTTGGCGACTGCCGATAATCCTAGAGGTGATCGTTATTCACTGGAGATTGATATCATCTCTGCTGAAATTGATATTGAGGGCAATGGTCAAACCTTTCCCTTTATTGAAACCTTGAAAAGTACAATTATCGACCATCATACCAATGAACGCATTGAAGGCATGATCGGGAATAGCTTCTCATCTTATGTACGTGATTATGATTTCAGTGTGGTATTGCCATCACTCGGCTGTAAGGCCAATGAAAAACCTGAAGACTTTGGTGACCTGCACGGCAAGCTGTACCAGCATCTTGTGAATTCAGCAGTCTTTAAAGCTGAATTTAATAAACAGCCAGTGATTTGCCTGAGTGTTTCAACCACGAAAACCTACTACCGTAGTGCGAATGTTCACCCGATATTAGGTGTGGAATACACCAATGATGACTACTCACGTACCGATGAATATTTTAAAAAAATGGGCTTAAGTGTTCGCTACTTTAAACCTGAAAATGGCAATGCACCCTTGGCATTCTATTTTGCGGGCGACTTGCTGCACGATTACACCGATTTTGAACTGATCAGTGCGATCAGCACCATGGAAAGCTTCCAGAAAATCTATCGTCCTGAAATTTACAACACAAATTCATCTGCAGGTGTGGTGTATCAGCCTAGCTTGAGCTATGGCGACTATTCATTAACTCGCATTGTCTATGACCGTGTTGAACGTGGGGAGCTGGCGGTCAAACAAGGTAAATGGACAGAGGAAAACTTCATTAAGCCGTATAAAGACATTCTGGATGAATGGGCTGTCAATTTTAAAGTAGCAACGGCTCAGCAAGACAACGCTGCCTGATAGATCACATATATAAACGAATTTAGATATAAACGAATTTAGAGAAAGAAGATTAGACATGGCACTTTTACAAGCTAAAAAGTTACTCCCGACCTCTACAGCAGGCAGCTTGCCAAAACCGTCATGGCTGGCAGAACCTGAAAAGCTTTGGTCAGCTTGGAAACTCGAAGGTGCAGAATTACTAGAAGCAAAACGTGATGCGTTAAAGCTGTCTTTGCATGAACAAGTCCATGCTGGCATTGATATTGTCAGTGATGGTGAACAGACCCGTCAGCACTTTGTGACCACGTTTATCGAGCATCTTGAAGGGGTGGATTTTGAGAAACGTGAAACCATGCGTATCCGTAACCGTTATGATGCCAGCGTACCTTCAGTAGTCGGTGAAGTTTCCCGTAAAAAAGCAGTGTTTGTGGATGATGCGAAATTCCTACGTAGCCAAACCACGCAGCCAATTAAATGGGCATTGCCTGGTCCAATGACCATGATTGATACGCTGTACGATGGTCACTACAAGAGCCGTGAAAAACTGGCATGGGAATTTGCCAAAATTCTGAATCAGGAAGCACTTGAGTTAGAGGCAGCAGGGGTCGATATCATCCAGTTTGATGAGCCAGCATTCAATGTGTTTTTTGATGAAGTGAATGATTGGGGCGTCGCGACTTTAGAGCGCGCGCTTGAAGGTCTGAAATGTGAAACTGCGGTACACATTTGCTATGGTTATGGCATTAAAGCCAATACCGATTGGAAAAAGACCTTAGGCAATGAGTGGCGTCAGTACGAAGCAGCCTTCCCTAAACTGCAACAATCAAAAATTGATATTGTATCGCTTGAGTGTCAAAACTCACGTGTACCGATGGATCTGATTGAGCTGATTCGGGGTAAAAAAGTCATGGTCGGTGCGATTGATGTTGCAACCAATCAAATCGAAACGCCTGAAGAAGTTGCCAATACACTGCGTAAAGCATTGCAATTTGTGGATGCAGACAAACTGTATCCATCAACCAACTGTGGGATGACACCGTTGTCTCGTCAAGTGGCTCGGGGCAAACTCGCAGCACTTAGTGCAGGAGCTGCGATTGTTCGTCAGGAGCTGGGTGCTTAAAAGAAGCATGGCTAAACCAGAGTAGGGTGAATGATCCGTAGATCATTTGCCTGCCTTTGAGTACAGGCACATCGTATATATAATTGAGATGAAAGAGATGATTGAAGCAATAGACTTTAGAAATGCAATGTCCCTGTTAACCACGTCTGTGAATGTGATCACGACCCAAGGTGTAGCAGGAATGCATGGCTTTACCGCATCGGCCGTATGCAGTGTGACTGATACCCCACCGACATTGCTGGTCTGTATGAATCAATCCTCTCGTTCACATGAACATTTCATTAAAAATAAAGTACTCTCAGTCAATGTACTCAGCACGCAGCATGAATACATCTCCAATGCATTTGCTTCAAGCAAATTTAACTCTGAAGATCGCTTTAAACTCGGTAAGTGGAGCACGCTTGAAACAGGTGCTCCAATTTTAGATGATGCTTTGGTGAGCTTTGATTGCCAGATTGAAGAAATTCAAAAAGTGGGCACACACAGTATATTTTTATGTCGTGTCATCGCGATTAGACAGAGTCAGCAGGAGGAAAGTCTGGTGTATTTTAACCGTGCGTATCATCAGGTCGGTCAATTAGAAACTGTTTAACTTTCCCTCGCTACAATGTTCTAGCCCTTATCGTGTTTAAATCCAGATAGCGAATTAAAACTGGAAGAAATAAAAGTTATTTCTTCCAGTTGAGTAAGCGTTTAAGTGAAGTGTAAAAGCTATCGAGCACAGTTAAAGCTTTCAGCTTTTTCGCTATCTCCCCGACCGCTATAACGTGCAATTAATGGGTATGGACAGAGTGGGCGGGTCCGGTTTGGTGCCCAGTTTGACGGGATTTCAGAATTAATGTCTCCACTCGGATTACCCGGACCGCGTGCAGTGGCAATAATACGGTCAGGTTTTTCACCATATTCCACCCATCTGACCAGTGCAGTCAGTCCATCAAACTGGTCAGTAGCCACACCCTGAGAAACATGGTTCATACCCGGAACCCGGAAAAATCGTACTGAATTCTGTATAGTGGCTGAATAACGTTGCAAAAGCTGATCATACCAGTTTTGTGATTCCTTCTCGGAGGTAGAGCCATCCGCTACTGCATGTACTACCATAATTTTACCTCCTCTTGAAGTGAGAGGCGTCACATTTAATGGATCAGGTGGTCCCATAAAAGCAGTTGAGCTTTCCTTATAGGTGTTATCTGTCCTGTATAGCTTGATAAGGTCAGTATCGAAATTATAATTCAAGATATATTCACTCGGTCTTTCCAATCCTAATAAATTAGGTGGAGTCTCGAACACAGTGCCTAATACTCCAGCACTACGATCTAAAGCGCTAAGAGGTGCTAGTTTCAAATTGGCCCATTTCTGTCCAACGATTCCTGGATCATAAGGTTCACTGACATAAAATTTTTCACCTTTAGAGTTTACAGGTGTATCAAATACAGCAGCGATAACCTGTATCTGTTCTGCTGACAGGCAGGTTCCATTACGTTCTCCCTGACACACCGGAACATCTCTTTGGATATTAAATTCTGATTGGCATCGGTCTACATCCTGTACCATGCCATCTACAATACCATCCAGCTTGTCACATTTATTTAAGACAGAATCCGCTACAACTTTTCTTTCAGCATCGGTAAAAGCTGTTATTGTCTCATCAATTTCCGTAGCGACTTTTCGGAGTTCTTTAAAATCATAAATTTGTGCTATTGATGAAAGAGGCGGCTCAAAGGAAGGCGAGTTGGCATAAATACCATCATATTCCCTTGGTAAGCGTGTAGCTGCATTCAGCGCCAGATTTCCACCTCGTGAAGCGCCACCTGCATAAGATCGGTCTGGCAGTTTGTCATAGCTAAACCTGATGAGCTGCTTTGCCATCGGGGTTAACTTGATCATCGAGTCATAACCATAATCAAGCCTGGCCTGTGGGTCTATACCAAAAGTAGTAATTTGTTCAAGTGTATGACCCATATCTGAGGAGATCACAGCAAAGCCTTCATATAAGGCATTGGTGAGTGGCCCCCCGCTTCCAACATAACCTAAGGCTGGAATGAGTTCTCCACCAAATCCACCATTGGCCTGAAAAAGAAAGCGGCCACTCCAGTCCAGAGGAAGACGCATCTCAAAACCAATTCGATACTCTTGCCCATCTATAGGACTGATTCGTGGAAACATATAGCCTGTGACTACACAATGGGCCCGAATGGGTTTTTCAGCTACAGTCACAGCACCCGCAGCCTCAGCAGTGGCTGAAGTAATCGTGGTATTGGCATATTGAAATGAACCCAGCTGTTCACACCGTTTCTTTATTTTAGCTCCAACAGCAGGTGATAATTGTGGTGTTTGATTAGAAGGAGGATTACCTTGATATCTGTCATTGTCATTATCGCCACCACAGGCTGCCAATAAAAAAGAAATCATCATAAGCAGGCTTAATCGGGATAATATATTGTTATTTAAATCATTCATTTGAAGCTCCATCTTGCAGTAAAACTAAATGGTTGAGTGACTTCATAGAAATATATTGATATTTAAATAGCCTGTTTCATTAAATAAAAGTTTTAATTATCAACAAGATCAAGAGTAATAACTCAAGAGTTATGAAGGCTGTTCTTATTTTAGCAATACTTAATGCCTGAAAGTGAGTCACTTTCAATATTTAAAGTTTTGTTACCTGATTTAATAAAACAGGAAGAGATGTGTACCTGAATCAGGATGCCCTTGAGTTAGAAGCAACCTTGCAAAGTGTAAGTGGAACAACTATAGAATTTCAAATTCCTCACTAAAACTGGAAGAAATAAAAGTTATTTCTTCCAGTTGAATAAGCGTTTAAGTGAAGGGTAGAAGCTATCGAGCACAGTTAAAGCTTTCAGCTTTTTCGCTATCTCCCTGACCACTATAACGTGCAATTAATGGGTATGGGCAGAGTGGGCGGGTCCGGTTTGGTGCCCAGTTTGACGGAATCTCGGGATTAATTTCTCCACTCGGATTGCCAGGACCTCGTGCAGTGGCAATGATACGATCAGGTTTTTCACCATATTCCACCCATCTGACCAGTGCAGTAAGTCCATCAAACTGGTCAGTAGCAACACCCTGAGAAACATGGTTCATACCTGGAACCCGGAAAAACCGAACGGAATTTTGTATATTGGCTGAATTGCGTTCCAAGAGTTGTTTATACCAGTTTTGTGACTCATACATGGAGGCAGTAGATCCATCTGCTACTGCATGGACTACAATAAGTTTACCTCCATTTGAAGTCAGAGGAGTCAGGTTTAGTGGATTAGGTGGTCCCATAAATTCAACCGAACTTTCTTTATAGGTACTATCTGTCTTGAATAACTTGATAAGATCGGTATCGAAATTATAATTCAATGCAAATTCCAGTGGATTTTGCAAAGGTGCCTCCTCAGGCGGGACCTGAAATGCAATTGCTGTGGCACTAGCAAGACCTTCTAGATATTGAGTAGAAAACAATTTTACATTGGCCCATTTCTGCCCGATGATACCCGGATCATAAGCTTCACCCACATAGAATTCTTCACCTTTAGAATTTACCGGAGCTTTAAATACATCGGAAATCACCTGAATCTGTTCTGCTGACAGGCAAGTACCATTTCTTTCACCCTGACAGACAGGAACATCTCTCTCAATATTAAATCGTGTCTGACACTGATCCACATCCTGCACCATACCATCGGTAATGCCATCAAGCTGGTCACACTGCCTTAAAACAGCATCTGCCACAACTTTTCTTTCTTCTAGAGTAAAAGCTGTCACTAAATCATCAACATCGGTGGCGACTTTTCTCAACTGTAGTGCATCATATATTTGTGCAACTATTGCCACTGGTACGTCAAATGGAGGTGAATTGGCATAAATACCATCAAATTCATTTGGTAATCGCGTAGCTGCAATTAATGCAAGGTTACCGCCACGGGAAGGTCCAGCAGCATAGGATCTGTCAGGCAGTTTGTCATAACTAAACTTGATGAGCTGCTTTGCCATCGGGGTTAACTTGGTCATGGCAGCATAGCCATAATCAAGTCGCGCCTGAGGATCCAGTCCAAAAGTAGAGTTTTGTTCAAGCGTATGGCCCATATCTGAAGAGATCACTGTAAAACCTTCATAGAGAGCATTGGTGAGTGGCCCCCCACTTCCGATAAAACCTAGCGCTGGAATGATCTCACCACCAAACCCTCCATTGCCCTGGAAAAGAAAACGGCCATTCCAGTCCAGAGGAAGACGCATTTCAAAACCAATACGATATTCTTGTCCATCTATAGGGCTGGTTCGTGGAAACATATATCCTGTCACCAGACAATGTGCCCGAATAGGTTTATTGGCAACGGTCTCAGCACCTGCCTCCAGGGCAGTAGCTGAAGTAATCGTGGTGTTGGCATACTGAAATGAACCGAGCTGTTCACACTGTTTCTTTATTTTAGCTCCAACAGCAGGTGATAATTGTGGTGTCTGGTTCGAAGGAGGATTACCTTGATAGTTGTTATTGCCATTATCACTACTGCAAGCGGCCAATAATGAAATCATCATCAGCAGGCTTAAACGGGATAATATATTGTTATTTAAATCATTCATTTGAAGCTCCATTTTGTGGGAAAGCTAAATGGTTGAGTGGCTTCATAAAAATTTATCGATATTTAATAGCTTGTTTTAATTAGATAAAAATTTTAACTATCAGTTAGATAAAGATTTTAAGATACAAGACTCTTAGAGTTATGAAGGTTGTGTGAAGTTTAGCAGATCTTAATGGCATAAGTGATATTCACTTTCAATACTTAAAGTTTTGTTACCTGATTTAATAAAACCGGATTCAATACGTAGCTCAACTATTTTTTATAAGGGTTATAACAAGCTATGAGCATCGAACAAGAACCTCAATAAAATGGAGAGGTAGAGTGAAATTTAGATAGAAAGAAAGCAAAGTCCTATCAATGCATGGGAAATAGAAATCTTCTGATTCGCTCAGAAATTTTAAGTGATACAAATAGCTTTAAAAGCGTTATAAAGATAATTCTTTTCAAAAAAATTAAAAAAAATAAACTGTTCAAAGATACATAGGTTGTAGTATCAAAGAGAGAATAGGAAACTTGATTAGGAAAATAAACAGCTTTTACTCAACACATCAGCCTGAAAAATGAGAGATGAAAGAAAAATAAAGGCGATATAGCCTAGAGTTTTTAGAAATATTTTTATAAGTTTAAATAAATATAAACAAATGCCTGTACCTTGTTCACTCATATACAATTATTTAATTCTCAACCGGAGATGTGCAATTGCGTGTTGGCCGTTATAAGTTATTGATCATCATTGTCTTGCTGATACTGGTACTGGCTTTTGCTCTATTTCGCTGGTGGCAGGGACCAAAGGTACCTAGTTATACCTTAAGCGCCATGCCGCTGGTACAAAATGTCGTTGCGAGCGGGCGGGTCACGACCGTGGCACGGACTCAGATCGGCAGCGAAATTACCGGGGTGGTTCTCGAAACAAGAGTCAAAGAGGGGGATAAAGTCAAGCCGGGTGACCTGTTGGTGGTACTGAAATCTGATGAGCTTCTGGCCCAGGTCAAGCAAGCCGAGCTGGCACTCACCGATTTGGCTAAGGTCAAGCGCCCACAGGCAGAGGCCGAACTGGCCAGTGCCAAAGCGCAACTGGATCAGGCCAGCCGTGAAGCAGCACGTAGACGCGCTGCTGGTGTAGGCATACTCTCGGCTGAAGAAATAGAACAGGCGGTAGAGACAGAAAGGGTCGCACGTAACAATTTTGAAACGGCGCGCCTGAAAGCAGAAGCCCTGGCATCCGGACAAGTTGAAGAAGCTTCACTGCGCCAACAGCTCGCGGTGGCACAGGCGCAACTGGCCAAGGCAAAAATACGTTCTACGGTGGCAGGAACAGTGCTGACACGTGATGTAGAGCCTGGCGATCTGGTTCAGCCTGGACAAACACTATTTACGGTGGCCTTGAATGGCAATACGGAAATTCGGGTACCCTTGGATGAACGGAACTTGCCACAACTGGCCTTAGAGCAAACAGCTACTGTGATTGCAGATGCGTATCCGGATCAGAGCTTTCCGGCGCGTATCAGCTTTATTGCACCGAGTATTGATCCGCAACGTGGTACAGTAGAAGTCAGATTAGTTGTTAATCCGGTACCTGATTTTCTTCGGCAGGATATGACTGTTTCGGTCAATGTCGAGACTGCCAGAAGGGAGCGAGCACTCGCCATTCCCAATGATGCCTTAAGCAGTGTCAAAGGCGATAAGGCAGTGGTGTTAATGGTTCGTGATAAAAAAATAAAGCATCAGCAGGTCCGTTTAGGCCTGCGTGGCCTGACCATGTCCGAAGTAGTTTCCGGCTTGAAAGCAGGTGACCAAGTATTGGTGAATGCAGACTCTTCATTAAAGGATGGGGCTAGAGTTCGGGTAGAGCCGCAAACAACCTCCGTGATGAATTCTGCTAATGATAATACAGATAGTAAAAATGAATTACCGGTGAATTTCGATTGAAAAATTTTCTTGGGCGGCTCTGGATCGAATGGAAAATCGCGGTCAGTTTTTTGCGCGAGGGCCGGGCACAATCTCTGATGATCACTGTCGGCGTCGCGGTAGGCGTGGCTGTAATTGTATTCATTACTGCTTTGATTCAGGGGCTGCAAGCAAATATTATTGAACGTACGCTAGGCACCCAGGCCCATATTCGTCTGCTGTCACCAGATGAAGTCAATCAGGTGGTGTCGCCTCCTGCGGGTACTGTGCAATTGTTGCAAGAAGATAAACGGGCACAGCGACTGCGTTCGATTAATAACTGGCAGCAGATTACCGAAACCCTGGACCAGTTGCCTGTGTTGACTGCTGTCTCACCGGTTGTGTCAGGGCCTGCCTTTGTTCAGCGCGGTGATGCGATCGAGTCGGTGGCGCTGGTCGGAATGAATCTGGAACGTTATCAGCAGATTATTCCCTTAAAAGAATATCTGATTAGCGGGCAGTTACGAGTTGGGGCAGATGATGTATTGATTGGCAGTCAGTTGGCCAAAGATCTGGGAGTACAGGTCGGCAGCAAGCTGCGACTGGATACTGGTCAGCAGAACAGCGCTGTGGTCAATATTGCCGGTATATTCGAACTTGGGGTTCGTGATCTGGATGCTCGCTATGTTTATCTGGATTTAAAGCAGGCGCAGTCTTTGCTCTCCCTGCCGGGCGGAATAACAGTCATCGATCTGACCATTGATGATATTTTTCAGGCAGACCAGGTTGCAGCACAAATCGCGCGCCTGACTTCGTTGAAGACGGAAAGCTGGATTGAAACCAATACGCAGCTTATGAATGCAATTACTGCCCAAAGTCTATCGACCAATATGATTATTGTCTTTGTAGCGATTTCGGTTGCGTTCGGTATTGCCAGCGTCATGTCTGTCAGTGTGGTACAGCGCACCCGGGAGATTGGAATTTTGCGAGCGACCGGTGCGACCCAATCACAAATTTTGAGGGTTTTTTTGTTTCAGGGGGCAATCTTTGGCTTGCTTGGTTCAGTCCTGGGAAGCGTGGTCAGTTATGGTCTGGTTTGGGTATTTAATAACTTTGGTCCGGGATTATTCTATATTCCAATTTCGATTGAACTGGTCTTGTTGGCCCTATTGCTGGCGACATTAACAGGGGTGCTGGCTGCGGCAGTACCATCACGTCGGGCAGCGGCACTTGATCCGGTGGAGGCGATTCGTCATGTCTAATCAAGCTGAAGAAGTCCTACGTCTGGAAGCATTGCGAAAATCTTATAATATTGGCCAGCCGAATGAGGTGGAGATCTTGCATGGCATTGATCTGCGCATTGATCGCAATGACTTTGCTGCACTCATTGGCCCTTCGGGTTCTGGTAAAAGTACTTTATTAAACATTTTGGGGTTGCTGGATAAACCGACAAGTGGTGAACTGTATTTATTGGGACAGCCTACCAGCGCGATGGATGATGCCGCCCGTACTGCATTGCGTGGCACCAGCATCGGATTTGTATTCCAGTTTCATCACCTGATCCAAGCCTTTAGTGCAATGGATAATATTTTAATGCCTTTAATGATGGCGCAAGGCAAGCCGAATCAGCAGGCATTGCAACGCGCACGAGATTTGCTGGCCGCAGTAGGACTGGAAAAATTTGCTGAACGTAAACCGAATGAACTTTCGGGAGGACAGCAGCAGCGGGTAGCCATTGCGCGAGCCTTGATCACTGAGCCGGCATTATTATTGGCAGATGAACCTACAGGCAATCTGGATACCCAGACTGCGGCTGACATGTTTGAGCTGTTCCGTAAAGTGCATCGTGAACGTGGTTGTGCTGTACTTCTGGTGACGCATGATCCGCGCCTGTCAGCCACTTGTGACCGTACCATTAATCTGGTCGATGGCCGGATTGAAAGTGATTCTAGCAATTCTCCTCAAGATTAAGCTGTACTGCAAGGAACCAGGAGAGCTAATTTTTTGAAGCGAGAAAAGATATTTCAGATTTATAGCTTTCAAAAAATGATCGCCATAGCTGAGAATGAAATAATCTGGAAACAACCTACTGGTTAAAAAGGATGCAGGCGAGTGCCTACATCCTATCCTTAAGATTTTGACGGTTTGATTTTGATCACCTTGTTTTAGGCTACTTTCTTTTCAGCCGCTTTAGTCACTTAGGATCAATAAATCTAACTAATAAAACTAATAAAAACGTTAGGGCGTACCTATGCACTTAGGGTGCTCTGTTAAATATCTACTTCACCCTGTGAATAAGCCGGGCTTCTCATTTTATGCAGTATGGCTCTATTGCTGCAGACTGCTTCTGAGCATCCAGGCCGTTTTTTCGTGCACTTCCAGACGCTGCGTAAGAATATCAGCTGTCGGCTGATCATTTGCCTCTTCAATCGTTGAAAAAATACTTCTGGCGGTACGTGCCACAGTTTCATGTGCATCTACGAGTAAACGCAACATTTCGTCAGCAGTGGGTACACCTTCGACTTCCTGAATGGAGGTAAGTTTTACAAACTGTTTATAGGTGCCTGGTGCTGCGAAACCCAAAGCACGGATACGTTCAGCAATAATATCCAGTGCATTCCACTGCTCAGTGTATTGCGTCATAAACATGTTATGCAGACTGTTGAACTGGGGGCCGGTGACATTCCAGTGGAAATTATGAGTCATCAAATACAGGGTATAACTGTCTGCTAAGAGTCTGGACAAACCGTCGACAATTTTGGCGCGATCATCATGAGAAATCCCGATATCAATTTTCATTGCTTTAGATTCTTTTTTAGAAGAGGCCATGCTCTTACTCCTTAAAACTTAATGCGATATGGTGTATGAGAATAAATTCGGATGGATTCAAAAACCTGAGTCAGAAGATGAAGTCATCCCTATAACTGGATAGTTGATCTCTCTATGAGGAGATCGATTTAAGTGGTTATAAGTTATAGATATTAGATGAGTATGCAGACATAAAGTTTAGTCATTATGTATAAGTGAGACGTAGGAGTGTAACCATTTAAAAATGACCATTTTGATCACGTTTACTAGCTAACGAGTTAATTCTTTAAAGCAAATGGATGCTTTAAAAAGTCTTTATCATTTCAGAAGTGTAATAATCTAGAGTGCTGATTTATGAGTAAAATCACGTATTCTTATACTTAATCCGACTTACCCCCATCATTGGAGTATTTCTAATATCTTATTTTAAATAAATGGTTTATGTGAAAATTTAAAACATAAATAAAGCGAGAGTTTATAAAAAAATAACACAACACTGCCTTAATTAAACAAGTGACTACAAACAATAATAAATCTTACTTCTAAATGCAGTTATGTTAGGACACAGGCGAAACCAATAACAATATTCCCAGAAAAGCAAAAATGCTTCGAGTCAGCATATTCAGAAAAAATGTGAGGCTGATACAGGATCGGCTGTAGCAGATTGACTTGCGGGATGATTTTGATTCGGTAAGCCATGCAAAATATCAGCTCAAGCGATTTTGAGACAGACAAAAATATCTGCACTAAACTCAAGCTCAGCAAGGAAAAAACATCATGAAAATTAAGGCCAATAGCCCTGCGTCTGGAAAAGACGGTTTAGATAAACAAAATACCAATAAAAAAAGTGAGCAGCTCGATGTATATCGCAGTGATGCGACCGAGCAGGCACTCACCACCAATCAAGGGGTTAAAATTTCCGACAACCAGAACAGTCTCAAGGCAGGCGTTCGCGGTGCCACCTTGATCGAAGATTTCATTCTTCGGGAAAAAATTACCCATTTTGACCATGAACGAATTCCTGAACGTATTGTGCATGCCCGTGGTGTTGGCGCACATGGCTATTTTGAGGCTTATCCGGGGAATGAAAAACTCACCAAAGCTAGCTTCCTGACCAATACCGACGTACAAACACCAGTATTTGTGCGTTTTTCTACCGTACAGGGACCGCGTGGCTCAGCAGATACCGTGCGCGACATTCGTGGTTTTGCCACCAAGTTCTATACTGAAGAAGGTAATTTTGATTTAGTGGCGAATGATGCTCCGGTATTTTTTATTCAGGATGGCATCAAGTTCCCGGATTTCGTGCATGCCGTCAAGCCTGAACCACAGACCGAGATTCCTACCGGTGCCACTGCACATGATACTTTTTGGGATTTTGTCTCATTGGTTCCTGAATCTGCACATGCGGTCATGTGGGCCATGTCAGATCGAGGCATCCCACGTAATTTAAGAGCCATTCAAGGCTTTGGTGTGCATACTTTCCGTTTTATCAATGCCGAGAATAAAGCAGTTTTTGTGAAATTCCACTGGACCCCCAAACAGGGTCTCGCCCAGCTAGTCTGGGATGAAGCACAAAAACTGGCGGGTAAGGATCCGGATTTCCATCGTCGTGACTTATATGAAGCGATTGCCTCCGGTAACTATCCGGAATGGGAGCTAGGTGTACAGGTGGTTCCAGAAGAAGATGAGATGAAGTATGACTTTGACTTACTGGATCCAACCAAGATTATTCCGGAAGAACTGGTGCCCGTGACGCCGATTGGCAGAATGGTGCTGAACCGCAATGTCGATTATTTCTTCGGTGAAACCGAGCAGGTGGCATTCTGTCCGGGACATATTGTGCCAGGACTGGATTTTACCAATGATCCATTATTACAAGCACGTCTGTTCTCCTATACCGATACTCAGCTTAGCCGTTTAGGTGGTCCGAACTTCCACCAGATCCCAATTAACAAGCCGGTTTGTCCATTCCACAATAATCAGCGTGACGGTTTACATCAGCGTATTGTACATACCGGTCAAGCCAGTTATGAGCCGAATTCGATTGATAATAACTGGCCGGCTGAAACTCCGCCTGCAGCACAAGGCGGTGGCTTTGAAAGTTATCAGGAACGTATTGATGGACACAAGATCCGTCAGCGTAGCGAATCATTCAGCGATCACTTTAGTCAGGCCCGTCTTTTCTACCGCAGCCAGGCGCCACATGAGCAAAAGCACATTGTCGATGCCTATGTCTTCGAGCTGAGCAAGGTGGAGCGCAAATATATTCGTGAGCGTGAAGTTCTGGAAGTGCTCTGCAATATCGATCTGGACTTGGCTCAACAAGTGGCTGATCAATTGGGTATTGAAATTCCGGCAGAGAAAAAAGCTGCGAAATTACCGGATGTGCAGATTTCACCACGCTTATCTTTCGAGGCATTTAAACCTGAAGATATTAAGGCACGAAAAATTGCCCTGCTGGTACACGATAAAGCCAATGAGGCCAGTATCAAAGCTGTTCAAGCCTGGGCAGAATCAGAAGGGGCTGTAGTGGATGTACTGACTCCAAAACCGGGTCCGGTACTGGGTCTGCAAGGTGATGTGATTCCTTCCGATGGTATGCAAAAAGCCGAGCCATCCATCGCCTATGATGCCGTGGTGATTGCTGACGGTGACAATTACGATGTGGTGATGAAAGACGGGGTGGCAACTCATTATCTGCTGGAAGCCTACAAGCATTTAAAACCAATTGTGTTCCTGGGCGATAAAGGCAAGCTGATTGAACATTTACGCTTGGTTAGTGATGAAGGAACCTTGGCAAACGGACAGTTTGAAGCAGTACAAGATAGCTTTAAGACTTTGATCCTGAATCATCGTGTCTGGGCGCGTGAAGCTATTGCGGAAGCGATTCCTGCTTAAATTACCCATGCTATTATGTTGGAGGATAGAGGTTCCGGCTTCTATCCTCCCGGTTTTTATATGGACGAAGAGATGGTGAAACCGGATGTCAAAAAGTTGTTGGCACAGGTACAGCAAGCCAAATGGAGCAGAGAACAGGATATTTATCTCATTGAGCATAATCATTTGCCTTTAGCTGAACTCATGCAGCAACTCTGTTTCAATGAAGAGGAGATTAATGCAAGGCGTAAGGTATTAGGATTAACTACACGTTTGAAACAAATGCGTAAGCTTTCTCACTAACTGAAATAACTGACTTTAAAAAAACACAAAAATATTTTCCGAATTTTATGAGGAACCGCATGCATGAACCTCGGTTCAATATTACAAAGATTTGAAACTTCTCCTCTGGAGTTACAAGAAAAAATTCACCACACTTTAATGGAGCTGGTGGAGATTTCCGCTCAGGTGCCTTATCCCGCTTCTGGAGCTACCTTAAAACGCTGGCAGATACTCAGCCAGGTCTCAGCCAGTAATCTGAGCTTGGGAAAACTGTTTGAATCGCATTTAGATGCTTTGGCCATTTTGCATGAACTGAATATTCCAGTCATGAAAAAAGGCTTATGGGCAGTATGGGCAGCAGAAGGTGGCCCCCGACCTTTAAAGCTGGAAGCAGGAAATCTCACCGGAATTAAGCCCTGGTGTTCTGCATCGGTCTGGGTGCAACACGGCCTGCTCACTTACCGTGATGAGCAACAACAATCCCAGTTACTGATTCTGGATCTGCAGCAAGAAGGCATTCAGCATTATCAGGATGCATGGCAGGCAGTGGGCATGCAGCATACTTTAACTGCCAGACTAGAACTGGATCAGGTCGAGGTAGAAAAAGTCGCAGCTCCGGATGCCTATCTGGATCGGCCCGGATTCTGGCATGGTGCCGCAGGTGTGGCCGCGTGCTGGTATGGCGCAACTGTCCGTTTGGCTGAGTATTTAAGGCAGACATTCTTGGTCAAACCGCATGCCTATAAAGCCATGTATCTTGGTGAAATCAGTCGGGAGCTTCTAGCAACACAAGCCTTATTTTATCAAGTTGCTGAATTAATTGATCAGCAGCCACAATACTCACATGAATTAAACATTCGCAGTCTGCGTGCTCAGGTTGAAGCAACGGCTTTAAACGTGCTTACCCATGTGGGTAAGGCTCTTGGGGCTGCGCCGTATTGTGAGCATCCGCATTTCGCCCGGCTTGCAGCAGATCTTCCGGTATTTATTCGTCAAAGTCATGCCGCATTTGATTTGGAGCGAATTGGTGAGTTAAGCGCACAGGAGGAAGAACTATGGGCATTATAAGACATGAGATTGTGGGTGATCGTGTCATCCATGGTGAAGGCACACAGCTGGAAGAATGGCGTACCTGTGAAATTTTGCAACAGATGCCGGAATTCGATATTCCTAAGGTTATTCCACCAGATGCCAGGATCTGCATTATTGCCCCTCATCCCGATGATGAAATTTTGGGATGTGGAGGTCTGATTCAGCGTCTGGACAAACTTGGATATCAAATCGTACTTTTTGCCGTTACCAACGGGACAGCCAGTCATCCCGGCTCTAGTCTGTATACTCCCGAAGAGTTGAACCAGATTCGTCCTGCTGAAACGCGAGCAGCTTTAGAAGCGTTACCTTTAAAACAGAATATTCTGCGGATCGCTTTAGACATTCAGGATGGCAAGGTGGCCGAACAGCGGGATTTGTTGCTGCAGCACCTGCAATCTTATCTGCAGCCGAATGACGTGCTAATTACCACATTTGTTCATGATGGGCATCCAGATCATGAAATTACAGGGCAGGTCACCCAGCAGCTGGCGACTGAGCTTAATTTAGCCTGTATTCAGGTCCTGATTTGGGCGTGGCATTGGGCAACCCCTGGAGATACCAGAATTCCCTGGAGCGTCGCTCATCAACTCAGACTAACTGAAGAAGAACTGCAATATAAGTCTATAGCTGCGCGATGTTTTAAGAGTCAGCTCGAGCTTGACCCTACCATAGAACAAGCCGCTATTTTGCCAGAGCAGGCATTGCAACGTCTTTTACAACCCTGGGAGGTGTATCTGTATGAACAGTAACGCAGCCTATGATCAGGAATATTTCGATGCTCTATATGCCCTGAATCAGGGAGATCCCTGGCAATATGAACAGCGTTGGTATGAACAGCGCAAACGGCAGATTTGTCTGGCACTATTGCCGCAGTTGCGCTTTGAATCTGCAATTGAGATTGGTTGTAGCAATGGCGTCTTTAGTCAGGAACTGGCGCAGCGCACCGATAGCTTAATGTGTCTGGATGCTAACGATACTGCGATCCAGTTAGCCCGGCAACGTTTACACACTTATCCGCATGTACAGGTTTTACAGCGTATCGTGCCCGATAACCTGCCAAAACAGAAATTTCAGCTCATTGTGGTCAGTGAGATTTTATATTATCTGAATCCCACTGCACTGGACCAGGTACTGACATGGTTGCATACTGCATTGGAACCCGGGGGATGTATCTTGAGCTGTCATTGGCGTACGCCAATCTCAGGATATAGTTTGAATGGTGAAGATATCCATCAATATCTCAATGCGCATTTAAACTATACACATCATTTAAGTTTACAGGACTCCGATTTTTTAGTGGATCTCTGGTTAAATACAGCACAATCCGTGGCAGAGCTGGAGGGTTTAAGATGAAAAAAATCGGTGTGGTGATTCCGGCCTGTAATGAGGAAGCTTATATTGAACGCTGCCTGCTGGCGTTAAAATCAGCCCAACTTTATTTTTTTCAATATTTTAAATCCATAGAGAATCTTCCTGAAATCCAGATTCTTGTGGTCCTGGACAATTGTACCGATAATACCGCAGTTAAAGTTCAGCAAATGGGTATTCAGGCCATCAGCTGCGACTTTCGAAATGTAGGCAAGGCGCGTCATCTGGGTGTTCAGCAGATGATCGGACAGGGCTGTGACTGGATTTGCTGTACTGATGCCGATTCATTTGTACAATGTGACTGGTTTCAGGTCATGTCTCAGCATCAACCGACCGATGCGATTTGTGGCGTGGTGGAGCTGGATCAATGGGATCATTTAAGTCACAAGACCCGTCAGGCTTACCTGAGACATTATCAGGACAGGATGGGGCATCGGCATATTCATGGCGCAAACCTGTGTTTTAAAGCTTCAGCTTATGTGAAAGTTAACGGTTTTCAGCAAATGGAGTGTCATGAAGATGTTGAATTCATCCATCGTTTAGAAGAAGCTGGCGCCCAGATTGTCTGGTCAAATCAGCTCAGAGTTACGACTAGCAGTCGTCTCAGTTCAAAAATTACTGCAGGTTTTGCCCATTTTTTACAAAACCTTGAGCTTAAACAGGCTACAAAAAAAACGATCAGCCTATGCAAATAAAAACATAAAACTATAAATTTTATACAATCAGAGACTTGTAAAAAATCTCAAATTTTGTGTCTAAAAAGTATTCCATTTAAAATTATTCTGTTTATAATTCACACAAATTCAGCCCTGCATACTTATATATTTTAACTATAAGTCTGTGGGGTTTTTATATGGATGCTCGGTAATGGATGCCTGAACCCTCTTTTTTGGTAATACAATGTTCAATCAAACACTGCTTTCTCGAATTCAGTCTCCATCACCATATTTATGGCAGAAAATAGCGACTGCGTTGTGCTTCTTCTGCTTGGGCTTTGGTACTGCGGCTTGGGCTCCGTTAATTCCATATGCACAGCAGCGCCTGTTATTAAATCATGCTGATTTCGGTCTGCTATTGCTCTGTGCCGGGATCGGTTCGATGCTGGCTATGCCACTGGCAGGCCGACTGGCCAATGCCTTGGGTTGCCGTGCAGTCTTAGCAGTGATTCTGAGTGCATTGATGTTCATTCTCCCTGCGCTGGCTTATAGCCCAAATCATATAATGATGGCTGTCAGCCTGTTTTTATTTGGTGCAAGTGCTGGCGCTTTGGGTGTTACTGTCAATATGCAGGCTGCACAGATTGAGAAAAAACTCGGTAAAAGTTTAATGTCTGGTTTTCATGGGGTATGTAGTCTAGGTGGTCTGGCTGGGGTGCTGGGTATGACCATGTTGATGGGATTCGGACTGGCACCTTTAAGCGGTGCGATCATTGTCAGTGGCATTTTGCTGCTTATTGCCTTAATTGCTGTTCCTTTTAGCTTGGGTGCTGAGTCTAAAACAGTGACAGATGAAGCATTGTCACCAAAACAGCCTGTGAAAAAAGCAGCACCGACCTTGGCGATTTTAGGCATTGGTCTAATCTGTTTTGTTGCTTTCCTCTCTGAAGGTGCCGCCATGGACTGGAGTGGTATTTATCTGAGCACTGAGTTTAGTTTACCAGCTGCACAAACCGGTTTAGCTTACAGTTTCTTTGCTGGCTTGATGGTATTGGGACGTTTTAGCGGACACTTGATTGTTAACCAGTTAGGTGAAAAAAATACGATTTTATTAAGTGCACTCCTGGCGACCACCGGTTTATTGACAGTAGTGTTTGCGCCAGTCTGGCAAGTAGTATTGGTAGGTTATGCAATTTTAGGCTTAGGTAGTGCCAATATTGTACCGCTGATGTTTTCCCGTGCAGGACGTCAAAAAACCTTGGCTTCACATGTAGCATTGTCTTATGTATCGGTATTTGCTTATACAGGTTCATTGATTGGACCAGCATTGGTAGGATTTGGCAGTGAAATGATTGGATTAAGTCTGGTATTTAGCGTCATTGCGATTGGCCTGTTGGGTATTACGATTTTGAATCATCTCACTGCAGAGCCAAGAGAAGTTCACCAAGGCGGAGATGCAGTTGCTCCTCTTCAAAATGAAACACCAGCTTAATGCTGGTGTTTTTTTTAGGCTCAAAACTTAAGCAGTTACGCTGAACTGGGTTGACGCTCCGGTAGCCACAGGGCGATAGATCCGCAGACTTTGCGAGTTTTTCAGGTCAGTAATGAACTGATCACGCCAGCGAATAATATCGAAGTTTTTCAAGCCCTGATTTAAATACCGATAACGCTCTAAACGTTCTGATTTAGGCATGCGTAGCGCTTTTTTCAGGGCCTTGGCCATACTGTCGTGTTCATATGGATCCACCAGTAAAGCTTCTCTCATTTGTTCGGCAGCGCCGGCATATTTAGACAAAATCAAGATACCGGGATCTAGAGGGTCCTGTGCAGCAATATATTCTTTGGCAACCAGGTTCATACCGTCCCGGATCGAATTTACCCAGCAGATATCTGCCTTGCGATAGAGTTGCATCAAGGCTTCATGCCCCAAGGTGTCATAGCTGCAATCAAAAGGTACCCAGTCCGCTGTACCCTGCTGGGTATTAAGTTCCTGCACGGCAGATTTAAATTGCTCATACAGATTTTGGTAGGTTTTTACATCCAGCCGGCATGGGCAGGCAATTTGTAATTGCTGGAATTGATTTTTAAATTCTGGCTGATCTTCTAGCAGGCTCTGCAAAGATCCGATTTTTTCCAATAAGCCTTTACTATAATCAATCCGGTCAACCGAAATGATGGTTTTATAAGGCGGCGCTGTGTCGAGATTAAAGGGCAGCTTTTCTAGATGAGTATCTGAGGCCTGATTTTGTAGTTGCACAGGATGCACACCAATTGGATAGCATTTCACATGAATCTTTCGAGATTGATAATTTAAAATTTCACTATGACGATGTTGGACTTTCAAGGTCTGTTCAAGGAACTGCAGACAATTTTCCTGATCGCGAGAAGTTTGTAGACCCACTACATCATAATTGGCTAAATGATGGGCCAGATCGCGATAAGCAGGTAAAGTCTGCCAGAGTCTCAGTTCAGGAAAAGGAATATGCAGGAAAAAGCCAATACGGTTACGCATACCGAGCTTACGACAATAATGCGCCACACTTAAGAAATGGTAATCATGGATCCAGATGATGTCATGAGGAGAGGCCACCTGTTTCAGGTGCTTGGCAAAACGTAAATTAACATCCTGATAAATTTTAAAATCTTGGGGCTGATAATCTACCAGTTGATGTTGATCGTGCATTAGTGGCCATAATGCATTATTGGCGAAACCGCAATAAAAACCCTGATATTGGGACTCGGTCAAAGGGCTCGTATGATATTCAACATTCTGATGTTTCAGGATTTGGAATTTCTGTTCTTTCGTTTGTTCAACTCGGGATCCATTCCAGCCAACCCAGATACCGCCTATATCATGCAAAGCATCCTGCAAAGCAACCGCTAATCCACCTGCCTGGGTATTGTCTGCCTTGGGTAGATTTACACGATTAGATAACACTATGAGTTTTGACATGTAATTTCTCCAATAATAATTGTTGTTGTGCTTTCAATATTTCTAAGAATTCCGCAAGAAAAGCCTGCACCTGGGTTACCTTTTCAAGGCGATGGTGTGCCAGGGTTTTGCCTGGGCCGACTTTGATGGAGCAGCCTTTAAGAGTATTGATGACCTTAAAACCGGCTTCGTCAGTCAGATCATCTCCGATAAAAATGGGGTAATAATCATTTAAATGATAATGTTGAATAATGTTTTGGATGGCTGCACCTTTATTTGCACCTTTGGGTACCAGTTCAAATACAAACTTTCCAGCCTTAAGTTCAAAATCTTGAAAGTGAGCGAGACAATCCAGGGCAAATGTGTGTACTTGTTGTTCTAAATAAGGATGTTCACGAAAATGTAGGGCGATAGAATAATCTTTAATTTCTATCCGAAGCTTAGGAAAATCAAGGCACCGCTCATTAATGTGGTTTTTTAATAATTCAAACTGTCTAGAATTTAAATTAACTAAATTTGTTAAATTTGACTGATAGCATAATTCCAGACCATGAGAGCCGGCAATATTCCAGGTGAATGGATAAATGAGTTTTTGTGCTTGTGCAATTGAGCGGCCTGTCACTAATACCAAGCTAATATATTTTTGTAATTCTTTTAAGATATTTAAAGTTTCGTTCCTGATTATACTTTTTTCCGGGTCAGGGTGAAATTCAGAAATGGTCCCGTCAATATCAAGAAATAAAACTACTTTATGTGAATAAATAAAAGATTTGAGCTGGGTTAAAATCATATGAGGTAATATATAAAAAGGGCTTACAAGTGAATCTTCTTGGTCTTGATCTGCCTTTGGAGTTGACATAAATATTACCTAAGCCTCTGAAATTAAATTTAATTAAAATTTAAAACCATTTGAATTGTCATTGGTTTAATTAAATTTATAGCATATTTCATTTAAAATTCTGGCTTTAAGTGCAGAAACGAAACACTTTTAACAAATATTGTTACTTTGTAAGATTTAGAAATATTTAGATGAGGTGCTATTATTTTTAATTAAATTTAAAAATGGATTAAGAGGAATTTTTAATGCTTTTATTTAAATAGGATGGTTTTTTGTTGTATTTTAATAATTGTTCCTACTATATTAATAATGAGTATTGTTTGGATAATAAATATATTTATTCAAGGATATATTTTATTTTTAAATATTTTTATTTTTTAAGTATTAATATTTTTAAATTTTTTATTTAAAATAGTTTATTGATTAAGTTTATGAAAAATAAAGATTTTATATATTAATGAATAATCTAGAAAAAGATTATTTACTGAAATAAATCATAGAAGAAGATTTTCATTATAAAATTTTTACAGATTAATTTTTTAAATTTATGTAGCTGAAGCAGCCTGGTAAATTGAGAGTCAAGGTTGATTTTTTCATTCTGGTCTATGTATTTTACCATAAGGTATAAATATTTTGAGAAAAGGCAAGTTTGTAAACTGTTATTTGTCGACCATAAATAACTTGAAAGTTCTCATTCTTTAGATAAGGAAAAGCAGTTGGATAAAGTTGTGCTAAAGAGACAGGAGTGATGCAATGGACTTTTTAGGAAAATAAAGTTAACAAAAAAGATCAAAAAATGACTATGTCTAATTTTTGACTAGTAATAAATAAATAAATGAATTTCATAAATATTTTTGAAGGAATGAATAACTTTAGAATGAGTATATGCAGGGCATTACAAGCGAGAGAATAAGTTTTAAGAAATAATGAATAAGCTATGAGAGGGAGGCTAAGTTGGGGGTCGTACCATTTAAATTAAAGCGCCAATACCTGATACAACCCAATCATCAACATGGGGGGAGGGGAAATACTCAGATTTCTCTCCAGACCTCATTTTCGTCTTTTAAAGGAATTGTAAAGTTAAAGTCATCATCATTACTCACCAGAAGACTGGTTGGAGTCTGCATGACAACTTTCAAAACAGTGCCAGCTTCAAAAATAATAGGATCGCAGTTTTCCTTTCTTAGCGTCACTGGTTTGAGTAATTCAATTACCGAACTTTCCATAGCTTTTCCAAAATAAGATTACTTTTCGATAATTAAATCATAGCATGATTTTTGAAAATTTAACCATTTCTTCAAAAAACTGAGAACTCGATCAATGACTTGTTTAAGTAAAGAGAAATACGGCCATTCAGAGAGGAATCTCCAGAAGACATGCGGTATACATGATTTTCAACCCACTTTTTCAGAGTATAGATGTATTAGATTTTTTACAGAAACCCGACAAATAATAAAAATAAAAAATTTGCGCAGAGGGAAAAGTTCAAAAAAATTATGATCTTTGTGCTTTTTACTCCCCTACTATGAAGAGTTAGCGGGTAGTAACTGAGAATATACGAAAAAGAATTATCATGCAGAGTTGACAGCTAAAAATAAGCTTTCAGAGAACAAGTATCCTCCTGTCTTTTACACTAAATTTAAAAATAATGCTTTATAACAGTAAAAATCTGCAATAAGAATAAAATATGGGTTATTTGAATGACCAAAAGACATAAGGAGAGCTGTGTCGGTATGTTTAAGTCATTTTTCCCACAACCCGTCTGGTTTTTTAGTAGTCTGATTTTGTGGTTTATCATTAATCTTGTGCTTTGGCATAGTGGCGGATCAGGATGGGGCGTTTATCTGGGTTTCCCTGAAGGCTCTCCTGATGAAAAACTTACGATAGGCATCGGTCGTTTCTGGTCGGACCAATTTATCTGGTTCTATCTCTGGTATTGCATTGCGACTGCTATATTTGCCCTGTTCTGGTACTGGAAAGCCAGACATCCATGGCAGCGCTGGTCAGTCTGGGGGTCGGCATTTATCCTGTTTAATATCTGGTTTGGAGTGCAGGTAAATGTGGTATTAAACGAATGGTACAGTCCGTTTTATGACCAGATCCAACAGATGCTCACCAAAGGCGGCGGTGATGTGTCATTGCTTTATCAAGGGGCATTAACCTTTATTTATATTGCAATAGTTTATGTCACTTTGGCCGTATTTAACCTGTTTTTTGTCAGCCATTACGTCTTTCGCTGGCGTACTGCGATGAATAACTATTATACCGCACATTGGGAGCAATTACGCCATATTGAAGGTGCATCGCAGCGTATCCAGGAAGATACCATGCGTTTTGCTAAAATTACGGAACAGTTGAGTGTTTCGCTGATTGAAGCACTTATGTTACTAATGGCCTTCCTTCCGATCTTGTATCAGCTATCTAGTCACGTGAAGGTCCTGCCAATTGTGGGAGAAATACCACATGCTTTAATGTGGGCCTCAATCGGCTGGGCGCTATTGGGTACGATCATTTTAATGGTTGTAGGAATGAAACTGCCCGGACTGGAGTTCAATAACCAGAAAGTTGAGGCAGCATATCGCAAAGAGCTGGTATATGGCGAAGATTATGCTGATCGGGCACATCCGTTGACATTACAAGAACTGTTTAGCCGGGTACGCTGGAATTACTTCAGGCTGTATTTTCATTATGCTTATTTCAATATGGTCCGGATCTGGTATTTGCAGTTAGACAATATTTACGGATTATTTATTCTGTTTCCAAGTATTGCAGCGGGTGCTATTACGCTGGGTTTGATGATGCAAATCCTGAACGTGTTTGGCAAAGTCCGCGAATCTTTCCAGTATTTGATATTGTCATGGCCTACCATTATTGAGCTCATGTCAATCTATAAACGTTTGAAAGCATTTGAATCACATATCGATTAATTTTTTCTTATATTATTGGTGTACTTTATCAGCCAAACAGATTTAATTTTGGCTTTTGTTTATTGTGATTTAGTTCACAAAATCCAATGGAAAATAACGATCTACCCCCTATCTGAATGAACCGGAAAAATAGTTGTAGAACCTCCCAATATTGGGGTATTCAATTATTTTTTTCTTGGCTAGAATCCTAATGGCCAGCCAAGATGGTGTTTAATTTCCAGTGGTTCACGTATAAAAATAAAAAATGTACGTTGAGGAAATTATTCTTATGCTGATCTTGTTCAGGCAATGCTATAGTGGATAAAAGGTAATTTTTATTACACATAATAATAAAGCTCTGTAGCGTTATCTGAATAAGCCGCCGAAGAAGGAATCACCGCCTTCTTCGGTTTTTTATGTGTTTTTTCTTTCTTTTTCTTGAGTCCTATATAGTATTGTTTATTATTTGATCTGGGTTAATAATGATACTTGTGTCAATTTTTATCATGTGAAGCTTGGCACAATTAGCAAACTTGAGACGGATATGTATTTTTTTACCGTTTAAATTTTATAATTATCAATATCTTGTGTTTATGGTTTTGTGCTATTTTCGCTTTGTTATACAGGGGTTTGGGGTTGAGATGTTTGCTGAGAAGCTAAAAGTAATTATTCTAATAATAGGGGCAGCGAGTTTAGTCGGTTGTAATAGCATGAACCGGATGAAAACAGAGGTTTTACATCCTTTTGCCAGTCCTGACGAGCTAATTGCCAAACGGGCTTTAAATCAACGTGATGGTACTGCAAAAGATTATATTTATCTTTGGGGGCAAGCACAGAAAAATAATACCACTCAGGCGATGTATCCTCGGTCCATACTGACGCAATATTGTCATGAACAGGGCGGTAAATTTTCTCTGCTGTACAAAAGTACTTTTAATGCTGTAGCAGATGTGGCTCAACGCAAACGATTGAGCAGCAATCGAGGTGTTGTCCAGGGAAGTGGTGCCTATCAGTGTCGTATGGATGATCTGACAGAAAGCTGGATTGTTTCGATTGAGCCGATTTCTGAGCGGCAGGTTGATAAAACCAGCCAGACGCGCAGTGTTCGATTACTCACCCAACTTATGAGTCTTTCCAAAGCCCAAAATTTTTATCGTCCTAAAGCCAAGCTTGCAGCTGAAAAAAATATGGCTTCCTCGCTAAAAAATACCACTACTAATAAACCTTCTGCTGCAAAGAATACCAAGGAACTTAAGGAATTAGCGGTCAAAGATCTGGAGAGAAAAGAAGTAGAGCGCAAGGAATTAGAAAGAAGAGAGCTGGAGAAAAAAGAAGCAGAAAAAAGACAGCTGGCAGCATCCGCTCGTGCTGTGGTGGCAGAAACACCTCAACAACAACAGATGAAAAGTTATGTGTCGGCACGTCGTGATATTAACAGCGGCAAGAATCTTAACAATGCCTGTAACAACGCACAGCGTGCCTATAATTATGGAAAATTGCAGGGTACAGAAGGGACACGTGTCTATACTGAATCAGGGATGCTGGTCGCACGCTGCCTGAACAGTATTCCGGTCTATGCCAGCCGTTTCCCGAATGCTAAAGCTCAATCCAAGCGGATTCTGCAAAATTTAGCCAATAACTATAATCATAGTGGTGCAAAAAATATGTTAAGACAGATCAAGTAACTTTAAGATCTTTTCGTGAAAATTTTAGCGCCTGAAAAAGAGAGTGGTCATCTCTTTTCAGGCGATCGAAATGAAAAATAGTTTGATTTATGCTTATAAGCATCGAGATAGAGAATATTTAAAATAGCTCTAAAACTGATAAAAGATTTTGCTTTCATGGGGTTATAAAAATGAATAATGACTGGTATGGTGATATTAAAAAAATTTAGCAGGCCAGAAATAAAAAGAAGCTTTCATATCAGGTAGTAATCATTATCGGGAATTTATTTATTATTTCTGTTGATTAAATTTAAGATTATTCAACCATATATAATGAGTTATATTGGTACATCCTTTGCTTAAAACTATTCAGTTTTGAATATAGAGGACAATGCGTTAAAAAATAAAAAACCAATTGATTTCAACCATATAAAATAATGAGATTTATCGCTTGAGAAAACATATTTTAAGTCACTTGATTTTTATGGGTGCATTTCTAGCTTCACCAATGAATCATGCAGTGACTACGACTTACTTAAAGTCAGCAATTGATCTTAGCTCTATTGATAGGACAGTAGACCCAAAACAGGATTTTTATCAGTTCGTAAATGGAAACTGGCTGAAAACTGCAAAGATTCCTGAAGATCAGGCCCTATCAGGTGCATTTGCCGAATTGAGTATGAAGTCAAGTCATCAGTTATTTACCATTTTTAATGAACTGGCTAAAAAGCAGCATCCGCAAGGCAGCAATGAACAAAAAGTCGCAGATTTATACGCCAGTTATATGGATAGCAAACGTCTGGAACACATTGGGTTAGCAGGATTACAACAAGACTTGCAGCGGATTGAAAATATCAGGACTAAAAAAGATCTGGCAGAATTCTTTGCCTATGCAGAAAAAATTGACCTGAACTTGCCATTTTCTACCGATTTTCATCAGGACCGAAAAGCTTCTTCAAAGGCTATGATGTTTGTGGGGCAGGGTGAATTGGGCATGCCTGACCGTGATTTCTATTTGAGCGAGCAACCACGCCATCAGGAACTTCGGAATACTTATCTGCTGTATGTTGCCAATACCTTAAATTTTGCCGGTCAGCCCAAGCCGATTGAAGATGCACGCACCATTCTGGCTTTGGAAAAGGCATTGGCAAAAATTAGCTGGTCAGCCACGGAGTTACGCCATGATGAGGTGAAAGCCTATGTCTTTGCACCTAAAAATGTTATTACCTTCATGCCTTCTTTTGACTGGATGAGTTATTTTTCAGAACTAGGCCTAAAAGGTATCGGAAAAGAGGTTGCTATCTCTCAGGTTGATTATTTACGACAACTGGACGAATTATGGAAGGTCATTCCGATCGAAACCTGGCAAACCTATTTGAAATTTAATTTGATCAACAGTTATTCACCATATTTAACTGAAGTTTTTCAGAAACATTATTTTGATTTTTATGATACTGCTTTGAATGGAATCCAAACGCGTTCTCCACGTGATGAATCTGCTCTTGAACTGACCAACGGCATTTTAGGGAATGTTCTTGGCAAGCTTTATGTAGAAAAGTATTTTGATGAAACACAACGCCCAGCCATGCTGGAAATGGTGGAAAATATCCGTAAAGCATTTCATCTAAAACTTGATCAGGCCAGCTGGATGGGAGCGGATACCAAAAGAGAAGTGCGACATAAACTGGATAGTATTAATGTCAAAGTTGGCTATCCAAAAACATGGCGCGACTATTCAGCCTTGGATATTCGTAAAGATGATCTGATCGGAAACATCCAGCGTACCCGAATGTTAAATTTTCAACGTGAACTGGACAAGGTAGGACAGGCCATTGATCCGGAAACCTGGTACATGTTGCCGCAATCGGCAAATGCCTACTATAACGCCCAACTCAATGAAATCGTGCTACCAGCGGCAATCTGGCACCCTCCATTTTATTATGATACAAGCCATGATCCTGCGGTCAATTATGGGGCCATAGGCGCTGTGATTGCACATGAGATTAGTCATGGTTTTGATGATAAGGGCAGTCATTTTGATGCAAAAGGTAAGGGTGGAGAAAAGTGGAACGAGCATGACCGTAAAAAATTTAATGAACGTACCAAAGCCTTGGTCGAGCAATATAAACAGTATGAAGCATTACCCGGATACAAGGTAAATGCTGAATTAAATACAAGTGAAAATATTGCAGATAACCTGGGGCTAGGTGTCGCACATATGGCTTATAGATTATCGCTTAAAGGTCAGCCTGCCCCGGTCATTGATGGCTTTAGTGGGGATCAGCGCTTTTATATGGGTTGGGCACAGGTATGGCGCAGCAAGAGTAATCCTGAATATCTGTTGAATAGTCTGAATCTTGCCCTCCATGCCCCGGAACCCGTGCGTGGAAATGGCGCTGTACGTAATCAACAGAGTTTCTATGAGGCTTTCGAAATTAAAGAAGGTGACAAGATGTATTTACCTCCAGAAAAACGGATATCCATCTGGTAGCGGTTAAAAAGCGGGGCCGTGAGTCTGAAAACAGCCCTGTTTTTCTGTAAAAGAGTATTATATAGAGCCAAACGTTTTTTTAGAGATTGGCATATATGCTGCTTATCGTATAAGGACTTAAGTGTCTGATCATAAAATCAACATACATATTTAAATTAAACTGCGCAGTGAAGCGCAAGGATAGTCAGCTTTGAAAATTTTTCTAAAAACAACACTAGTTAGTGCTTTATTATTGGTTTCAACTGCAAATTATGCTTCAGATCAAACTGTTGTGGCGCAACAATTAAGCTCAGGTGTAAACCAGCAATACTTTGATAAAAAAATCGCTCCACAACAGGACTTCTATCAACATGTGAACGGGCACTGGTTAGAACACGAAGATATTCCATCTGACATGCCAAACTGGGGTGCATTTACCCAGTTACGTGAAAATTCGACTCAGCAGTTGCATGCCATTGTCGAAGACCTGGCCAAAACAAAATCCGCTTATGGAACCAATGAACAAAAAGTCGGTAGCCTATATGCCAGCTTTATGGACACTAAGACTTTAGATACTAAAGGCTTAATGCCACTTAAAGCAGATTTAGCCAGAATTGCAGCTATGAAAACCTCAAAAGACTTTACGTTGTTGGTCGCGGAATTTGCGAAAACTCGAGTCACCACACCTTTTGATTTTGGTGTGATGCAAGACTTGAAAAAGTCCGATCAAATGGCGGTAATGATGGGACAAAGCGGTTTAGGCTTACCTGATCGTGACTACTATTTAAAAGACGATGAAAAATTAAAAATAGCACGTGAAGCGTATGTGAAATATATCGAAAAACTGCTTATGCTTTCTGGTGAAATAGAAGCTGAAGCAAGCACACATGCGCAGACAATTTTGCAGTTAGAAACCGACATTGCCAAAGTGCAATGGGACAGCGTGCAAAATCGCGATATAGAAAAAATGTACAATGTCTATGCACTCAAAGATGTAAAAACTTTAGTGCCGGCATTTGATTGGAAAACCTATTTTAAAGCCACAGGCCTAGATAAAAAAACCAAAACCGTGATTATGGCGCAAAAAAGTTATTTTGAAGATCTCAATCAAATTTTAGAAAAAACACCGATTAATTCATGGCAGACCTATTTTAAATTTCACCTGATTAATAGCAATGCAGCATATTTAAGCCAACCTTATGCCGATGCAAACTTTGACATGTATAGCAAAACCTTACGTGGAGTGACTGAGCAACGTGCGCGTTGGAAACGCGGTGTCGATTTGACCAATGCGATTCTGGGTGAAAGTCTGGCACAAGTGTATGTGGCAAAACATTTCCAGCCTGAACAAAAACAGCGTATGGAAAAATTGGTCGACAATTTATTGCTGGCGTTTGAGCAAAATCTCAATAAATTAGACTGGATGAGCGATACCACCAAAGTTCAGGCACATCGTAAACTGAAAAGTTTCAGTGTGAAAATTGGCTATCCAAATAAATGGCGTGATTACAGCAAGTTAGATATTAAAGATGGCGACTTAATCGGTAATATTCAGCGTACCAACAGTTTTATTTATGACATCGAAATGAACAAGCTGGGCAAGCCAGTTGACCGCGAAGAATGGCATATGCTGCCACAAACCGTAAACGCCTATTACAATCCGTTGTCGAATGAAATTGTTTTCCCTGCTGCCATTTTGCAGCCACCATTCTTTGACATGAAAGCCGATGATGCGGTCAATTATGGTGCGATTGGTGCCGTTATTGGGCATGAAATTAGCCATGGTTTTGATGATAAGGGGAGTCGTTTTGATGCCGAAGGCAACATGAAAAACTGGTGGACGGAAGAGGATAATGAAAAGTTCAAAGCCAAAACCAAAGCCTTGGTGGAACAATACAGCGCCTATGATGCCTTGCCTGGCTATAAGGTGAACGGTGAATTAACCTTAGGTGAAAATATTGCCGACAATTCCGGTTTAGCGGTGGCATACGAAGCATATAAATTGTCTTTAAATGGACAACCTGCACCTGAGATCGACGGTTTTAGTGGCGATCAGCGTTTCTATTTGGGTTGGGCACAAGCGTGGCGTGCGAAAATGCGTCCTGAAATGGCATTACAGCTGGTTAAAACTGATCCACATTCACCATCAGCTATTCGGGGGCGTGCAACCTTACTGAACCAAGACCCATTCTATGAAGCCTTTGGAGTGAAGCAGGGCGATGGCATGTATTTACCGGAAGAAAAACGCATCAAAATTTGGTAATCATGTTATTGAATCAATAGATTCTGAAAAAATCCTGACTGATGTCGGGATTTTTTTGTTCATGATTTTAGGTTACAGAGTCATAACAGGCTTGCCTGCCTTTTACATGATACAAAGAAGCTGTTTTGTTTAAGCAGCTTGAGCTGATGAAAAGGGAAATGGATATGAATTTGAAAGGTTCATCTTGTCTTCGTGCAGTATTCTTGGCAACGACTTTGCTTGGGGCGACTCAGGTTGCAATAGCTGGCCCAACGGTGGATCAGCTCAGTGACTGTTTGATGAAATCCACCACAGCCACCGATAAAACGACAGTGTTGCAATCGACCTTTGTGGCATTGGGTAATCATCCCGACTTAAAGGCTTTTAGCAATGTGACCGCTACTCAAAAGGAAGCATTAGACAAGAATCTGGCGACGGTGTTGCAGCGCATTTTAGTGGAGCAATGTTCAGCACAGACCAAGGCGGTGATTCAGGCTGAAGGTTTGCAAGCGGTTGGAGATAGTTTTCAGGCTTTAGGCAAAACCACAGGCGAGGAAATTTTAAAGAATCCGGAAATTAATAATCAGCTCAAAGGTGTGCTGCGTTATATCGATTTGAATCGTGTTGCACAGACTTTTTTAACCCCAGATTTGTTGAATAAGTTGGGACTATAAGGCGATAAGTCATGAGGCTTTATTTGAAGATGCCTGCAATAAGTTTAATTAGCCAGTAAATGGGAATAAAAATAAGTTCTAGCCCATCTGCCCAATCAGATCCTCTTTGACGTTTGGAGGTATCGCCTTTAGGTTCTGTGATCTTTTTTCGCCATTTGGGATAGATGAGCATGATGACGATCACAAGCACGAATATGCCAATGAAAGCTTGAATGATGGTAAGTAATAGTTCAGGTGTCATTTTTGTTTTTCTATTAGTTAGTTTTTTGATTTTATAGCATAAAAGTAATCCTCTCCCTAACCCTCTCCTTTGTCAAAGGAGAGGGAACCACGTGTATCAAATTAATCACATGACAAAGTCTCCCTTTTTTAAAGGGAGATTTAGAGGGATTTTAGAAGTAGCGCATAAAAAAGGACTTGGAGAGCTGAATACGTCCTAAGTCTTCGAGCTTGGCGATGGAGGATACTTTTTTATAGTCGCTGATATTTATCCAAACTTTAAACCTTCTAGATATTGATATAATTCGTCATCGCTATTAATGGTGTTATTTTGAATCATCCTAATGATTGTAATAATAGAAATTGATAAATAGTAACGTAATTTAACTAAATCTTTTAATTCAATATTCGCACTTCCACCATGTGCAATTCCACTCCTTTGCGAGTATAAATAAGACATTTGAGTATAGATGTACTTTCGACTATCTTTATCTCTGCTAGCAATCAGAAAAGCTGTATTCTCAGATAAAGTTTTAGTTATAGAGTCTCTGCCGTTGGTTAATAATGCTTCCATTCCTATAGCACAAAAAAGAAAGCTTTCTCTGTGATTTAGGGTTTTTAATGATGAAGAATACCAACCTATAGCTATTTTTAGTTTTTCAATTAATTTGTTGTTATTGTCTTTTGTGTATAACGGGAAGTTTAGTTTTTTAAAAATTGGTCCAATTTGAATTGGTGCATTGGTTTCTTCTTTAAGATTAAGTAAAACTAAATGTTCAATTTTTCCAGATGATGAACTCAATCTAGAGTTTTCATAATTCACTATTAATGGAAGAGTATTTTCCTTTTGCCTTGAATTTAAACTAATATTAAAATCTAGATTGGTACTATTTTTTGCTAGAAAAATTAATTCATTTATAAATGATTCAGCATCACTGATACTTTGATTTAATGAGCTTTCATCATCACCAAAATTGGATATTTCTAAAACAGTATTTCCTTCCAAATTACTAATTAATTTATCTAAATCATTTTTATGATAGTCATCAAGTGAATTGAAAGTATTATTTTTTAACTTATATTTATATATTTTTTCAAAATTAGATCTAATCTTATCGTAAAAAGATATGTTAGTAAGGGGACAAATATCTTCAAAATTTCCAATTTTAATATTTTCAAATTTATATATTTGGGATGATTTAAATCCCTTTACATAGAAGTAATGAAATTTTATTTCAGTTTGATATTGTTCAAGACAAGCAATAACTTTTTGAAATTTTTCAAATAAATTTATTTTTTTATTTATTAAATATTCTTTGAATAGTGTTTTGATTTCCTTATCGATAGTTTTATATGAAACATAATTGGTTAAATTTTTTACTTTAAGAATATTGGTCAAGAAATCTCGCCAAGTACTATTGATTTCTGGAGAGAATCCAAAACTAATATCACCAATAAATACAGAGTTTCCATCGTTGACTCCTTTCATTGCTGTTTCTATATCTAAGCAATTTGCAACAAAGAAATTAAAGTATTCTTCAATACTTCTTTTTTTATCTAATTTTAATTTGTTGAAATCCATAAAAAACCCCGCACTAAGCGAGGTTTTTATAACATAAAATCAATTAATTAGCGAACAAATCAACCAATCAGTTTCTTCATTAATTCATTTACTTGCGCAGGGTTGGCTTTACCACGTGACGCTTTCATCACTTGACCAACTAGACCGTTGAAAGCTTTCTCTTTACCAGATTTAAACTCTTCAACCATCTTCTCATTGGCAGCAAGCACCTCCTTAATAATTGCTTCAATTGCGCCTGTATCAGTTTCCTGTTTCAAGCCTTTCTCAGCAATAATTTCGTCCGCAGTTTTGCCTTCTTCCCACATAAAGCCGAACACTTGTTTTGCGATCTTGCCGCTGATGGTGTTGTCCACAATACGCGCGATCATACCGCCAAGTTTTTCAGCCGATACAGGAGAGTCCGCCAAATCTAAGCCTGCTTTGTTGAGCGCCCCTGAGAATTCGCCCATCACCCAGTTTGCAGCAATCTTACCTTGCGCAGCACCGCCAGCAGCCTTAACCACTTCTTCATAAAACTCTGACATTTCACGTGTAAGCGTAAGGACGTGTGCATCGTACTCAGTTACACCAAAGTCAGCGACGAAACGCTCGCGACGTGCCGCAGGAAGCTCAGGCATGGTTGCTTTAATTGCTTCGATTTGCTCATCAGCAATTACCACAGGCAACAAGTCTGGGTCAGGGAAGTAGCGGTAATCGTTGGCTTCTTCTTTCGAGCGCATCGAACGGGTTTCCATTTTCACAGGATCGAACAGACGCGTTTCCTGATCGATGGTGCCATCCCAGTCCAGAATTTCCATTTGACGTTCAATTTCAACATTGATCGCCTGTTCAATGAAACGGAATGAGTTGAGGTTTTTCAATTCACAACGTGTACCAAAAGGTTGACCCGGACGACGTAAAGACACGTTACAGTCACAGCGGAATGAACCTTCTGCCATGTTACCGTCAGAAATGCCTAACCAGCGTACCAGCGTGTGAATCGCTTTGATATAAGCAACCGCTTCTTCAACCGAACGCATATCTGGTTCAGAAACAATTTCAAGTAGTGGCGTACCGGCACGGTTTAAATCGATACCAGACATGCCTTCAAACTGGTCATGAATCGATTTGCCTGCATCTTCCTCTAAATGCGCACGGGTTACGCCAATGCGTTTAACCGTGCCATCTTCAAGCTGGATGTCGATATGACCCAAGCCCACAATCGGGTTGTCCATCTGGCTGATCTGATAGCCTTTTGGAGAATCCGGGTAGAAGTAGTTTTTACGCGCAAACACAGAAGCCTGGTCGATGTAAGCATCGATACCCAGACCAAAGCGAATCGCAAGATCAACCACTTCTTTATTTAATACAGGAAGCACGCCCGGCATGGCCAAATCAACTAGGCTGGCTTGGGTGTTTGGATCATTACCGAAAACAGTCGATGAACCTGAGAAAATTTTGGTATTGGTGGCAAGCTGAGTGTGAATCTCGATACCAATAACGACTTCCCAACCATCAATCAGGTTGGATTTTGGTTTAGCCGATTTTTGAGCTTGAGCCATTATGCGTTCTCCTCAGCAATTGCAGCGCGTTTTGTATGCCAATCTGTTGCTTGCTGATACTGGTGTACCACAGACAACAATTGAGATTCTGACCAGTAATTCCCAATCAGCTGTAAACCAACTGGCAAGTTGTTCTGGTCAAAACCGACAGGCGCGTTAATCGCAGGAAGACCTGCCAGGTTTACCGCAAGCGTATAAATATCGCCCAGGTACATTTCAACTGGCGTTAAATCCGCACCAATTTTATAGGCAGTCGTTGGCGCAGAAGGTGCTGCGATGACATCAACAGATTCAAATGCTTTGAGGAAATCTTGCTGGATCAGGCGGCGTACTTTCTGTGCTTTTACATAGTAAGCATCGTAATAACCTGCAGACAGGGCATACGTACCAATCAGGATACGGCGTTGCACTTCTGCACCAAATCCTTCTGAACGTGAACGCTTGTACAGGTCCATCAGGTCCACCGGGTTTTCTGCACGGTAGCCATAACGCACGCCGTCATAACGTGACAGATTCGAAGAGGCTTCAGCAGGCGCGATCAGATAGTAAGTCGGCACATAGCTTTCTGTCATATCGAGATCAATCTCAACCAGAATTGCGCCCATGTCTTCCAGTTTTTTTAAGGATTCTTCAACCCGTGCTTTTACGTCTGCATCCAGACCTTCCACATTGAAGTATTGCTTTGGAATACCGATGCGCAAACCTTTTACAGATGTGGCGTTCAGATTTGCCACATAGTCATCAACGTCTTTGTCCATTGAGGTTGAATCTTTGGCATCATGGCCGGCCATCACATTCATCAGGTAAGCACAGTCTTCAGCCGAACGCGCCATTGGGCCGCCTTGATCCAGTGATGACGCATAAGCAATCATACCGAAACGCGATACACGGCCATAGGTCGGTTTAAGGCCGGTGAGGCCACAGAATGACGCAGGTTGGCGAATAGAACCGCCGGTGTCAGTACCAGTTGCAAATGGTGCTAAATCCGCTGCCACAGCTGCTGCAGAGCCACCAGAAGAACCGCCAGGGACATGACCCAAGTTCCAAGGGTTAGCCGTTGCGCCGTAATATGAGTTCTCAGAGGTCGAACCCATCGCGAATTCGTCCATGTTCACTTTACCTAAAGTGACCAGGCCCGCAGCTTTGCCTTTCGCTACTACGGTTGCATCGTAAGGAGAGATAAAATTGTCCAGCATTTTAGAACCGGCAGTGGTCTTGATGCCCTGGGTACAGAAAATGTCTTTGTGGGCAACTGGCACACCAGTCAGGGCAGAGGCATTGCCAGCTTTGATTGCAGCATCGGCAGCATCAGCTTCAGCCAACGCCTGTTCAGCAGTTACTGTCACATAAGCCTTGACCTGTGCATCAATTTTTGCAATGCGCTTTAAGTAGTGTTCAGTCAATTCGCGAGATGAAAACTGGGCATTTGCCAGACCTTCACTAAGTTCACGAATGGATAAGCGATGTAAATCTGTCATGAGAAATAATTCTTTACGTTTAATTTAATAAAAAGAATGAACTGGGTAGTAATTACTCAATCACGCGCGGTACGAGGTACAAGCCATCCTGAACAGCTGGTGCAACTGCTTGGTATTGTTCACGATGATTGGTTTCGGTAACCACATCATCACGTAGCGGCTGAGGGTGGTCGAAAGGGCTTTTCAGGGGTTCAACACCATCGGTATTGATGCCTTTCAGGGTTTCCATCATGCCTAAAATTTTATTTAAACTTTGAGCATATTCAGCAGATTGCGTATCATTGAGAGATAACCGTGCAAGGTTGGCAATAGCTGAAACTGTTTCTGCACTTAAATCTGCAGAATGCTGTGCATCCGATGTAGACATAATATTACCTAATCAGTATTAAAAAAATTCAAATTATCATGCGTTATGATAAGCGATTGACTTGTCCAAATCATCACATTTAGTTAAAGTGGCCACCTTGCGTCCATATAAAGTTTAACTGAGAACGTCCCCGTGATTCTAAAACGACTAATAGGCTTGTTTTCGCCCGATCTTGCCATTGATTTAGGTACAGCAAATACACTTATTTATGCGCCAGGACGAGGCATTATATTAAATGAACCGACGGTTGTAGCCATCCGTCATAGTGGTTCACATAAAATTGTTGCGGCAGTCGGTCTTGAAGCGAAGCAAATGCTAGGTCGTACCCCAGCCAATATCTCAGCGATCCGTCCGATGAAAGACGGTGTGATTGCGGATTTTGAAGTCACTGAGACCATGCTGAATCAGTTCATTCGCAAAGTACATGAAAACCGTTTATTTACTCCGGCACCGCGTGTCGTGGTCTGTGTGCCATGTAAATCGACCCTGGTCGAGCGCCGTGCCATTCGTGAAGCCGTGTTTAATGCGGGCGCACGTGATGTGCGTTTAATCGAAGAGCCAATGGCAGCAGCGATTGGTGCAGGGATGCCAGTCGAGCAGGCTTGTGGTTCGATGGTGGTTGATGTGGGCGGTGGTACCACTGAAATTGCAATTATCTCGCTGCAGGGTTGTGTTTATGCCGATTCTTTACGTATTGGCGGTGATGTCTTTGATGAGCAGATCATTAACTATGTGCGTAAAGCGCATGGCTGTGTGATCGGCGAAACCACGGCTGAAGTGATCAAAAAAGAAGTGGGTATGGCGTTGCCAGATGAAGGCGCTAAACCGCTTGAAATTGAAGTTCGTGGCCGTAACCTCGCAGAAGGTGTACCACGTGCGATTGTGGTTAATTCTGACGAAGTTACCCAAGCCATTTCTGATCCATTGCAAAATATCGTTGCTGCGGTGAAATCGGCACTAGAACACACGCCTCCTGAGCTTTCTTCGGACATTGCCGAACGCGGTATCGTGTTAACCGGTGGTGGTGCATTGCTGCGTAACCTGGACAAGCTGCTGGCTAAAGAAACCGGTTTGCCTGTTGTGGTTGCAGAAGATCCACTGTCTTGTGTGACACGCGGTGGCGGCAAGGTCCTCGAATTTTTCGACAACCCAAATCATGACATGTTATTCGTAGGCTAAGAAAAGGATCCGGCGGGTGCAAGCACATCTGTTTTCTCGACAACCGCCATCTTTTCGCTCTTTTATCATTGCATTGGTGACATGCCTGGTGGTGCTTTTCTTTGATTGGCGCATGCCACATGTTGTTCAACCTGCAAGGGATGTCTTGTACGCTGCTTATAATCCTATTTATGCGGTGGCCAGTTATCCGGTATTGTCGCGAGAGTGGTTAAATCAACAAACCAAGTCTGAAGCTCAGTTGCGCCGGGAAAATACCGCGATGCAGGCCGAGCTGTTACAGGCACAGGTACGCTTACAAAAAATCTCTGAACTTTCTGCCGAAAATACCCGTTTGCGCGGTCTATTGGACACACCGCTAATCATTGATGGACGTATCGAAATTGCGGAAGTGATTGGCACCGATGCCGATCCATTGCGGCATATTATCGTGATCAACCGGGGTGCTAAAAGCCAGCTAAAAGTCGGGCAAACGGTACTGGACGACAAGGGTATCATGGGACAGATTATCAATGTCTATCCGCATAGTAGCCGGGTCATGCTGCTGTCTGATAAAGAGCATTCACTGTCAGTGCGTCTGGAACGTACGGGCATGCGTGCCATTGTCTCGGGCACAGGTGATCTGGGACGTTTGAAAATGGAATATGTACCGACCAGTGCCAATATCAAGGTCGGTGAAAAAGTCTATAGTTCGGGCTTGGGACAACATTTTCCGGCAGGTTATCTGGTGGGGCAGGTGTCTAAAGTACAACGGCATAATTCCGGAGAGTTTGCCCAGATTGATGTCACACCTGCCGCCCAGCTGGCCGGTGGACATCACGTGGTGGTGTTATTTTCCGATTCATTAGCGATGGAGCAACCGCATGTCAATCGCTAGGATGAAGTCTAGAAAGCATCGTGATCCTTTAATGGCTATTGTCATTTCGGTGATTGTAGCTTCCATTTTAATGGTCTATCCACTTTCCTATAATCTCTCGGGCTGGCGTCCGCTGTTCATGCTGATGATCATGCTATTCTGGGTGCTGTGCCAGCCAACCTGGTGCGGAATCTGGTTTGCCTTCGGCACCGGTATTTTTATGGATTTGCTGCTAGATGCCCCCTTGGGTCTGAATGCGCTGAGCTTTATCATTATCGCCTTTTTAGCCCGCTTTCTGACCCGCGAACGCCGTATCCTGACCTTCAATAATCTCTGGATGATTATGGGGCTGGCGATTGTGGCATATTTGCTGATAATCTTTTTTGCCCAGATTATGGCCGGGATGCAATTTTCTTTTGCACGACACTGGATTCCAATGCTCACCAGTATTCTGGTCTGGCCAGTAATTTATTATATGCTGAAAAAATGGCGCATATAGTTCTAGCTTCCAGCTCACCACGACGTCGCGAGTTGTTACAGCAACTCGGGCTACAATTTGATATTTATAGTCCAGAAATTGACGAATCGGTACAAGAGGGCGAGACAGTCGCTGCTTATGTCGAGCGTCTGGCACGAGCCAAAGCGGATGCCGTGGCCGAACGCTATCCGGATGCCATCATTATTGCTGCGGATACCAGTTTAGGGGTCGATCAGGAGATTCTGGGCAAACCTGAATCTAAAGAACATGCGATTGAAATATGGACAAAAATCTCTGGTCGATGGCATGATGTGTATAGTGGCGTCTGTGTTCGTACAAAGTGTGAAAAATACAGTATAGTGGTGCGTACACAGGTCGAATTTCAAATCCTGAGCGCTGCAGATATGGAAAGTTACTGGGCGACAGGTGAGCCTTTGGGTAAAGCCGGGGCTTATGCAATTCAAGGAATTGCTGCACGTTATATTCCAAAAATACAGGGCAGTTATTCCAATGTGGTGGGCTTGCCCTTATATGAAACAGTACAGTTATTACAGACGGTTAAGGCACTAAATTAACTGCTGAAAAAGAATTCTTATAATGTTTTGAGTGTATTTATGTCTGACGAGTTGTTGATTAACGTCACACCGATGGAATGTCGGGTCGCGTTAATTGAAAACGGCACGGTCAATGAACTGTTTGTCGAGCGTACCGCCAAGCGTGGTCTGGTAGGAAATGTCTATAAAGGAAAAGTGGTGCGGGTTTTACCCGGGATGCAGGCCGCTTTCGTAGATATCGGACTCTCGCGTACTGCATTTTTGCATATCAATGATATGGTCTGGCCACGCAATCAGCCAACCCCGAATGTTTTTGAGCTACTGCAACCGGGACAGACCCTCACTGTTCAGGTCATGAAGGATATGCTCGGTACCAAAGGCGCACGCCTGTCTACTGACCTGTCTATTCCTTCACGCTATTTGGTCTTGATGCCATATGGCAATCATATTGGGGTATCGCAACGGATTGAATCCGAAGAAGAGCGTAATCGTTTGCGTTCTATCATTGAGCGGATTCAGGTGGAGCACAAGCTGCCGGGCTCAGTGATTGTGCGTACTGCGGCAGAAGGGATTGAAGAAGAAGCCATCGCGCAGGATATGGCTTATCTGGCCAAACTCTGGGAATACATCCAGCGCAAGCAAAAGATTATTGCGGTACCTTCTTTGATTTTTGAAGAATTGCCTTTACCGCAACGCGTCATTCGGGATCTGGCTAATGAAGAAACGGCCAAAATTTATGTAGATTCACGGGAGATTCATGCCAAACTGCAGGAATTTGTCGAAGAATTCGTTCCGAACATGAAAGACCGTTTGCTGCATTATCCGGGGGAGCGGCCTATTTTTGACTTGTATAATGTCGAAGAAGATCTGCAGAAGGCATTGCAAACTCGTGTCGCATTGAAGTCTGGCGGTTATCTGATGATTGACCAGACTGAAGCCATGGCTACGATTGATGTCAATACCGGCTCTTATGTTGGTGGCCGTTCGCTGGAAGACACTGTCTTTAAAACCAATATGGAAGCAACGCAGGTTATCGCACGTCAGTTACGTCTGCGTAATCTCGGTGGCATTATCATCATTGATTTTATTGACATGCAGGAAGCGCAGCATCGTGAAGAAGTGATGAAACAGTTTGAACGTATGCTGGAACGTGATCATGCCAAAACCAAGATTACTCAGGTGTCAGAACTGGGCTTGGTGGAAATGACCCGGAAACGGACCCGTGAATCGCTGGAGCATCTGCTGTGTGAGTCTTGTCCGACCTGTCAGGGGCGGGGTTATGTCAAAACAGCCGAGTCAGTATGTTACGAAATATTCAGGGAAATTCTACGCTATGCCCGTGCTTATGAGTCACAGAGTGGCTTTACTGTTGTCGCGCATCCAGCTGTTATTGATCGCTTGTTAACAGTGGAAGCGCCGGCTGTCGCTGATCTGGAGCATTTTATTAATCGCGTGATTAAGTTCCAGGTGGAAAATCTGTATACGCAAGAGCAATACGATATCATTCTCAGCTGAAATTGTAACAGAATATCGTTAAACACTTGTTACATCTGAAATTTTACAACGGGGTCTTTATTTACAATACTAGATGCATGAATTAGCCAAAGCCGTTTCTCCCAGTTTCAGGCTTAGCAAAAGGAGTGTGTGATGAATATGAGTAAAGCAGTAATCAATAAAGGCCTAAAACACGTATTAGAACCAAAGACTGTACATGCAGGCTATATCGTAGATGAACGCGGTAATGAAGTTCAGATTACCGCGAGTATGATTCGTAATGCCTGTCATCAATTACTGCAACAGTGCCGTACCATTAAAAGCTGATGACCTTGGTTTCGGGTTTCTAAGCGGGCAAAAATCATTTGAAGAGATTTTCTTCTACCTAGGAAAATCCTCCAAAAATTCTAAAAAAATCAAAAAGATTTAAAAAATAAAGAAAAGGGACCAATCTGGTCCCTTTATTCTTTGGCAAGGACTGGCAAAAATTATCATTCCCTTTGTCAGCCTGGCTATTTTATTTATTCATCTGCGGTTAGCTCACCGCCTGTAACTTTGGGGCGGGTTCGCCCTGTATAATGAATTCAAATCGTTGAATTTCTTCTTCAAGATGCGTCAGCAGATTCTGCATTTTCGGCAAGGCATTCCGACATGCGGTCAAGCCAACTTCCAGTTTGTCTAAATAGCTGGTCATGGTGATATTGAGAGCTTGGCCATCGAGCACAATGGAGGCAGGATACAGCGCTTCAAGGCGTGCACCATTCCAGTAAAGTGGTTCTTGCGGTCCTGGCACATTGGAAATAATCACGTTAAAAGCCTGACGTGTCGGCATTAAACCGGATGCAATATTTAGACCTGCTGCACCATAAACAAAGGCACTATAGTTTAGAATCTGATTGGCATTCATACGTTTAAAGCGTTCTTTGGCACTGAGTACACTGCGACGTACGATCTTGAGCCGTTCCAGCGGGTCTTCTTCATGGGTACCAAGATTGGCCAGAATCATGGTAATACGGTTGGATATATCGGAATCATCACTGCGCAGCGAAGCCGGAACCATAGCAATTAAAGGTTTTTTCGGCAGGGCATCTTGTGATAATAAATATTCACGTAATGCACCAGAGCAAATGGCGAGGACGATGTCATTAATGGTCACGCCTAATGTCTTGGAAATATGGCGTAAACGTGAAAACTCAAAAGACTGGGCGGCAAAACGACGAGAAGCACTGACGCGTTGATTCAGAATACAGCTTGGCGCCTGAAAGCTGGACACATAATCTGGATTACGCCCCATATCTTTCATGACGGTTTGCGATAGCTCATAAGCGACTCGCGGCACGCATTCCAGTTGTCCTTTAATGGCTTGCAAGACATTTTTAAAGCCACTCACTTTGGGTGCTTTCAAGCGTTTGGCACGTGGCCCCTCTACACACCACGGCGGTACAATACTCTTGGCATGGGGGTCAAATGAAAGTGATTTTTCTACCAGACGCATGCCGGCAATTCCATCCACCATGGCATGATGGATCTTGAAATACATGGCAAAACGGTTACCTTCAATACCTTCAATGATATGGCAGGTCCATAAAGGTTTGGCGCGATCAATCAAGGCACTATGCTCTTGTGAGATATAGGTGAGCAGTTCACGGATACGGCCCGGTTTTGGTAGCGCAATATGACGAAAATGATGGTCTAAATCAAACTCTTGGTCTTCATCCCAAAATAATCCGTTTAAATAGTTGTTAAAAGGTGGAATAGGGGTAGATTTTGAATTTTGAATATCCCTCACCAGATTCTGAATAAAAGAAGTGGGTGCATTATCGGGAATCTGGAATAAAAATAGCCCACCTACATGCATAGGCTGCTGTCGTTTTTCTAAAGTCAAGAAAATAAGATCAATCGGGTGTAATGGACGCATAGCGTAAATTGCCTCACTGCAGTTTCTTCAGCTGCTCTGATCCGAACAACCTTGTTAGAATTATTAATATAGACATTACAAAGTATAGCGGTTTTGTCGTGGAAAGGTACTGATTTTTCTGTAGATGTTTCGTTTACAAAAAAACCACCGATGAGTCGGTGGTTATGCTAGATCACTTTTTCAAGTTGCCGGCATGCAGCCCGCATTCTTTGTGGGTGGCCTCTTCCCACCACCAGCGACCTTCACGTTCATGCTGATTTGGCAGGACAGGGCGGGTACAGGGTTCACAGCCAATTGAAACGAAACCTTTTTCATGCAGGGCATTATAAGGCACTTCCATCATGCGGATATAACTCCAGACATCAGCACTGGACCAGTTTGCCAGAGGATTGTATTTGATTAGCTGCTTTCCGGGACCGGAAAAACCTGGATCTGCCTGAACTACAGGAATTTCATTGCGTGTTCCCGGACTTTGGTCCTTACGCTGACCGGTAATCCATCCATCCAGCGTGGCCAGCTTTTTACGTAATGGCTGCACCTTGCGGATTCCACAACATTCCTGGTGGCCATCCCGGTAAAAACTGAACAGGCCTTTTTCAGTAGTCAGTTGCTGGATAGCCTCAGTTTCCGGGAAACAGATCTCAATATCAATATTATAATGCTGACGAACCTTTTCAATAAACTGATAGGTTTCTGCATGTAAACGGCCAGTATCCAGACTGAATACCCGGAACGGTTTCCCCAGATGAGAGGCCATATCAATCAATACCACATCTTCGGCACCAGAAAATGAAATCGCGATTTCACCTTGCTGGCTCAGGGCAAGTGCCAAAATTTCATTAGGTGATTTGTCTGCATATTCGGAAGCAAGTGCATCGATACGATCAATAGTAGGAATAATGGTCATGAGAGTCCTGGCGATATAGGCTTGGAAAAGACATGGCCTATATAAATTAATTTCACCTTTATTTTAATAGAATTGATTAACCAGACTTATCACTAAAAAATAAATAGTTATGAAAAAAATAGATTTAAAAAAGTACGGTGCAAAATCTGTTTCTTCAGCTATCATAATGCAAATTTTTTCAATACAACTCAGAGGGGATGTTCATGGAAGTCGTATGTCTAGATTTAGAAGGCGTGTTGGTTCCAGAAATCTGGATTAACTTTGCAAAAAAAACCGGTATTAAAGAGCTTGAAGCGACGACTCGTGACATTCCTGACTATGATGTACTGATGACTCAACGTCTGAATATTTTAAAACAGCACGGTTTAGGCTTGAACGATATTCAGGAAGTGATTGCAGAAATGGGTCCTTTTCCAGGAGCAAAAGAATTTGTGAAATGGGTGAGCACACATTTTCAATTGATTATTCTTTCAGATACCTTCTATGAATTTGCACATCCACTGATGAAACAACTGGATTGGCCAACTATTTTCTGCCATAAACTGGAAACAGATGAAGCAGGAATGATCTCTGCTTATAAACTTCGTCAGCCGGACCAAAAACGTCAAGCCGTAAAAGCATTACATGGCTTGAACTTCCGTGTGATTGCAGCAGGAGATTCTTATAACGATACCACGATGCTAGGTGAAGCAGATCATGGTTTCTTATTTGACGCACCTGAAAACGTTATTGCCGAATTTCCGCAATTCCCGCCAATTCGTGGTTATGATGCCTTGAAAGAAGCGATTCGTAATGCATCTGTCCGTGATATTCCAGCTTAAGACTTAAGATTTTAAGTTAACCGAAATAAAGAAAAAGCGCTTATAGCGCTCTTTCTTTATCGAATCCAGTAATTAAAAGCGATAGCCGATCTTCATGCCATAACCTAGAGCATGGTTATCTTCAAATTCACCTACTACATTGCCTCCAGTTTGTGCGTGTGCATCACCAAGCCAGAAATACTTCACACCGGCTTGAATGAAATAGTTTTCAGCAGGGCTATACTGACCACCCACGCCTACACTCCAGTAACCTTCAGTTGGTCCAAGTGTAGTGACCGGGTTGCCGGCACCAGAATCATAGCCAACAGCAGCAGTACCTGACCATTTATTGTTGAATTTATGACCTAAACCAACAGTTGCTGACCACTGGTCATCTGAGTAGTCAATTAGATTCTGACGCGTGCCATTAGGGTTCTTGATAATTGAGATATCCCCTAATAGTGTTGGTTTAACTGCAAATTCACTCCAATGTACCCAGCGCATATTAACAAAGGCTAAAGTATTTTGAGCTATCCCTGTCTGTAAGTCGATATTTACAGATTGAGGAGTAGTTGCATTTACTGCATCTGTACGATGAGATTCAATACCATTTGGGAGATGCGGTAACATTCCGCTTGGCACTGTGATTTTTGATGATTGTATAGCAGTTGCATTGTGGCTAATTTCAGAGCGATAAGCCACAGAAGCTTTTAATGCGATTTCAGGAATTTGATAGGCAAAACCAGCGAGCCAACCCCATGCTTCTTTTTGTTCGACTTTGATGTTGTAGCCTGTATTGCCATATGCAGCACCACGTAAATGGATATCTGCTTCTACGGTTTGCCAGACTGGACCAGCAAAAAAGTTCCAGTTTTTATTAGGTTGGTAGCCGATCAATGCTGTTAAGTTATTTGTATCTACCTCTACAGAAGTACCTTCAACTCCATCTGTGAAAACGCTTGCAGCTGTTGAGTAGATGGCATCTGCACCATAAGGCTGATCATATAGGAGACCGACAGATATTTGATCTGTTGCTTGGACTTTGATTGCTGCAGATGGAAAATAATAATCTTCACCCATGTCATCGACATTATTTTTTAATACATCCTTACCTTTTACCGTTGGATCTAAAACAGAAATACCTGCTTCTGCATAATTACCAGGTTGTAAAAAAGCATGAATTGACTGACCAGAACGATCTAGGCCAGCTGCTTGAACTGCTGAGAGGGAGAAAGTGCTAAGTAAAATAGCTGAAGAAATTTTAGTGAGCTTCATGGTACGGTCCCTGATGCCATCTGTAACAAAAATGTGCAGGAAAAGTAACATAAATTTAAAAAGAGTAAATACTCAGGTTCGCATGAGAAATGAACTAGAGCGGTTAAATATAGGGATTGCTTAGAGTATTTATACTAGAATTTTAAGATTAAATAGATGAAAAATAACAAAATAAAAAAGATAAAAATTTCTATAGAAATGAAAGTGAGTAAAATATTGATTGGCGGTAAAATAAACAAATGCTATGCAAATGTATAAAATTAGGATTCAAACATAAAAAACCACCCGAAAGTGGTTTTTTATTTTATGAGAACTTAGAAGCGGTAACCCATTTTCAAGCCATAAGCAATTGCGTCATTGTCTTTAAAGCTACCTACATTTGGATTTGCTACAGTCAGAGCATCAGCATCGCCCAGCCAGAAATATTTCATTCCGCCTGCAATGAAATAGTTTGGAGCAGGAGAGAACTGAACCCCTACACCCACATTCCAGTAACCTTCTGTTGGACCAAGTGTTGTAACAGGATTACCTGCACCAGAGTCCCAGCCTACAGAGACATTACCTGCCCATTTTGCATTGAATTTACGGCCTACGCCCGCTGTAGCAGACCATTGATCTTCATTATATTCAACAAGATTCCCACCCTCTAACGAGGTCAAGAGAGCTTTAGTTGGAGCTAATGCTGGTAAAGCAGGAAGAGCATTTCCCGCAGCAGCAAGTTGATCTAAAGCTTGGCCGAATTGAGTTGGTCGAATTGCGAATCCATCCCAATTTACCCATCGAACATTTAAGAAGGCAACCGTGTCAGCCATGATCCCTGATTGTAGGTCTAGGTTAACAGATTGAGGAGTAGTAACATCAGTTTTGCCAGGAGCATAAGCAAATAATTGAGTAGGTAATACTCCAGGAATGCCGAAGCCTGGTACTACTGTATTAACATTCTCTCTTGAAGCAAGTTGGTGTTCGATTTCTGAACGGTAAGTCAAAGATGCTTTCAAGGCAATTTCAGGAATTTGGTAAGCCAGACCTGCTAACCAGCCTGTACCACCATCTTTTTTCATGGTGGCATCATATCCAGTTAATAATCCATAAGCGGTACCACGTAAAGATACATTACCTTTAGCTTCTTGATAAACTGGGCCTGCATAAATATTCCAGTTTTCAGTTGGCTGGAAACCAAACACGAAACTTAAATTTTCTGTCGTCACTTCAGCCCGGGTGCCATCATTACCTGTAGGATTAAAGGCAACAGAGCGGTCTTTATAGTCTGCTTCAGCACCAAATGGCTGATCAAAAATAAGACCAAAAGAAAAGTTGTCTGTTAACTGGAGCTTCAACGCAGCTGATACAGAATGATAATCACCCGCCATATCACCTGTTGCCTTATTGGTACCTACACCTAGTGTAGGTGAGTTTAGGGATGGTGCGTTAGAAGTGGTACCAGATACAGAAGGATCTAATACAGTAATACCCGCTTCAAAGTAATTACCTGGCTGTAAAAACGCTGCGATAGATTGCCCCGAACGATCCATTGCAGCAGCAAATGCACCTGTCATAGGTACAGTCGCGAGAATCATTGCAGTAGTTAATGTCTTTAATTTCATTTACGTCTTTCCTTGAGGTACAAATTTATATCTAGCGTTGTTGTTTGCACTTAAATTTAATTCTTTGGAGAGTTTGGTTACTAAACCGCAATCATTTGTTACTCCATGTGCCAAAAATACCACAAATAAAATAAGAGTAAATGCTCTAGTTTGAATAGACAGTTCAAAAAAACATCAAAATAGAGTAAAAGTACTAATTAGTGGCTTTAATTTAAAATTTAAGTGATTGAAATTATTATTTTTAATTACAGATAAATTGATTCTTAAAAAAATTAAATTTAATGAAAGATTGCACAACTAATTTGTTAATTAATTCGCATATTTCTACCCTTGTGTTCCGCTCAGTTTGAGCGAGAACGACAAAATTCTGTTACATGAGCGTTACATATACGCACCTCCAAAATGTATGAAGAAGAGTGTTTAAGATAGATAAAGTAGCTCATTAGGGTGAAATTTATATAATATATTTATTAGAATCAAAGGAATACTTGGACTAATTAATTGATTTTTTCAGGGGTAACAGTGCGATAGGGTACCTTAAATCTTCTACCATGAAAGCCAGTTTCAATTTGTTACTACATTAGATGCGTGAATACAGAGAGGGATATGTGCAGCTTAGACTGAACCGTGTATTGTGTAGAAATACACGATTGCAATAGGCAAACACACGTTGCAGATTGCAGAAAGTCTTGCCCATATAATGATGGTTAGAAGTTAGATATTTAATCCTTGAAATAAGGAGACGAAATGGCCTGATTCAGAAGTCAGGTTTTAAGCCTGTAACAGGTTAAAAGAATAATATAAAAACTAAATAAAATAAATACTTAGTGCATAATATCGGATAAGTCCTGATATCAGGTCATGATGCTGACTAGAAATTCAAAAGAATTAAAAGCAATGTGACCGGGTAGGCGAACGATATCGCCACCTTTTTCTGATGACTTAAGCAGATATTTATCTCAGACAGTCATGCATATTTTTAGAAAAGGCTCAGCTGACAGGAGGGTCAATTGTTGAAACTGAATATTTTTTGCAGATTTTATCTACATAGCAGTCTGGCGATACTTCCCATTTTAGCTCTATTGACAGGCTGTCAGAATACAGCCCCTTTGATCAAACCAGAGCCTGTCTTGCCAGCACACTATCCATTTCAGCAGGGCGGTACATATCATGCTTTGCCGTGGTCTGATTATGTCGGTGATCCTACTTTAGTGAGAATTGCCCGTCTTGCCCTGACCTATAATTATGACCTGAAAATTGCAGCACTCCGGATTCGTGAAGCCCAGGCTGCCTACGGTATTCAGCGTTCAGAATTGTGGCCGAGTATATTGGGAAGCAGTAGTTATGAACGCAGCAGGGTACCAGCAGATTTATCTCCTGTGGGCCGTGCTGTAACCACAGAACAGTATACGGTAGGTGTGGGAATAAGCCAGTGGGAACTGGATTTGTGGGGACGTATACGCAGCCTGAATGAAGCAGCATTACAGCAGTTTTTCGCTTCTGAATATAATCAGCTGGCGGTACGAAACAGCATTATTCAGCAGTCGATTCAGACCTATCTGACCCTGGCTGAACTAGAAAAACGGATTTATTATGCCGAAGGTTCTGTGCAAAATTATGAAAAATCTGTACGTATCTTTAAACGGCGTTACGAGGTTGGGGCAGGTTCAAAAGTAGAATATATGCAGGCACAAACCTTGCTCAGTAATGGCCGGGCGTTGCTAACCCAGCTGCAAAATGTTCAGGACATGACAGCCAATTATTTGATCCAGTTGATAGGTCAGCCTGTAGAAGTCCCAAGATTAGGCCTGGATCAGCTGAATTTTAAGCCAGTCGTATTACAGACCGGACTTCCGTCGGAGTTACTGCTGAACCGGCCAGATATTCGGGCTGCTGAAGCTTTACTGTATTCCCAGCATGCCAATATCCAGGCTGCCCGTGCTGCATTTTTTCCGCGTATTGCGCTCACGGGGAGTTTTGGAACAGCCAGTACAGAACTGGAGGGTCTGTTCAAATCCGGTAATTCAGTATGGTCGATTGCTCCCAGTATCACTTTGCCCATATTTACCGCAGGTCAGTTAAAAAATAATGTCATCTTGGCGGAGGTGAGACAGGATATTGCTGTGGCTGACTATGAAAAAACTGTACAGAATGCCTTCCGGGAAGTGGCTGATGCTTTGGTTGATCAGCGCTATTTAAGCCAGCAACTGCAAATACAGGATCAGGGACTGGCTGCTTTTCGGGAAACAGCACGACTGGCACAGTTACGCTATGATAATGGTGCCGTGGGTTATCTCGATGTGCTAGATGCACAGCGAAGTTTGCTGACGGCAGAACAGCAGTGGATTGAAACCCAAAGTGCCTTAATGCAGTCTTATATTTCCCTGTATTTTGCACTGGGCGGTGATAGCAGACTGGTACAGCCAGGCTAAATTTATTTGTTGAATACACTTATTATAAATTGAACAAAATAAAAGAATTAATGTTTTGATTTTACTAAAAATTATAAAAAGGGTGAGTAACAGCCCGATTGAATATGTTGAGTAAGCAGATCTATGAATATAAAAAAAATATCCATTGTGGGAGCAGTCGTTGTCGCCATCTTGGTGGGCTACCTGATCTGGAAAAACATGAATCAGCCTGATACCGATGGGTTGGTCAGTGGGAATGGACGGATTGAGGCGACTGAAGTCAATATTTCCAGTAAGTTCGCTGGCCAGTTAGAAGAAATTCTGGTGCGGGAAGGAGATTTTGTCGAGCCAGGGCAGATTCTGGCGCGAATAAAAGTTTCTACCCTCGAAGCTCAACTGCGCGAAATCCAGGCCCAACAACGTCAGGCTGAAGATGGTATTGCGACCGCTGAAGCGCAACTGGCAATGCGTAAAAGTGAAAAATCAGCCGCCGAAGCGATGGTGCTGCAACGTGAAACAGAACTTATTGCAGCAAAAAACCGTCTGGCACGGACGGAAATTCTAGCCAAGGAAGGTGCATCTTCCAGGCAGCAGCTGGATGATGAGAGGGCAGATGCCAAGCGTGTAGCGGCAGTACTCAGCGCAGCCCAGGCGCAAGTGGACAGCGCTGAAGGAGCTATCGTGGCCGCACGCAGCCAGGTTTCGAGTGCACAATCTCAGGTCGATGCTATCAAAGCAACCATTGAACGGATCAATTTCGATATTGAGGATGCCCAGCTTAAGGCACCCTTGAAGGCGCGGGTGCAGTTCCTGGTCGCACAACCAGGCGAAATGATTGCTGCGGGAGGACGGGTCATGAACCTGATTGATCTGTCCGATGTCTATATGACGTTTTTCCTGCCGGAAACCGTGGCTGGCCGTATCGCAATCGGTACTGAAGTCCGGATTGTGCTGGATGTGGCCAAAAATCTGGTAATTCCTGCTCGGGTGTCTTTTGTTGCCGACACGGCCCAGTTCACTCCAAAAACCGTGGAGACTGAAAGTGAACGCCAGAAATTAATGTTCCGTGTCAAGGCAAAAATTGATCCTGAATTGCTGAGAAAACATATCCAGCAAGTCAAAACCGGTCTTCCAGGCGTGGCCTATATCAAACTTGATTCCAATCTGCCTTGGCCCGCGTTCTTAAGAAATCAGGTTAAATCATGATGCCGCAATTTGTTGCCGGAGCGGCAGTTGCCGAAATCCAGCAGATCAGTCTGAAATATGGCAAGACCCAAGCTTTACAGGACATTTCCCTGTCGCTTCCTGCGGGCTGCATGATTGGACTGATCGGACCGGATGGTGTGGGGAAATCCAGTTTGCTGGCCTTACTGGCCGGTGCCAAGGTCGTTCAGGCGGGCCGCCTGATCGTGCTTGGTGGAGATATTGCTGACCCGAAGCATCGCAGAAAAGTTTGTCCGCATATTGCCTACATGCCTCAAGGTCTGGGCAGCAATCTGTCCAAAAACCTATCTGTCGAGGAAAACCTGCAGTTCGTTGCGCGATTGTTTGGGCATAGTCGTACAGAAAGCCGTAAACGCATTGATGATCTGACTAAAAGTACAGGACTATATGAATTTCTTGATCGGCCGGCAGGAAAATTGTCCGGAGGCATGAAACAGAAACTTGGATTATGCTGCTCCCTGATTCATGATCCGGATTTTCTGATTCTGGATGAGCCCACCACGGGAGTCGATCCCTTGGCACGGGCACAGTTCTGGGAGCTGATTAACCGTATCCGTCAGGTTCGTCCCCAGATGAGTGTAATTGTCGCCACTGCCTACATGGATGAAGCCCAAGGCTTCGACTGGCTGGCGATGATGGATGAAGGCAAAATCCTGAAAACCGGAACTCCGCAAGAACTATTAACGCAGACAGAAAGTAACAGTCTGGAAGATGCTTATATCAAGCTATTACCGGAAGAAAAGAAACAGGGCTATACCCCTGTAGTGATTCCGCCTTTACCAGATTACGATTCAGATGGCTATGCGCTGGAAGCGAAGGATCTGACGGTCAGGTTTGGTGATTTTACCGCCGTAGATCATGTCAATTTCCAGATTCGGCAGGGTGAAATCTTCGGTTTTCTGGGATCGAATGGCTGTGGTAAAACCACCACCATGAAAGTACTGACCGGATTGCTCGAAGCTTCGGAAGGGCAAGCATGGCTATTTGGCCAGCCAGTGGAAGGCAGTAATATTGAGACCCGCCGCCGTGTTGGTTATATGTCACAGTCATTCTCTCTTTATAGTGAACTTACCATTACCCAGAACCTGGTACTTCACGCAAAATTGTTTCATGTGCCGGCTGAACAGATTGACACACGTGTACAGCAGATGCTGCAGCGTTTTGACTTGGCTGAAGTGAAAAACAAGCTACCTGATGACTTGCCGCTGGGTATTCGTCAGCGTCTGTCTCTTGCAGTGGCACTGGTACATAACCCGGAAATCCTGATTCTGGATGAACCGACTTCGGGGGTAGATCCGATTGCTCGTGACAATTTCTGGCGTTTTTTAATCTCCTTGTCTCGTAAGGACGGGGTCACCATCTTTATTTCAACGCATTTCATGAATGAGGCACAGCGCTGTGACCGGATTTCCCTGATGCATGCCGGCCGGGTTCTGGACAGCGCTGCACCCGCACAGTTGATCAAAAATAGGCAGGCTGCCACTCTGGAAGAAGCATTTATTGGCTACTTAATGGATGCTGGAGCAGCCAGCCAGACGCCGCCTGAACAGGAGCTAGAAGGCAGTATTTCCAATGACCAGACAGTGAAAGAAGAAACCAGGATATCCAGCCGATTTAGCCTGCAACGTATGCTCAGCTATGCTTGGCGTGAATCGCTGGAGCTGGCACGTGATCCGATACGTGCCACCATGGCGCTGGTCGGGTCGATTATCCTGCTGTTTGTGATGGGGTATGGAATCACCATGGACGTAGATAATCTGACCTTTGCTGTACTGGATCGTGACCAGAGTGGTCTTAGCCAGAATTACAGCATGAGCATTGCAGGTTCACGTTATTTTGTTGAAAAGCCACCGCTGCAAAATTATGAGGATCTGGATCAACGCATGCGAAGTGGCGATATCTCTTTGGCCATCGAGATTCCACCTGATTTTGCCCGGGATGTTAATCGCGGAAAAGAGGTTAAGATTGGCGCCTGGATTGATGGTGCCATGCCACAGCGTGCTGAAACAGTGAAGGGCTATGTACAGGGAATTCATACTCACTGGTTGATGCAGCAGGAACTAGAGCGAAGTGGATATAAAACCTCGAGTACCGTAAATATAGAAACCCGATTCCGCTACAATCCCGACATCAAGAGCCTGCCTGCAATCGCGCCGGCTGTATTTCCCATATTAATTTTATTGATCCCTGCCATGCTGACAGCACTGTCTGTGGTGCGGGAAAAAGAGCTCGGTTCAATTGTGAATCTGTATGTGACTCCGGTGACCCGCAGTGAATTTTTGATTGGCAAGCAAATTCCTTATGTAGTTCTGGCCATGCTGAACTATTTCCTGATGTGCCTGATCATTGTGGCGATATTCGATGTGCCGATCAAGGGCAGTTTCATGACGCTGACCCTGGCATCCTTCCTGTTTATTATTTTTTCTACCGGCTTGGGACTGCTGGCATCTTCATTGACCAAAAGCCAGATTGCCTCGATGTTTCTGGTGTTGATCGGTACGCTTATACCTGCGGTACAGTTCGCCGGTATTATCAATCCTGTTTCCTCTCTGGAAGGTTTTGGTCGCTGGTTTGGTGAAATCTATCCTACTACGCATATGGTGAATATCAGCCGCGGGGTATTTAACAAGGCATTGAGCTTCAATGCACTGCATCAGGATTTTTGGGTGATTCTGCTGTCAGTCCCTGTGATTATGGGTGCAGCAATTCTTGCCCTGAAGAAACAGGAGTCCTAGCATGGTCAGCCAGAAAATAAAGAATATCTATCTGCTCGGTTGCAAGGAACTGTGGAGTCTATGGCGTGATCCGGTCATGCTGATTCTGATTGTCTATACTTTTACCGTCGCCGTCTATACGGCTGCAACCGCTATGCCTGACAGTCTGAATATGGCACCCATCGCGATTGTGGATGAAGATCATTCAACCTTGTCGGAGCGAATAAGCTCGGCTTTTTATCCTCCCTACTTTCTGCCCCAGACGACTGAACTGAATCATATGGATGCCGGAATGGATGCCGGAGAATTTACCTTCGCCCTGAATATTCCGGTCAATTTTCAGGAAGATATACTGGCAGGAAGAGAGGCAACGATTCAGGTCAATGTTGATGCCACGCGGATGACTCAGGCCATGGTCGGGGCGGGTTATATTCAGCAGATTATACTGTCCGAAGTCAATGAATACGTTTTGCGTCACCGTGAAATAAGCACCCTGCCAGTAGAACTGGAAATGCGGGCACGTTTTAACCCTGTACTTGACCAGAAATGGTTTGGGAGTGTGATGCAAATCATCAATAACGTGGCAATGCTGTCCATTATTTTAACTGGTGCGGCTTTAATCCGTGAACGTGAACACGGTACGATAGAACATCTGATGGTCATGCCGGTCACCGTATTTGAAATTATGATGTCCAAAGTCTGGTCGATGAGCCTGGTGGTTTTGCTTGCAGCATTTTTAGGTTTGAAACTGGTGGTACAGATCATCTTGAAGGTACCGATAGAGGGGAATCTGTGGCTGTTCTTTTTCGGAGCATTATTAACCTTATTCGCGACTACTTCGATGGGTATTTATTTGGCGACCATGTCCAAGTCAATGCCGCAATTTGGCCTTTTGATGATGTTGACTCTGATCCCGATGCAAATGCTGTCTGGTGGAATGACGCCACGTGAAAGTATGCCTGAAGTACTGCAAAATGTGATGCTGATTGCTCCGACCACACACTTTGTCGAACTTGCTCAGGCCATTTTGTATAGAAATGCCGGGCTAAGTGTGGTCTGGCCTGCATTTCTCTGGCTCATTGGCATTGGCACGGTATTTTTCTATGTAGCATGGAAACGCTTTAAGGACACTATTCATACCATGGCTTAGCCATACATCGAATATGTCATATGTTGAAAAAGTATCTGTAGGGGGGTGGGCAAGCGGATATTGTATAGGGAGGGCAGACCAGTGGACTTGTCTTGCTAAATTATACTCTAAAGCAATAGCATTGGCTCTGAGCGTATTTGATAGAGCAGTGTCGGGGGAAGGCCATTCTATAAAAAAACGGGCCAATCTAAAAAAATGAAAATAAATGGTACGCCCTGCGGGACTCGAACCCACGTCGGTCGCTTAGGAGGCAACTGCTCTATCCAGTTAAGCTAAGGGCGCAAAAGAAGGCTAATGTACTGCAAAAAACACAAAAAAAAAAGTTATTGCCGAAGCAATAACTTTAAAAATCAGGAATAAGAAGATTTTTCCGTTATTTTTTTGAATGTAGCAGTTTAAATACGATATACATCACTACGATCCAGACAGGAATCATATAGACAGATTCCTGAAAACCTTGTGTCCACATGATGTACAGGATGGTGGCGATAAAGGCCAATACCAGTATATTGCTTGCAGGGGACCAGAGCGCCGGGAATTTGGTTACGATGCCCTGTTTGTTCATAGTCTGGATAAACTTGAGATGGGTCAGACTGATCATGGCCCAGTTGAGTACAAGTGCACCGACTACAATATAAATCAGGTGGCTTAAGGCATCTTCAGGTACGAAGTAATTAAGCACTACACAGCCAAAAATCAGTACAGCAGAGAATAATACGGCAGGAATCGGCGTACCTTGTTTATTCACTTTCATGAATACTTTAGGTGCGTTTCCTTGCTGAGCCAGACCATACAACATACGGCTGTTGGCATACATACCACTGTTATACACAGACAGCGCTGCAGTCAGGATAATAAAGTTAAGCAGATGTGCCGCCCAGTCGATACCCAGCTGGCTGAAAATCATCACGAACGGGCTTTTGTCCAGACCACCGAGCTCCAGCTGGTTCCAAGGCACCAAAGACAACAGAATGGTCAGGGCACCGACATAGAAAATAAGAATACGGAACACGACCTGATTAATGGCTTTCGGAATGGTTTTTTCCGGATTTTCAGCTTCTGCTGCAGCCATACCGATCAGTTCGATACCACCAAAGGCAAACATCAGGAAGGCCAGCATATAGAACAGACCTTCAAAACCATTCGGGAAGAAACCACCCGCGGTCCAGAGGTTGCTAAAAGAGGCACCTGAAGAAGCATCAGCTGTCAGGATCAGATACAAGCCAAAGACAATCATCGAGATAACCGCAGTTACTTTAATGATAGATAGCCAGAATTCCGATTCACCGTAGAATTTCACATTGCCGAGGTTGACCAGTGTAATCACGATAAAGAAAAACAGTACCGATGCCCAGGCTGGAATATGAGGCCACCAGTAGTTGATATATTTCGCAACAGCGGTGAGTTCGGTCATGGCCACCAGGATATACAAAATCCAGTAGTTCCAGCCCGCAAGGAAACCGGGGAATTTGCCCCAGTATTTATAAGCAAAATGGCTGAATGAACCTGCGACAGGTTCATGAACAATCATCTCACCCAATTGACGCATGATTAAAAATGCAATCAAGCCACCAATGGCATAGCCCAAAATAATGGAAGGACCCGCAGATTGGATCACCTGTGCGGAACCTAAGAATAAGCCTGTGCCAATTGCACCGCCCATGGCGATCAACTGAATATGACGGTTCTTTAAGCCACGCTGAAGTTGTGAAGACTCGTTATTCAAAGTGTTCAGCCCGACAATGGAAAATAAGTATGAAGATTGTAAAGGATGGAAGTTAAGAAACCTAGTACAAGCATTTGAATGAAATATTATTATGGTGTTTATAATAAAAAATTATAAAAAACGAATTCGAGAAACCATATATGAATCAATATATTAATTTTATTTTAATTATAACTGATGAGTTTTCTGTTTTTTTGCCCCGATACAAATGCCGGTTTTTTATACTTAGGTCGGAACACTGCACTCACTTGGCCTGAAACTGATTATACTCTTGGTACAAATATTCAATAAGCACTACCACAACAAAGACAATTCAAAGGATGAAATAAGTCATGAGTTCTGCAGTCCAAATCAAGATTCCTGCGACCTATATGCGTGGAGGAACCAGCAAAGGTATTTTCTTTAAGCTGGATGATCTGCCTGCACAAGCACAACAGGCTGGCCGGATTCGTGATCAGCTTTTGCTACGTGTGATTGGTAGCCCAGACCCTTATGGGAAGCAGATCGATGGCATGGGGGGCGCCAGTTCCAGTACCAGTAAAACGGTCATCCTGTCGAAAAGCCAGCATGCTGATCATGATGTCGATTATTTATTTGGTCAGGTGTCAATTGAGCGTCCTTATATCGACTGGAGCGGTAACTGTGGCAATCTGACTGCGGCAGTCGGGGCATTCGCCATTTCTAACGGGTTGGTCGATGCCGAACGTATTCCTGAAAACGGGTTGTGTAAGGTACGCATCTGGCAGGCCAATATTCAGAAAACCATTATTGCGCATGTGCCGATACAAAGTGGACAGGTACAGGAATTGGGTGATTTTGAACTAGATGGCGTCACCTTTCCTGCAGCCGAAGTGCAGATCGAGTTTCTGGACCCTGCCGATGATGAAGCAGAAGGCGGTTCCATGTTTCCGACAGGCAATCTGGTCGATACATTGGAAGTCCCCAATATTGGCAGTTTCGAAGTAACGATGATTAATGCCGGCATTCCAACCGTATTTTTGAATGCTGGAGATCTCGGCTATAAGGGCACCGAGCTTCAGGATCATATTAATAATGATGTAGCAGCCTTGACAAAATTTGAAACGATTCGTGCCTATGCTGCGAAGAAAATGGGGCTGATTCAGGATATTGCAGAAGCAGTTACCCGACAACACACCCCAAAAATTGCATTTATTGCCCCATCTAAAACTTATACTTCGTCCAGTGGCAAGACGGTCACCGAATCGGATACCGATATTCTGGTTCGTGCCTTGTCTATGGGTAAACTCCATCATGCCATGATGGGCACGGCTGCTGTGGCCATTGGTACGGCAGCTGCCATTCCCGGTACATTGGTAAACCGGGTCGCAGGCGGAGTAGAGCGTGAAGCGGTGCATTTCGGTCATCCTTCCGGGACGTTGAGAGTGGGTGCACAAGCAAGTTTTGAAAATGGTGAGTGGAAAGTGAAGAAAGCGATTATGAGCCGCAGTGCCCGTGTATTGATGGAAGGCTGGGTGCGCGTACCAGAAGATGTGCTCGTTTAAAAGCCGTGCATACTTTTAGACTGAATAAAACCACCGGTTCTACGGTGGTTTTTTATGGTTTAAAATCTCTGACTTGCTTATTTGATGTTGAATGGCAAATTTCAGCAGAACAATTCGATTTATGGCTGAAAATTCAAGGCATTTCTAGGTACAATGCCTGATCAGCGTACAGGCATTTATTCGCTTGTCATTTTATTCTTCTGGACTACGTATTCGAGGCGAATGTGTCATCTATCACTGACGTATCAACCCATGCACTCACACAAGCACAACACCGCATTCAACAGGATTTATTGACCGCTCTGGAAGCCTTTGCCATTCCGGAACCTTTAAGGTCGGCAGTCCATCATGCTGTGATGCTAGGTGGCAAGCGGGTACGTCCAGCGCTATGCTATGCCACCGCTGCATTAAAATCCAACCAGAATAGTGCTGCAGTGCGCCGTGCAGCGGTTGCGATCGAGTTTATTCACTGCTATTCACTGGCCCATGATGATCTGCCGTGTATGGACAATGATTTGTTGCGCCGTGGCCAGCCAACCTGTCATGTGGCTTATGGAGAAGATACCGCGCTTTTGGCAGGTGATATCCTGCAGTCTATGGCTTTCGAAATCTTGGGTAGCCGTCTGTTTGATCAGGGGCCAGCGGTAGAGCCTTCCATTGTATTGAAACAGATGCAGATTCTGGCGACAGCCTCTTCGAAAATGGTGAATGGTCAGGTTTTAGATTTACAGTCTGAAGGCAAAAAAATCGATCAGCAGGCACTGGAAACCATCCATCGCAATAAAACCGGTGCTTTGATTAGTGCTGCGATCATGATGGCGGCGGTGACAATCTTTGAAGGTACCGATCTGGCCATTCCTAAATTACGTGAGTTTGGACAGGCGATTGGTCTGGCCTTCCAGGTACAGGATGATATTCTGGATATTATTTCCGATACCGAAGTCTTGGGGAAAACTGCAGGTAAAGATGAACAGGTTGAAAAATCAACCTATCCGGCATTGATGGGTCTGGAGCAGGCCAAAGCCTATGCCCAGCAATTACACGATCAAGCCCTAACGGCGCTTGCCCATTTTGAAGGTCAGGCGGAAGAGTTGATGCAAATTACCCGGTTCCTGCTCATGCGAAAAAGCTGATTGGAACATATTTTTCTTCTCAGGTATAAGAACATTCCATAAAAAAGAGGACTTCAAGTCCTCTTTTTTAGTTGCTACAGAATTATTTGCTTTCGTTGTAAAGGCGTTCCGCTTCTTCAAAACGGTCAGTCACTTCTGCTGTTGGCGCTTTACCCATCAGGCTCACCACCACAATCGCCAGCATTGAACAGATAAAGCCAGGAACGATTTCATACAGTCCAGTGTCAGCAAACAGGTTCTTCCAGAAAATAACCACGACTGCACCCACGATCATTCCCACCAAGGCACCATTCAAGGTCATACGTTTCCAGAACAGTGACAGGATAATCAGCGGACCAAAGGCGGCACCAAAACCTGCCCATGCATAAGCCACCAGCCCCAGTACTTTGGATTCAGGATTACCCGCCATCCAGATCGCCAGCAAGGCAATCAGCAGTACCATCAAACGGCCAACCCAGACCAGTTCTTTTTGCGAGGCATTTTTTCGCAGGAAAGACTTATAGAAATCTTCAGTCAGGGTACTTGAGCAGACCAGTAGCTGACAGCTTAAAGTACTCATTACTGCGGCAAGAATGGCAGCAAGCACCACACCTGCAATCCATGGGTTAAACAGGATTTTGGTCAGTTCCATAAATACTGTTTCAGGATTGGCATTCACTGCAGCTGCCAGTTCTGGATGCTGCTGGAAATAGGCGATCCCGAAGAAGCCGGCTGCCACCGCACCAGCCAGACACAGTATCATCCAGGTCATACCAATGCGGCGTGCATTTGGAATCGACTTGACTGAATCTGCTGCCATGAAGCGCACCAGAATATGCGGCTGGCCGAAGTAACCCAGACCCCAAGCCAGTAAGGAAATAATTGCAACAAAGCTCAGATCACCCAGAATATTCATTGCTTGAGGACGAGCAGCTTCCAGTGCCAAAGTCACCTGGGACATATCTGAAAATGCCATCAAGGTCACGATTGGCGTCAGCAACAGGGCGAAAATCATCAGACCTGCCTGAATGGTATCGGTCCAGCTCACCGCCAGGAAGCCACCAATAAACACATAGCTGATGGTGGCAATGGCACTGATCCAAAGCGCGGTGCTGTAAGACAGGCCAAACATGCTTTCGAACAGGCGTGCACCTGCAACCATGCCGGAAGCACAGTAAATCGCAAAGAAAATCAGAATGACGAATGCAGAAACCACACGCAGGATTTTTTTCTGGTCATTGAAGCGATTCGAGAAATAATCCGGCAGGGTCAGGGCATTGTGCTGGACTTCGGTATGTACGCGTAAACGGCCAGCGACCAGCAGCCAGTTGAGCCAGGCACCAATAATCAGACCGATGGCAATCCACATTTCAGACAGGCCGGAAAGATAAATTGCACCGGGCAGACCCATCAGTAGCCAGCCACTCATGTCGGAAGCCCCTGCAGAAAGTGCAGTTACGAAACTCCCTAAACGTCGGCCCCCTAAGATGTAATCGGAAAAGTTGCTTGTTGCACGATAAGCGATCAGGCCAATCACCACCATGGCGACAATATAAAAAAGAAAGGTAATTAAGGTTGGATTTAGGGAGCTCATACGGTATCCATTTTTAAGTTGGACAGTAGATCGAAATAAGGACTGTGACAGATGCGAGAAACTTTAATCCGAAAGTCAGGCAACATCGAATCCAGGAGATTTCAAAAATAAACGCGAAATTTAACCATAAATTCACAATCTTTGCTGAGATTTTCTTATTTTCAAGAGAAATAGGCAACCAATTGGCTGCCTATTATGAAGCATTTATTAAATCTAGTTATGACGTCCCATCACACCACGAATGGTATTCAGCACATCAGCAGGCAGTACCACAGTCTTGGCATTTGGCGATTTGGCCATATCTTGCATGGCTTTAATATACTGTTCACCCAGTAAATAGGCGACCGGAATTTCATTATCACCAATGGCGGAAGTCACCATGTCAATTGCACGTTGTGAAGATTCAGCCAGTACCACTTGCGCTTCGGCATCACGACGAGAGGCTTCCAGACGGCCGTCCGCTTCCAGAATTGCGGCCTGTTTTTCACCGTCAGCTTTAGTCACTGTTGCACGACGCTGACGTTCAGCAGCGGCCTGTTCTTCCATCGCGGTCTGCATGGTGATAGAAGGTTTAATATCCTGAATTTCTACAGTTTTTAAGGTAATACCCCAGTCCGAGATGTCATCGGAAATACTGGATTTTAAGCGTGCCTTGATATGGTCACGTGAAGACAAGGCATCATCCAGATCCATTTCACCGACAATCGAACGCAGTGAGGTCTGTACCAGGTTCTGAATCGCCCAAGAATAGTTTTCAATCCCGTACACGGCTTTTTCCGGTGTGGTCAGGTTGATATAGGCCACGGCATTCATCAGCAGAACCGCGTTATCACGGGTAATCACTTCCTGTGAAGGAATATCCAGAACGATATCTTTGGTTGTGACTTTATAGGCAACTTCATCTACATAGGGAATGACAAAATTCAGGCCAGGATTTAGCGTGGTATGGTATTTGCCCAGACGCTGTACGATCCATTTGTAGCCTTGCGGCACAATCCGCACCCCTTTAAAAATGGTAATTGCCACAAAGGCCAGAAACGCGATAACAATGATAGAACCACCAGACATAGCTTATTCACCTTATTGATTTTGATAATGTGTGCTGTGAGGTTGTACGACCAGGTCGTTTCCAAGAATATCCACGACGCGAACACGGTCACCGACCTGAACTGGGTCCAGAGTTCGGCATTCCCATTCATCAGAGCCTAAAACTGGCATTGGAAAGCGTACCCGGATTTGCCCATGATCCAGATTGATCTGAATCACCATACCAATCTGGCCAATCGTCGCCTCACGCGACAGACCCGCTTTAGTCTTGTCGGTGGAAAGCGGTTTGATAAACTTGAACCAGAGCAGCGTACACAGTACAGAAAGTATGATCCAGGTCAGGATCTGGGTGGTCAGTCCCATCATCGGGAACATCCAGTACAGGACACCAACCATGACGGCACCAATCCCGAACCAAAGGGCAGCAAATGCGGGCAGCAGTAATTCTGACAGGATCAGAAGGATGCCTAATACAAACCAGTGCCAAGGTTCAAGAACTAATTCCATATCGTGACCTATATCGCTAAGTATTTAATTAATCATCATCTTTATATGATTGATCTTCAATGTAGCAGATGCGGCCGCAGATGAATATAAAAAAATCGTGCATCAAAATTTAGCCTGACGCGGCGGTTTAAGTGCTGCAGGAGACTGCTTGAAATCAGTAATTGCTTTTTCAATGGCACGAATTTTCAGCTGGGCTGCTTTTTCACCTTCCAGAATGGTCGCATTGCTGGCTTTCAGGTCTAAAGTACCGATATGGCCGACTTTGGGCTGGATCACCACATTGGCCTGACTCAGTTCCTCATGAATGCTTTGCTGTCCCATAATATTCAGGGTCTGATCCAGTACACCCCACATGTTCAGGGCTTTATTGCCATCTGGACGGGCAGAAATATCCACAGCAATCACAATATCAGCTCCCATATCTTTGGCGGTCTTGACCGGAATCGGACTGACCAGGCCGCCGTCGACATATTTGGTGCCGCCAATCACGGCAGGCACAAACACATTCGGAATACTGCAGGACGCGCGAACTGCCTGGCCGGCATTGCCTTTAATAAAATCTGCCTTGCGGCCATTGTCCAGACGAGTGGCAACAGCAGCAAAGCGAATCGGGAACTGCTCAATCGGTTTGTTCGCTACATTCTTGTTGACGAAATCCTGCAATTTTTGTCCGGCAATAATCCCTTGCCGATTCAAGGTTAAATCGCGGATATCCGACTCTTTAAAATTCAGGGCAATCTGCTGTAACTGATAAGGGGATTTGCCGCTGGCATACAGACTGCCGACAAAACTGCCGGCACTGGTACCGGTGACGATTTTCGGTTTAATGCCATGTGATTCGAGTACTTTAATCACACCAATATGGGCAAAACCTTTGGCACCGCCACCACCGAGAGCAAGTGCGACGACGGGTTCGCGGGCTTTGATAGGCGTGGTAGTGGTGGGTGTTTTAGTGGCTTTGTCACAGGCGGCAAGACTTAAACCAAGACAGCCAATCAAGGCATAATGGGCTAACTTCATTATAAAAACTGGTGATTAAATCAACAAAATTCAGGCTATCACATCAAAAAAAGCCGTATTTGCCTAGTCTTTTTTCAAAAGCTTTTGTAACGGCTTGGCTACCCACTGCGGATTTTTGGCCGAGAATTTTCCTTCATAATACTGATAAATCTTTTCCAGATCATATTCATAGTCACCGGTCAGATGGTATATACCCAAGATGTGAATGGTCTTGATGTCATAGTCAAAGGAAAACATCACAATCGGCAAATGCGCCGCTTTGGCAATATGATAAAAACCACTGCGGATTTTTTCAGGACCCTTGCGTGAGCCTTCTGGTGCCATACCGACCCAGATTTGAGGTGATTTTTCAATAATCTCGACAATCTGTCGGGTATGACCTTGTGGACTATCCCGCACGACTGGAACGACCCCAATCCATTCCAGAACCGGCTTGAGGGGAGTGCGAAATAGGCTATCTTTACCAAAAATCGTAATCTGAATACCGAGACCGAGCAGGGCGTTAAAACCGAGCCAGGCATCAATATTTGAAGTATGCGGAGAAATAATGGCCACAGCTTTGGGCAAATCGGGAAATTCTCCTTCCAGACGCCAGCCCTGAGCCAAGAAAAGTTGCCTGAAAAAAGTCCGGCTCAGTTTGCTGCCACGAGCCGGGACATGTGGCGGTAACCGGGGGAAACGTGTCTGGGTCATTACTTCTGTCTCTTCCTGAAACTAATTTTTCTTTATTTTTGATTATATTAGACTGTTGTAAAATCCGGATCATTGGCAAAATGTATGGCATCTTAAATGCCGTTAATGCATTTTCACCCTAAGGACTTGGCCTGCATATGCGGAATATCTATATCTTACTGTTTTCGCTGTATTGGGCACAGGGGCTTCCGGTCGGATTTATGACGCATGCCTTGCCGGTCATTCTGCGGGCTGAAGGGGTATCACTGGCGCATATCGGGGGCTTTGGCCTGCTGATGATACCGTGGTCGATCAAAATATTCTGGGCGCCTTTAGTTGATCGGCATGGATCGAGTGCCAAAGGTCATTACCGTAGCTGGATTATTCCCTTGCAATGGCTGTCAGTTACTGTCTTGATTGGACTTTCTTTTCTACCCATTCAGGCTTTGAACCAGCCGCTATATTTACTGCTGTTTTTTATCACGCTTTTGCTGATGAATGGTATTGGTGCGACGCAGGATATTGCCACCGATGCACTGGCGGTCAATATCCTGAAAAATGAACAGCAACATTGGGGAAATACCTTTCAGGTGATTGGTTCTCGTCTGGGATTCATTGTCGGAGGCGGGGCCATATTATGGCTGCTCGATCTGCTGCAATGGCAAAGTACCTTTCTGTTACTGGCTGCGCTGGTTTTTCTTAATACTTTACCCATTTTACTTTTTAGAGAACCTCAGCATTCAAAAATTATCACGCCAGCTGATAAAGGACCTGCACTCAGCAATATAAAAACCTATTTTCAATACTTCTGGTCAGATTTAACCTTGGCGAGGTGGCTTCTGGTTTTACTGACCTTTAAAATCGCCGATGGTTTATCCGGGCCTTTATTAAAACCGTTAATGGTAGATCTCGGACTGAGCTTTAGCCAGATTGGCCTTTATGTCACCATGCTTGGTGCATTTGCGGCACTGATTGGAGCAGGATTGGCTGGCTGGTGTCTGAAATACTGGTCGCGCAGCCGGAGTTTACTGATTTTCTCTGTCCTGAAAATCATGACTTTAATGGCTTATGCCTGGCTGGCTGGCCAGTATGAAATCCAAAATAAAGTAGAAAACTGGATCATTTATCTGATTAATGCTGCAGAAGATATGATCTCTGCCATGCTTTTGGTAGTCATGCTGACCTTGGTCATGCAATACAGTCGCAAGCATCTGGCGGGTACTGATTTTACCTTTCAGGTGGCGCTGATGGCCACAGTGAGTGGTGGGTTATATAGTCTGAGTGGGATATTCGGGGATTATTGGGGGTATGCACAGTATTTAACATATATTGTATGGATCAGTGTGTTTTTATTATGGCCTATCGTATTTTGGGGTAGAACACAGCAAGACTCCTGATCATTGCAACGCATCAATTAAAGCCGTATTAAAAACAATCAAATTATTTTAAAAGTGTCGTTAATACATATTTTAGCTAAAAGTATGAGATAAAAATGATTTCAAACTGAGTCTAAAATTGTTAAATTTCTGATGTTTTTATACGGCTTATTGTGTAGGTATAGTAAAAAATCATAAATCCAGTAAAATCATGTAACATGATAAGGATGGTTTTTAACTATGCATATTGTTCGTGAGTGATCTCGCGAGATAATAAAATAAGTCAATTTATAATTATAGATATTCCACACGCTTTAGATTTTAGTGGGAATCAGTGAGCTTTCAAAGCCAATGAACGTTTGTTCAATATGGAGAATTTAATGAATCAAGTTTTAACACGAAAGTTTTTAGCTAAGGGATTAGCAGTTGCCGTAACAACCTTGATGATGGGGACGGTTGCACATGCTGAAACACAAGAGCAAAAAGAAATTAAGCAGCTGCGTCAAGAAATTGAAGCACTAAAAGCATTAGTAACACAGCAGCAACAAGTTCAGCAAAATCAAGCCGTGCAGATTGAACAAGTTAAAGCAGCACCACAACCATCAGCAGCTGCACCGAAAGCACTAAGTACAAAATCAGATACTGAAGTGAAGCTATATGGTTTCGTTCGTGGTGATGCAAACTATATCATTGAAGGTTCAGCAGGAGACTTCTCTGACGTTGCTAAAACCAATGGTCAAACCAGAGACAAGTTAGTCGCAACCGCAAAAACAACACGATTGGGTTTAGATTTTAAAACCAGTGTTAACGGTGCAGAGGTTGGCGGTAAACTTGAAAGTGATTTTGCAGGTACTAACGATTCATTCCGTATACGTCAAGCATATTTAACCTATGAAAATTGGTTGATTGGTCAAACCCAATCTAACTTCTTGTCAAATCATGCACCGTTTATGATTGACTTCAGCACCAACGTCGGTGGTGGTACTACCCGTCTGCCAATGGTTCGTTATGGTTTTGATTTGACACCAGCAACGCAATTGTTCTTGGCGGCAGAAAAACCAAACTCAAGTGCTGAAGACATCAAATCAAGCGTACCAACATTGACCGCTAAATTGGCACACAACTTTGATGACAAAAAAGGTAATGCGTCTGCGCGTGCTTTAGTTGAAGTTTATAAAGATGAAGACGTCAATAAGCGTAAAGCAGGTTGGGGTCTAGCAGCAGGTACAACGTATCAAGTACTTGATCCTTTAAAAGCGACGCTGGATGTCAGCTATACCAAAGGTGTAAACGGTATTTTGTATGGTACCAATGCCAATGCTGCATTCGTAGATGATGAAGGTAACCGTAATATTGAGCAAAATGAAATTTGGGCGGTACAAACGGGCTTAACGTACAGTATTTTACCTAACTTAAAAACCTCACTTGGTTATGGTGCATTGTTTGCTGATAAAGACTCAGACTATGCAGACCTCAATGAGGCTGCAAACAAAGAGGTACAACAAGCATGGTTAAACCTGGTGTATTCACCAGTTAAACCGCTTGAGTTTGGTGTTGAGTATGTCAACGGTGAGCGTAAAACCTTTAATAATGAAAAATTCAAAGATAACCGTATTGGTTTAATGAGTAAATATAGCTTCTAATTGATGATGTGAAGCTAAATATAAAAAATCCCACCACTTGGTGGGATTTTTTATATCAATACCTTGGGAGAAGGTTATTTTGAATAAAGCATAGGGATTTTTGTACAGGCTTAGAATACAAATTCTAATCGAGAGTTTTATTTTCCTATCAAAAAGCGGTGCTTCAGCATCAATTTTTTATGCTTAAAACAACAAAACTTAGCAATTTTAGGTCTAATCTACCCAGTTTCGGGCTGTTACCATGACTGAAAGTTTCAACATTTTAATTTGAAAATTATGACGATCCAAGCCGTTTTATTTGACCTTGACAATACCTTGACCCACCGTGATCTGACTACACAGGCCTATAGCCGTTATCTGGCAGAATATTATGCTCCAGCATTGGCACAGGTCGATTCAGATAAAATTATCGAGATTGTAAGACGTATTGATAATGGCGGTTATCCTAAAAAGGAACTGCTGACGCATGGCAGTATTGGCGCTTCGGCTGCTTATGCCTTATTGCAGGAATTGTCTTGGTTAAATCCTCCGAGCATAGAGGAACTGGCCCAGTTCTGGTTTCGCCAGTTTGGTCGTTTCGCTGTAGAAATGCCACAAGCAATACAAGTATTAAAACAGCTGAAAGATCAGGGTTATCAGCTAGCCATTGTTTCCAATGGCGGACATGATACCCGTTTGAATACGATTCGGGGTTTGGGTATTGAAACTTATTTTGATGAAATTATCAGTTCAGGACTGGTAGGCTTTAACAAACCACAGCCGGAAATATTCCAGATCACCGCAGAACGTCTAGACGTGCAACCAGAACGATGCCTGTATATTGGAGATCATCCGGTCAATGATGTACAGGGAGCAAAAAATGCCGGCATGAATGCCTTATGGATGCAGGGCTTTCATGCCGATGCCGAACATATTCAGCATAAAATTCAGCATCTGCCGGAAATTTTTGCCCATTTGCAGTTATTAAATCGCGCTTAAGTTACTCTCAAACAGTCAAGTGTTTCGGACCATTGCGTAGAGTCGCAGCGCGGGCATTGCTGGTCGGCACTCGAAAGAGTTTGTACCTGTCCACAGTAAATACAGGCATATAACTGTTTGGCCTTGGCCTGTTTGACAATAGAACAGCTCTTAGGAAAAAGAGGAAGACCGGGCCTTACTTCATCATCGCTAAATAATAACACACTGAATTTACCGTCAGTTTCCAGTAAACCTGTACGGACCTGACCGAGATGCTCAACACCTTGCTGGCGCATTTCGGCAAAGAATTCATCATGCGACATTTTACCTTTTTTAATCTCTTCAACGACCAACAGTCCATCTTCTACAATATAAATGGGTTTACCTTCCAGTAAGTCTTCAAACCACTGATATTTCATCATGAGCCAGGTGGTCAGACGATACATGATAATAATGACCGACATCACCAGAACCGCCTGAATCAGGGGAATATCTTCGGTAAACATCGGGTCACCGGCAATCGAACCCAAGCTCAAAATGATAGCGACTTCGAAGATGGAAAGTTGCCGTACCCCGCGTTTTCCGGTCAGGCGCAGAAACAGGATAATCATCGTGTACATCAGGGCACAACGCAGCAAAATTTCTGCGGTAAACGCCCAGGTGGTGTCATGTATAAATATCGTGGCCCAGTCCATTTAGATTCTTGATCCTCATTTTGCTCTTTGGCTCGAGTCTAGCAATATCAGTATTTTATTTGCTGCTGTGATTGTGTAAGTTTATGAATAAAAATAGATTCTATTTAAAAAAGAAGCTTGAGCTTAATAATCCAGCTATTGAATATAATAAAAATAAGATAGATATTTCATGTAAAAAATGAATAAAAAATCAGCAGATTAAATTTGAAGAAGATCACATTCTTTTTTGGCTATTTTTAAATCTATAAAAGTATTATCCATTTGAAATTTATCAATATAAATTCAGAATAACTTATTTTGAATATCTAAGAGTGTTTAGAAATTTGTAAGCAAATCACTTCATTTCTATAAAAATCTGTAGTTTGTGGCCTGAAAAATAGAGTGATTACACTACTTTAATAAACTGTTTTTAAATTAGAAATTTGATTTTGATTTCCACCAAGGGATGTATTGTGAAAAAAATATTCACGCTTTTAACGGTTATGGGTTTAAGTACAGCAGTCTGGGCAGATGCGGAGTGGGATTATACTCAGCCTGAACAATGGTCAACTTTGAGCCAGAAATATTTGGCCTGTAACGGTCTGAACCAGTCACCAATCAATATTGAACGAACAGTGAAAGCAGAACTGGAACCGCTCAAATTCAGCTATAACACCATGATTCATGCGATCGAAAATAAAGGTCATACTGTTCAGGTGGATTTTGCGCAAGGTGGCGAATTGCAACTGGATGGCGATACCTTTGTACTGAAGCAGTTTCATTTACATAGTCCGAGTGAAAACCTGATTAAAGGCAAAAGCTATCCCCTGGAAATCCACTTTGTCCATGCCAATGCCAAAGGTGAGCTGGCTGTCGTGGGGATGATGTTTGAACAGGGACAGGAAAGCCAGATGCTCAAACATATGTGGAACCGCTTACCGAAAAAGCAGGGCGAGAAAGTGATTTTGAAAACCCCACAAGCGGTGAATCAGATGTTGCCTAAGAATCTGGATTATTATCGCTTTAGCGGCTCGCTGACCACACCGCCGTGTTCGGAAGGCGTACGCTGGCTAATTCTGAAAGATATTCAGCAGGCTTCTGCCAAGCAGATTTCGGAATTTGCCAAACTGATGGGACATCCCAATAACCGTCCGGTGCAGTCATTGAATGGTCGTGTAGTGCTGGAATAATCAATATGAGAGCGAAAAAGCAGACTTTGGTCTGCTTTTTTTAATTCTGATACAAATTTTGAAAGGGCACACTGAAAAGGACTTTGTGACGAAAGCTGAAAGATTTAAGATAGATATTATTTCTTCTTTGACCTTCTCCTGCCATGCTCTTTGACTTGAAAACCATGATTCAGCCGTTCACAGCGCTTTCGCCACAGCAGAAGAAGTTGGATCATCTGATTGATAAAATCGAGCAACAGAAACAGGAATTACACCAATGGCAACAGGCTGAAGAAGATCTGCAGCAATATACCCATAAAACCTTCATGCCGGTCTACCATGAATTGCATGGTGTACTGTTCAAGCAGCTGGAACAGCTCTGGAAGCACCTGCAGGAAACCACATTTTCCAAGGCAGAACTGGTGGTGCTGGATGAAAAGATTCAGTACCTTGCAAATTATCTAAAAGACTCTCAGGCCATGTCGGTGCAACAAGCCCATAAAGTGAATGAAATTTTCACTTATTATCAGCAACGTGCCGAACATGCCCAATTCAGAAAAAGCCAAAAGAAAATTAATGAACTGGAAACATTCTTTAAGAGTGAGAATGCCTCAGATCTTACAGATGCAGAAGTATTTGAAGAATGGGAATCCGATCATTTTCAGCAGGCACGTGAGCAAGCCAGATTAAAACGCCAGCAGGAAAAACAGGAGCAGGCTACAGCGATGGCAGAGCAGTCATTGAAAACCGTATATTTAAAAATTGCTGCCATCATTCACCCTGACCGTGAAGTGAATGATGTCAAAAAAATCAAGAAAACTGAATTATTGCAACGTGCTAATGAGGCTTATGCAGAGCAGGATCTGTTTACGTTACTGAAAATGCAACTGCAGATCGAACAAGATCAGGATATTTCACAAAAAGGTTTAAGTGCAGAGCAAATCAAGTTTTATCAACTGGCTTTGGATGCACAAAGCCGGAAATTACAAGATCAGATCGATGCATTGATCCATAGATTGGTCTGGTCATCGAAAACCAGAATTGCAGTAAAAAAGGCGAAAGGGAAAGTTCAAATTGCTGACCTGTATAAGCAGATTGACGAAGATACTTCAGCCATCAAACAGCAGATTAAAGTAGAAAAAGAACGCCTGATGTATATCAAAAAGGTGAGTGGCTTGGAGATGTTTTTAAGGCATGGGATGCTTTAACTTAATTAGAATTGCCTCTCCCTTGCGCAGCAGTGCTGCTCATCACTTGCGCTTCGTTTTAAAGCAGTGCTTTAAAACTTGCTCAGGAGAGGGGAAATCCATTACAGAATAACTTTAAGCTAGAATTTCAATATTGGAATTAAATAACAATAATTAAAGTCACAATGAAAGTTTCTTCTCCCTTTGGGATGAGAAGCACTGCTTCGCAAGGGGGAGAGGGAAAATAACAATGAAAATAGATCCTCAATTATTAGAATTCGCCAAATCAATGCGCCACACCGCCACCGATGCAGAACACTTCATGTGGCAACTGCTACGTGCCAAGCGTTTTATGAATCTTAAATTCCGTCGTCAGCATGTGATCAAACCCTATATCGTAGATTTCTACTGTCATGAAATTGGTTTAGTGATTGAGCTGGATGGTAGTCAGCATGGAACAGATGAGACAAAAGAATATGATGCTGAACGCACCAAGTTTTTAGAGGCTTTGGGTTTAACCGTTGTGCGGTATTGGAATCATGATGTGTTGAGAAGGATGGATGTCGTGTTGGAGGATTTGTGGCAGAGATGTTTTGAATTAAAAAGCAAAATCACCTCTCCCTAACCCTCTCCTGAGAGGAGAGGGAACTCCATTCTGGATTTCACATAGGCATGAAATCAGGTGACGGCTCCCTCTCCCTATGGGAGAGGGTTGGGGTGAGGGTTTATTAAAAAATGATTATGATTCAATCTTAGATGATTGAAGATAAAAGAAATATTAAGATGAGTTCAGCAAAAAAATATCAAGTTTTTATTAGTTCTATATATACAGATTTGCTTGATGAGCGTCAGGCAGCAGTTGAAGCCATCTTACAAGCTGGACATATACCCGCAGGGATGGAGCTATTTACGAGTTCTAATCAGAGTCAGTGGGACATAATCAAAAGATGGATTGATGAATCTGATATTTATATGCTGATTTTGGGTGGTAGATATGGATTTATTGAGACAAAAAGTGGAAAAAGTTACACACATTTAGAATATGAATATGCACTTTCGATAAAAAAGCCTTTGTTCGTTATTGTTATAAAAGATCAAGCATTAAACCAAAAAACTGTTGCACAAGTTGAAAATCAAAACCCTGAAAATTTAAGAAAAAAGTACTAAGTTCAATGTGTGAATTCTTTGTTGATACAAAGGACATTCAGTTAGCTGTTCATAAGTGTCTTGGTAAAATTATTTATGATAATGAATTAATAGGTTGGGTTCGGGGAAATCAGCAAAATGAAGGTTTAGCTGTGGAATTAGTTCATCTTAATGAAGAAAATCGAAAGCTTAGAGAAGAGAATGAAAATTTTAAGCGTAATCTGCAAGTACGCCTACCAAAATTAACTTTAGAATTGAATGATGGTAAGCCTTTAATTTTAAAATATCAAGAATATAAAGAGCTATATTATATAAACAGAGAGCCTATTGATTAGTCTGCTATTGATGATGATTTAAAAGAGTTTTTATCTACTGAAAGCATTGAAAAATATAATCATGATTTATCCGAAATAACGGATGAAAAGATACTTGAATTTAATAGATTGATAAATTTAAAGACCATACTAGAAAACGGTTTAAAAGAGATTAACTTTAGAGTTTCAAATGATGGTACGTTGAAAGCTAACCAAGTGTATATTTCAATAAAGTTTCCTGATTTTATTTACGTTGAAGAAAAAGGTGAAGAAAAAGAAAGACTGAAAATAATTGAAGATCTGAATAAAAAGAGCTTAGAAATTATACCAACGCCTTTATGGAACCCGCTTAGTCAAGCGAAAGCTGACCTTAAAAAGAAAAAATTAGATGCTGTTAATCCATATAAAGGTATTTATGGTTTATCAAATTCATTATTAGGTCATAACTCAGAAAATCTTGCTTCAATAATGAGAGTAGATCCTATGAGGGGAATAACTGTTCCTAAAATTCCTAATGCTCAAGGTGATTATGATTATTTAGATAATCAAGGAAGAATAATCATTAAGATGGGCAATTTATTACATACCTTAGGTCGTTCTTATAATGATTATTATTTATTTCCTTTAGAGAAAGGGAAAGGAAATATAATTATAAATTTACATTGTGAAGAATACGCAAATGAAGAGCTTATAGAAATTCCAATTATTGTCGAATAAAAAATAAATCCCCTCAATTGAGGGGATTTTTTTGAATCAAACTTCAGTATTAAAGCGCCGCAATCTGCTCCATATTTGCTTTAATCTTCACTAATTGGTCAGCAAATTCAGCAAGTTTCACTTTCTCGCCTTCAACCACAGCAGCAGGTGCTTTTGCCACAAAACCTTCGTTAGAAAGTTTGTTTGCAATTTGGTCATGCTGTTTTTGAACCTTGTCTAAGTCTTTTTGTAGACGACCCAATTCCGCTTTCGGGTCAATTAAACCCTTCATTGGAACAAATACAGACACATGACCCACTACAGATGAAGAAGACAATGGCGGTTGTTCAGCATCTGCAAGGAAAGTAATGCTTTCAACTTTTGCCAATGCTTTAAACAACGGTTCAATACGTGCAATTTGCGCTTTTTCTGCATCAGTGGTATTTTGAAGCAGAACAGGCAACAAGCGCGCATTCCCTAGACCCATCTCACCACGGATGTTACGTACCGCACCAATCAAACCTTGCAGCCATTGCATATCTGCTTCAGCTTGTTCGTTGATTAATGCTTGGTCAGCAACAGGGTACGGCGCCAACATAATGGTTTCGCCCATAATACCGAGTTTCGGCGCAAGTGTTTGCCAGATTTCTTCAGTCAAGTATGGCATTAACGGATGAGCCAAACGTAAAGATGCTTCCATCACCGAAAGAAGAACACGACGTACTTCAGCTTTACGCTCTTCAGATACATTTTCATCGTTCAGAACTGGTTTGGTTAATTCAACATACCAGTCACAGTATTCATTCCAAATGAACTCGTAAATCGCTTGTGCAGCCAGATCTAAACGGTAGGTTGCAAATGCTGTTTGCACCGCTTGTTCCGCTTTTTGCAAACGGCTTACAATCCATTGTTCAGGCAATTCCCAAAGGTCTTGACGTGCTTCTGAACCAATAGTTTGACCTTCGACATTCATCATCACGAAACGCGTTGCGTTCCAGATCTTGTTGGCAAAGTTACGGTAACCTTCAACACGTTTCATATCGAACTTAATGTCACGACCGGTGTTGGCAAGCGCACAGAAGGTGAAACGAACTGCGTCAGTACCGTAAGACTGAATCCCTTCAGGGAATTCTTTACGGGTTGATTTTTCAATCTTCGCTGCCTGTTTCGGGTTCATCAAACCGTAAGTACGTTTTTGTACTAAAGTTTCAAGATCCACACCGTCAATCAGGTCTAATGGGTCAAGTACGTTACCCTTCGATTTAGACATTTTCTGACCTTCGCCATCACGTACCAGACCATGAACGTACACAGTCTTGAACGGCACTTGTGGCGTACCATCTTCATTCTTCATGAAGTGCATGGTCAGCATGATCATGCGGGCAACCCAGAAGAAGATGATGTCAAAACCTGTCACCAGTACATCTGTCGGGTGGAAGGTATTCAAGAAGTAGTTGGCTTTGTCTTTTGCTTCGTCGCCAGTCCAGCCTAAAGTCGAGAATGTCCAGAGACCTGAAGAGAACCATGTGTCCAGTACATCTTCATCCTGATTCAACTCAATATCGGCAGGAATATTGTTTTTCGCACGAACTTCTGCCTCGTTACGACCTACGTAAACATTGCCTTCTGCATCATACCAGGCTGGAATACGGTGACCCCACCATAATTGACGCGAGATACACCAGTCCTGGATATTGTTCATCCATGCCATGTACATGTTGCTGTACTGCTCAGGCACGAACTTGATACGGCCATCCTGAACCGCTTCAATGGCAGGCTTCGCAAGCGGTGCAATTTTTACATACCATTGGTCAGTCAGTAATGGTTCAACAATCACACCTGAACGGTCACCGCGAGGTGGTTTTAATGTATAAGGTTGAATCTGGTCTAACCAGCCTTCAGCTTCAGCCTGTTCAACGATCTTCTTACGTGCTTCAAAGCGTTCTAAACCAATGTAATCTGCAGGCGCAGGAATGGTTTTAGAAATCTGTTCACCCGCTTTCGCGATGTATTCAAACTCAGCCAGTACTTCAGCATTTTTGTTGAAGATATTGATCAGTGGCAGGCCACAGCGTTTACCCACTTCATAGTCATTAAAGTCATGCGCAGGCGTGATTTTTACACAACCGGTACCGAATTCTTTATCGACGTATTCATCTTTAACGATTGGAACCGCACGACCAGTAATTGGCAGGATGATGTTTTTACCCACCAGATCCGTATAACGCTCATCATCAAGGGCAACCGCAACTGCAGTATCGCCTAACAATGTTTCAGGACGTGTTGTCGCCACAACGATATAATCTTTACCATCGTGTGTACGCACTGACTTGTCTTCAAAGAAATATTTGAAGTGCCATAACGAACTTTGTTCTTCTTTATCTGACTCTACTTCCAGATCAGAAAGCGCAGTTTGCAGTTTAGGATCCCAGTTCACCAGACGCTTGCCGCGGTAGATCAGGCCTTCTTCATGCAGTTTGACAAATACTTCTTTTACCGCATTTGACAAGCCGTCATCCATCGTGAAGCGTTCACGTGACCAGTCTACAGAAGAACCTAGGCGACGGATTTGACGGGTAATGTTACCGCCAGACTGTTCCTTCCATTCCCAGACTTTTTCGATGAATTTTTCACGACCCAAGTCATGACGGCTGATACCTTCAGCACCCAACTGACGCTCAACCACCATTTGCGTTGCGATACCGGCATGGTCCGTACCTGGCTGCCAAAGCGTATTTTTACCAGACATACGGTTATAACGGGTCAACGCATCCATGATGGCATTGTTGAAACCATGACCCATGTGCAGGCTGCCAGTGACGTTTGGCGGCGGAATCATGATACAGAATGATTCGCCTTTTTGAGACGGCTTGAAGTAACCGCGCTCTTCCCAGGTTTGGTACCATTTTTTCTCGATCTCGGTCGGATCGTAGGTTGTCGCGATATTTTGCGCTGAGTCAGTCATAGTCTAAACAGATCAAAAGTGAATGAAAAATTGCATCTATTGTAGCAAAAAAAATAGTACATGCGGCAGCTTAACCAAACGCAAACTTTAGCCAATTGGCATGTATAACAACTCAACGTATGATAGAACCATAAAAAACGCGACTCATCGCAGCATATCAAAAAAAGGATAATAAGATGAGCTATAACATTTCCCTCAAGCTTCGGCCCGAAACCCATCAGCGCTTTAAAGAGATCCATTCCAGATTAAATGCCGGCGAGCAAAACAGTCTCGCCAGACCCTTAGGTGAAAATCTGGCCGATATGGCCTGTGAAATTATTGACCAGATTTTTGGTGAGATTGTGCAACTTGCCAATTCGCCGAACAGTGAGTCTGAAAAAGTGATTCAGCAGATCATTCATACTACCCGTAAATATATGCCCTGGTCGGTCTCCTTATTTGACAATGAACGGCTCATGCCGATGGTGAATTACCTGCATCAAATGACGTATGAGCAGGCCGGTGATGCTTTTGTCCGTTTTCCGGTGGAAAAGATGCTGGTGATGGAGCTGCTCGGCTGTATGGACCAGATGAAAAATGGTAATCACCAGTATGTAACACCGGCCTTAAAAGCCTTTACCCAGGTCATTGATCAGGGCGTGACACATTTGATCCGTCAACCGAAAAAAATGTTGAAATTTAATGTGGTCGTCGATAAAACCTTGAATGGGGTGATTCATTTAACCACCCAGTTAGGCTATAAACGTTTTGATAAACTCAGTCACATCTATGATGCTGATACCATGAGTTATTATTTTGAACATTTACTGGCATTTCTGGAAGACGAAATGCCTCAGCGCATCCATTAAAACAAGGGAAACAGGATTTCATGGCGAAAGTTGAAGACTTAAAGGGAAAAGTGGTCTGGATTACCGGAGCATCTTCAGGAATTGGCAAGGCGATTGCCCAGCAATGTGCTGCACTGGGCGCACAGGTGGTATTGACTGCACGCCGGCATGAAGAGCTGGAAAAGGTACGTCAGCTTTTAAACAATCCTGAACAGCATATTTCTATCACGGCTGATATCACGGATGAAAGCCAGGTTCGTCATGCCTATGATCAGGTTTTGCAGCAAAAAGGCCGGATTGACTGGCTGATTAACAATGCCGGACTCAGCCAGCGTGCCCTGATTCAGGACACCACCATGCAGACTGAACGTGCCATTATGGAAGTGGATTATTTCTCACAGGTATTTTTGACTAAAACCGTACTGCCCACTTTTCTGGAACAAAAATCCGGACGTATTATCTTTATTTCCAGTGTGGCAGGTTTGCTTGGTACCCAGTATCGTGCATCCTATTCGGCGGCAAAAGCTGCAATTCACATGTGGGCCAACAGCTTGCGTGCGGAAGTCGCTGCGCAGGGCGTGCAGGTTTCGGTGGTTTTCCCGGGCTTTGTCAAAACCAATGTATCCCTGAACGCCTTAAACGGTGAAGGAAAACCGCAAGGACATCCAGATGAAGCGATTGAAAATGGTCTATCCGCAGAAGATTTTGCGGCTCAGACTGTACAGGCTTTGCAGAACGGCGAAGAATATATCGTGATTGGCGGCAAGAAAGAAAAACTGGGCGTACTGGTTTCACGTATTTCACCAAAAGTTCTGTACAAGATGATCCGTAAAACCAAAGTAAAATAAATCATCCAGAGTAAAAAAGGGCAGGAGCGCCCTTTTTTATGTCTCTTAAAACCTCAATAAAAATAACAATACTTAAAAATGCAATTCATTTCTGGAGGGATTGCACGTACAGGGAAAGCAGCCGATAACATGGATATGCAGAAAATTACCTTTTCACGCTGGTACTTAAGTCAAAAGCCGGTATGTTAATTAAAAATAACAGCCAACTGGAATAAGCTCAGTCGATGAAAACACCGGTGCCAGACTACCTCAAGCATGTTTTAACTTCCTGCCGTGACAATGATAAAGGTGCCCTGGCAGATTATATTCCTGAGCTGGCAGCAGTAGACCCGGATAAGTTTGCTTTGGCACTCTCGACCGTAGATGGCACGATCTATTCAACCGGTGATGACGAGGTTGAGTTTACCATGCAGTCCATGTCCAAGCCCTTTGCCTATGCTCTGGCTTTGCAGAAAGTCGGCTTGACCAAGGTCATGGAAAAAGTAGGCGTGGAGCCTTCAGGCGAGGCCTTTAACCAGATTTCACTGGAGAAGGATTCCAATATTCCGAAAAATCCGATGATCAATTCGGGTGCAATTACTACCCATTCCCTGATTCCCTATAAACGAACAGTATCCCGTGCGGAACAGTTACGCCGTTTTTTAAGTGGTCTGGCGGGGCGTGAGCTGAGTTTTGATACCGAAGTATATACCTCTGAACTGAAAACAGCATTTCGTAACAGATCTTTGGGTTATATGCTACGTACAGTGGGGGTACTGGAAGAAGATCCAGAAGCGATTGTAAATGGTTATATCAAACAGTGTTCAATTAAGGTGACGGTCAAAGACCTGGCGATGATCACCGCGGTACTTGCCAATGGCGGGATTCAGCCACAAACCGGTAAAAAATTGCTGGACCGTTCTGTGGTGCGGCAAGTCCTGAGTGTGATGCTCACTTGCGGGATGTATGATGCTGCCGGTGACTGGTTGACCACGGTGGGTATTCCGGCTAAAAGTGGGGTCGCAGGCGGTATTATCGGCGTGTTGCCGGGACAGGTGGGTATAGCTGTATTTTCTCCGCGCATTGATGAGCATGGACATAGTGCGCGCGGCGTCGAAATTTTTGAACGTATGTCCCGGGAAATGGGACTGCATTTGATGGAAGGAACGCCCTCGGCACAAACCATTTTGCAAAGCCGTTATCTCACTGGTAAGAGGGACCATGTGGTGGTGTACGAACTGCGTGGCGTATTACAGTTTACCGAATCGGAAATGCTGCTACGTATATTGCAAGATGAACCGGAAGGCAAAAAACGGATTGTACTAGATCTGACCAATTTGACCTTAATTCATAATGTCGGTGCCCGGATGTTATTTGAAGGCGTGGCCCGTTTGAAGCAGGATGGCCATCCAGTCGTGGTGGTTGACTCGGAAGGCATATTGAGTGAAGCACAGATGAAGGGCAATAAAAGGGTAGTGGTCAAAGAAAAACTGGACAAGTATCTAGAAAAGTTTCAATAAATATTTTTTTATCATCTTGATTGAAAGCAAGGTTTATCATCCTCGCCAGGAAATTTAAAAGCCCCGAGAATTCGAGGCTTTTTATTGGGTGTTATTTACTTAATATGCTCTGCAATATCGCTAAAGATAACACCTAAACCATATGCCCCGGCATCCGGATAGCCCAAGCTACGGTCACCCACAGTTCCGGCACGTCCCATACGTGCCACGATATCTTTGGTCGATTCCGCACCTTTTACCGCAGCCGCTGCACCCAACACAAAGTTTTCCTTAAATGTTTTATCGGTATTCGCAGCCCATGAATCTGCACAAGGAACCAAAGCATCAATCAGGGTTTTGTCACCCACTACCGCGCCACGACCAAATGAGCGTTCACCTGTGATTTGAATACCTCTTACCGCAGCTTGAAGCATCTCGGCAAAATCTGCCACAGTTAATGTGGTTTTGCCTTGAATGGCTTTACTCGCTGCACGAAACGCTGAACCCCAGATTGGACCCGACGCACCGCCACAATGCTCCATGATAATCATTGAACTGTTCAGCAAAAATTCATCCATGTACTGCGCTTGAATCAGGCCTTGCCATTCGCGTTTCAGCTGTTTAAAACCTTTAGCCACACTCATGCCAAAGTCACCATCACCTGCATGGGCATCCAGTTCGCAGAATGGCACTTCGTTTTTGATAATACAGGCAGCCATTACGTCAACGACATAACGCATATTTTCTATCGTGAACTGTTCATTTTGAATTTCAGCATGTTCAGGCTGAGTTTCGACTTCCGTATTTATTACATCTTCTGCTGCGGCATTTTTTGTTGCGAAGATTAAAGGCTGTGCTGCTGAACCATCCATTTTAAGAGCGGGCGTGTTGGCTTCCGCATCTAAGTAGCTTTTTAGCTCATCATCGACTGCCAGAAGAGACACCGATGCACCATTCATGTCGATACTGGTCATGTAGTTGCCGACAAAAGTGCGATAAATCTTGATGCCTTTGCGCGCCAGATGTTCGCAAACATCATTGTTAAACACATACAGTTCTTGCATTGGCGTTGAACCAAAGCCGTTAACTAGAACAGCAACTTCAGTCAGATCAGGACGATCGAGGAACAGGTCATCGATAATACGTTGTGCCAGTTCTTTAGATGGCAGGATTTTTTCACGGCGGATACCCGGTTCACCGTGGATGCCGACGCCGTATTCCATTTCATCATTCGCTAGGGTAAAGGTGGGTGTACCTTTGGCAGGAACAGTACATGAGCTATAGGCGAAACCAAGACTAATCACGTTATCCGCTGCTTTTTGAGCCACAGCTTTGACTTCCGCAAGCTCTAAACCTTTTGACGCTGCTGCACCTGCAATTTTATGCACGAAGATGGTACCAGCAACACCACGACGACCAACCGTATAGAGGCTGTCTTTAACGGCAATATCATCTGCCACTTTGACGTAATCTACTTTAATGCCATCTTCCGCAGCCAATGCAGCACCATTCTGGAAATTCATCATATCGCCAGAATAGTTTTTGATGATCATCAAAACGCCTTTGTCTGTTGCCACATGTTGCAGGGCTTTGTAGACCTGAATTTGAGAAGGTGATGCAAATACGTCACCGCATACGGCCGCGTCTAACATGCCTGTACCGACAAAGCCTGCATGTGCAGGCTCATGACCAGAACCACCGCCACTGATCAGTGCCACGTTATTGTGTTTTTGTTTACGTGAAATGATTTTGTGCGATTCGGTAAATTGCAGTTCTGGATGGGCAAGTACAAAGCCTTTGCACATTTCGACAACCAGGTTTTCAGGGTTGTTGATGAGTTTTTTCATTGTTGCACCAATGGGTTAAATGGGAGAGGTAAATTTTTGTTAAGTATGCGGAATTGTGGCTGGTTTGTCTGACTAAAATATGTAAAAACGGGTGGGGGTGGGGAAGAATGGACAGTAGACTAACTTTGATCTATAAAATCTATATAAATGAATCTCCCTAAATGCCTCTTTGAGAAAGAGGGACTTCACGCGAATTTGATGATGGTTTTTGGATTCGTGTTGTTCCTCCCTTTGCAAAAGGGAGGTTAGGGGGGATTTATAAAAACAAATTAGTAGAATAAAAAATGAAACCCTACAATAAAAATCTAAAACAAGCCTCGCGTGATTTACGCAATCATATGACCGAGGCAGAAAAACTATTATGGTCGCGAATTCGCAATAAGCAAATTTTAGATTTGCAGTTCTATCGACAAAAGCCGATTTTGAATTACATCGTGGATTTTTACTGTCCTGCTGCCAATTTGGTGATTGAGTGTGATGGCAGCCAGCACTTTACAAATGAAGGCTTAGAAGCGGATCGAGTTCGAGATGAGGCTTTGGTGCAGTTGGGTTTAAAGGTGTTTAGATTTGATAATGGGCAGGTGATGACGCGGTTGGATGATGTGGTGGAAGTGGTTTATCAATCTTGTTTGAATGAGCTTTCTAAAGAACTTCCCTAACTAAAGAATCCCCCTCCTTGCGAAGCGATGCTTCTCACCTTTGATAAAGGGAGACTTGCCATGAATTAAATCGCGGTTTTGGATTCGTGATGTTCCTCCCTTTTTTAAAGGGAGGTTAGGAGGGATTAATAATTATAAATCATCAATTTTTAAATATTCCTCATCTATCTGTTTTTTGGAGTAATGGACTGTATGTGTTAATAAATCATTTTTAGCAGTTTTATATTGTGCAAAGAAGATTGGATTAGCTAAAGTGCTTTTAGAGTGGCTTAAATCGATGTAACTTACTTCATAACAATCAGGTTCTCTACGAATAATCTCGGCTAATTTCTGCAAGTAAGGAGCAAAATGTTGATATTCTAATTTAAGTGTAGATGGATCAACTGCTAAATGTGCAATGTTAGATATTGAATATTTGTATCTTACATTTGTAAGAGATTTATCTTCAATTGGTTTAGCCTCAAACTTAAAAGAATTAGGCTTCAAGTACATCTGGAAATATTTGATTTTACGTCCTTGCAATGTTTCCATTACTTGTTCAATTTCTTCATTTGGAGTTTTCAATCCAAAATAAATTGCTTTGACTGCTCTATAATCATAAGAATTAATGCCTTGATTTTCTGTGATGATTCTTAATTCTTGTTCATATTCCCATCTCTTTGATTTATACCCCAGCATTTTTTTAACTAGATGGCCAGGATCGGCTTGGTTAAAAGCTTGAGAAAAATCTAAATTTTGAATTTTATCTGAATATTGAATATCAAAGAATCGATGTTGAGGATTTTGTTTTGCCAAGAGTTGATCTAAATCATATTCGATACAAAAGCCGTTATGACTATTGGAATAGTGAGCCCATAACAGTTCATCGTCATAACGTTTGCTCAAAGAAAAAATACCTAATTTGGTATCTTTCATATTAATGATGTTTTGAAAACTTTGTTCAATTAAGGCTAAATTATCTGAATGTTGATAAAAGATCTTTTTTAGATTTCCTATTTGTTGTTGATAATTATCAATTGAAATCAATCCTTCACAAGGATCGTTGAGTTGACTTGTGCTAGAAGCCCAAAAGGTATCATTTTTTAAAGACTTTAAATCTCTTTCAAAAGAACCACCACGATATTTATAAACTAGCATATTATTTATATTTTGAATGACTTACCTAAATATATCTTATGGTTATATAAATTAAAATCCCTCCCAACCTCCCTTTAAAAAAGGGAGGAGCTGTCACGTAATCAATTTGATCCGTGAAATCCCCCTCTTTGAAAAAGAGGGGTTAGGGGATATTAAAAGATTCAAACTAAAAATCCCCTCAACCGAGGGGATTTTTAGTTCCCCCTTTATCAAAGGGGGTTAGGGGGATTCAGTGATTTTTAAACCACAGAATCATCCAAATTCGGTGCTAACCAACGTTTCGCTTCATCCAAAGTCCAACCTTTACGCTTCGCATAATCTTCTAACTGATCGCCAGAGATTTTACCTACGTTAAAGTATTCGGTTTCAGGGTTTGCATAATAGAAACCGCTCACTGATGAAGGTGGCCACATTGCAAAGCTTGAAGTCAGGTAAGTACCCATCTTCTCTGTCGTACCTAACCAGTTGAACAATGGTGCTTTTTCAGAATGTTCAGGACAAGCAGGGTAGCCCGGTGCAGGACGAATACCCACATACTTCTCTTTGATCAACTCATCATTGGTTAATTGTTCATCTGCCTGGTAGCCCCAGAACTCTTTACGAATACGTTGATGCAAGTGCTCAGCAAAAGCTTCAGCAAAACGGTCACCCAAAGCTTGAACCATAATCGCGTTATAGTCATCGCCTTTGGCTTTGTATTCTTGCGAAAGTTCTTCCGCACCAAAAATTGAAACTGTAAAGCCACCCAGGTAATCCTGCGCCACATCTTTCGGTGCAATAAAGTCAGCCAGAGAGTAGTTCGCTTTACCGGTCACTTTGTCAGACTGCTGACGAAGGTGCTCGAAGCTATGCGTCACATTGCCATTTTCATCAGCAACAGCAACCGTATCTGCCGCCACACGATTCGCAGGATAAATGCTAAACGTCGCACGCGCATCGAAACGTTTATTCTCGATGATGTCTTTCAACATTGCTTGTGCTTGTTCATACAAATCACGTGCAGCTTCACCCACCACTTCATCTTCAAGGATTTTCGGGAATTTGCCCGCCAGGCTCCAAGAAATAAAGAATGGCGTCCAGTCAAAATATTCCACCAAGGTTTCTAAAGGATAGTTGGTGAATGTTTGTGAGCCAATGAAATTTGGTTTAACTGGTGCATTCTTGGCAAAGTCGATTTTGAAACCGTTTTCAACTGACTCAGCATAAGAAAGCTTCGCAGCTTTCGGCTGCTTATTGGCAAGACGGATACGGATTTTTTCATAATCCGCAGCATAGTCTGCTGCCAGTTTTGGTTTCATCTCGGCAGAAAGCAATTGCGTTGCCACACCCACCGCACGAGAAGCATCAGCCGTGTAGTACACGCCATCATTATGATACTGCGGTGAGATTTTCACAGCGGTGTGCGCTTTAGAGGTCGTCGCACCCCCAATCATCAGTGGAATGTTAAAGCCTTTACGCTGCATTTCTTTAGCAACAAAGACCATTTCATCCAATGACGGTGTGATCAGACCAGACAAACCGATGATATCGACTTTTTCATCAATTGCAGTTTGTAGAATTTTCTCACATGGCACCATCACGCCAAGGTCAACGATGTCATAGCCATTACAGCCTAATACCACGCCCACGATGTTTTTACCGATATCGTGTACATCGCCTTTCACCGTAGCCAAGAGGATTTTACCTTTGGCTTCAGCCTGGGTTTTTTCAGCTTCAATGAACGGGTTTAACCACGCGACGGCCTGTTTCATGACACGTGCCGATTTCACCACTTGTGGCAGGAACATTTTGCCGGCACCAAACAGGTCGCCGACCACGTTCATACCCGCCATGAGCGGACCTTCGATCACATCCAGCGGACGCGTCGATTTTAAACGGGCTTCTTCCGTATCCTGATCGATATAAGTGGTGATGCCTTTTACCAGTGCATACTCAAGACGTTTTTCAACGGACTCGGCTCGCCATTCAAGGTTTTCTTCCGCTTTTTGCTGACCGCCTTGACCCCGGTATTTTTCTGCAATGGTCAATAATTTTTCAGTTGCTTCCTGACCGCTTTCGCCCTGGTTGCGGTTCAAGACTACATCTTCAACGGCATCTTTAAGCTCTTTGTCGATGTCATCATAAATCGCCAGCTGGCCGGCGTTCACGATCCCCATGGTCAAGCCTTTCTGGATCGCGTGATACAGGAACACTGCATGGATCGCTTCACGTACAGGCTCGTTACCACGGAATGAGAATGATACGTTTGAAATACCGCCTGAAATCATCGCATTTGGCAGATTTTCTTTAATCCAGCCGGTTGCTTCAATGAAGTCCACGCCATAGTTGTTGTGTTCTTCAATACCCGTTGCCACCGCAAATACGTTCGGGTCAAAGATAATATCTTCAGAAGGAAAGCCCACTTCGTTCACAAGTACATCGTATGAACGCTTACAGATTGCTTTTTTACGTTCTGCTGTGTCGGCCTGACCATTTTCATCAAATGCCATCACGATCACCGCAGCACCGTACTGACGGCAAAGGCGTGCACGCTCTACAAACTCGTCATAACCTTCTTTTAAGGAAATCGAGTTCACAACGGCTTTACCTTGAACGCATTTCAAACCTGCTTCAATAATCTCCCATTTAGAAGAATCGAGCATGATTGGCACACGTGAAATATCAGGTTCAGATGCGATCAGGTTCAGAAAGTGCACCATCGCACCTTGTGAATCCAGCATGCCTTCATCCATGTTGATGTCGATGATCTGCGCACCGGCTTCCACCTGTTGACGTGCCACGTCCAACGCTTCTGTGAAGTTTTCTTCTTTAATTAAACGAAGGAATTTTTTAGAACCCGTGACGTTGGTACGTTCACCGACGTTCACGAATAATGAATCTTTGGTGATGTTAAATGGTTCTAAACCACTTAAACGACATGCAGGCTCAATTTCAGGGATCTGGCGAGGGGCAATACCTTCAACCGCCTGCGCAATCGCGCGGATATGATCTGGCGTAGTACCACAGCAACCACCGGTGATATTGATCAAGCCGCTTTCAGCAAATTCTTTAATGAATGCTGCCGTTTCTTCAGGGGTTTCATCATAACCACCAAACGCATTTGGCAAGCCTGCGTTAGGATGCGCAGAAACGAAGGTGTCGGCAACGTCAGACACGGTTTTTACGTGTGGACGCATCGCATCTGCACCAAGTGCACAGTTAAAGCCGATTGAAATCGGTTCTGCATGACGCATTGAGTTCCAGAATGCTTCTGCGGTTTGACCTGTCAATGTGCGACCTGAGGCATCGGTAATCGTACCTGAGATCATGATTGGCAATTCATAACCCAGTTCCTTGAACACTTCTTTTACTGCAAAGATGGCAGCTTTAGCATTGAGCGTATCGAATACAGTTTCAATCAGGATGATATCAACACCGCCTTCAATTAAGGCTTTGGTCGATTCGATATAATCAACTTTCAGGGCATCAAAGGTGATGTTACGGAACGCAGGATCATTCACATTCGGTGAAATAGATGTTGTACGTGATGTTGGCCCGATGACTCCGGCTACAAAACGCGGTTTTTCCGGCGTTGAATATTTGGCACAGGCTTCTTTTGCTAAACGTGCAGCTTCACGGTTAATTTCTGGAACCAGATCTTGCATATGATAGTCAGACATTGAAACGCGGGTGCCGTTAAAGGTATTGGTTTCAATAATGTCTGCGCCGGCTTCAAGGTATGCTTCGTGAATGCCTTGGATAATCTGCGGTTGGGTCAGGACTAAAAGGTCATTGTTGCCTTTGAGGTCATAGGCCCAATCGGCAAAACGTTCACCACGATAATCGGCTTCTTCCAGTTTATGGCGTTGGATCATGGTACCCATCGCACCATCGATAATTAAAATTCTTTTGGCAAGAAGTTCTTTTAAGGTGGTTAATGTCGACATTCAAACGCTCTCAGCAGTCTTTTAAAACGGCTGTAATCTTAGCAGATTAGTGAACCGATTTCTGCTGACATTGCTCAGAATGATGGATAAGTATGATATGAAAATTTGATAAGTCAGTAGATAAACATAAAATTCTGAAATCCGGACCAGAAAATATAGTTAACCTGGCTCTGATTTGACCGGTTTAGGGCAGGGGCAGAAACACAAAATTGAACTGAGGCATCTATTCATAAAAATGTCATATTCATTCCTTATGCTATGCAACTGAAACTTTATTCAGCCTGCTGACAGAAAGGGCTTCGATGGTTTTGGTAGCAAAATGTGTGTACTTTTTGCGCAGAAACAAGCTGGAATGCTATCTCAAGTGAATGATTTATAAAATCAAAATTTAGTTTTTAGTCGGAATTAAACAGGACGAATGACAGCAAGAAAATCCAAATAATTGCATCATATGACAACAGTTTGTCATATAATTGTCACAATTTAACTGAACAATATGAGGATCATTGAATCCTCTATTCCTGCTTGCATGAATCCTAATCCAACTCCCGTAGATTCAGCACACAAGTCGGCTTCGAAAAAGTCGACCAATGTTCATGTGCCAACACCGAAATTTTTTATGCCGGTGTTCTTGACTCTTATTATCACTACGCTGATTTATATCGGCTTCCAATTGTCTTCAGATTTAGCACATGTACCGGCCTTAAGCCTGTATTCAGTTATTTTGTTAGCAACTGCACTTTTTATCGCATTGAGCTTTGAATTCGTCAATGGCTTCCACGATACAGCCAATGCGGTTGCTACCGTTATTTATACCAATGCACTCTCAGCTCCCGTCGCAGTGATGTGGGCCGGCTTCTGTAATTTCCTTGGGGTTATGGTGGCCAGTGGCGCGGTTGCTTACGGTATTATTGCGTTATTGCCGGTTGAGCTGATTATGAATGTCGGCTCTGGTGCAGGCTTTGCCATGGTCTTTGCCATGCTGATTGCGGCCATTCTCTGGAACCTTGGAACCTGGTTCCTTGGTATTCCTGCATCCAGTTCGCATACCCTGATCGGTTCGATTCTGGGTGTTGGCATCATGAATTACATTCTGAATGCCGGCAGTGGCGCTTCAGGTATAGACCTGGAGCAGGTGATTAAAGTTGGTAAGGCGCTATTATTTTCGCCTCTCATCGGTTTTGCATTTGCAGCGGTGCTGTTCCTGCTGGTGAAAAAAATCTTCAAGCGTCAAATGGAACTGTTTCAGCCACCTGAAGGCAACAAGCCACCACCTCCATTGATTCGTGCCATGCTGATTTTTACCTGTACAGGTGTGAGTTTTGCACACGGTTCAAATGACGGTCAAAAAGGCATGGGTTTGATCATGCTGATTCTGATTGGGTGCGTACCTCTGGCGTACTCATTGAACAAGAATCTGGATGCCCAGCATATTCAATCTTTTGGCCAGTTGTCGGCACAAACAGCCGATGTGATCTATCCAAATCATCAGGATATTCCGGATGAGCAAGCCCGTGCTGTTATCACCAAGTATATCCAGACCAAGGAAATTACCCCTGAAGTCATTCCGGCACTGGCAAGTTTGACCGATCATCTGGGTGAGAAAGTAGCTAGCTATAGCAACATTAAAGATGTGCCTGAAGCTCAAGTTTCTGAATTCCGTAACGACATGTACCTGAGCACAACCGCTTTTAAACGTCTGGATAAAGCAGAAGCTTTACCTGCGATGTCTGCTGCGCAAGAAAAAACGGTGGATAAATACCGTGATAATCTTGACTCATTCCTGCAATATATTCCAACCTGGGTGAAAGTTGCAGTTGCGCTTGCACTGGGTCTAGGTACCATGGTGGGCTGGAAGCGTATTGTTGTGACCGTGGGTGAGCGTATTGGTAAAGAACATATGACCTATGGACAGGGCATGTCTGCCGAGCTTGTTGCGATGTCGACCATTGCTGCGGCAGATGGCTTCGGTATGCCAGTATCCACTACCCATGTACTGAACTCTGCAGTAGCCGGTACCATGGTGGCAAACAAGTCAGGACTGAATTTCCAGATGGTGAAAACCATTCTGTCTGCCTGGGTATTTACCTTGCCAGCAACGATCTGTCTGTCAGGTGGTTTGTATTGGATATTGTTAAAAGTGTTCTAAACATCGTTGATAAAAAAACGCTGCCTCGGCAGCGTTTTTTTATGGGTGATTTTTACCTCTCCCTTGCGCACTCAGAATATATTCTGAGGATGCTCATCTCCTAAGAGGAGAGGGGATTTTACATAATATATTCAAATATGGGTATTGACGCTAAATCTTGCTCTTTTACCTCATGGAAAAGTAGCTTGGAGGCAGATATCTAACAGTTACTAAAATTTATGATGGATACTCCCTCTCCCTTGGGGAGAGGGTTGGGGTGAGGGGCAGAATTTTAAATAAAAAGAATATCGACTCTAGGAAAAGGGTAAAGTGAAGGAAATAAATTACTTCTTCAACTTGCTCAATAATCCTTTTGGCAATTTCTCCGTCGCAAAACCAAACAGCGCAGCAAAAGGCAGTGCGGTACGCGCCAGATAAGCGACTCGCCACAAACCACCATGATTCGCACCATGCATCATTAACTCAAGCGGATGGTTCAGTTCCACTTCAGGATTGGCCACTGATTCCGGATTGCGAAGGTCATGAATCCATAATGCTGCCATCAATGCATTGGTAGTTTCAGGTGCGAAAGCTTCCACATCAAACAGGCTGGCGCCATTGAATGCGGCTTTTAATAGCGGATTTTTGGTAACAGAATGAGTGGTCGTAGAAGGTGCAATATTAATGCTGACCCGTTGACCTTGAGCACGCGCCAAGGTTGCACGCCATTGCTGAATACGTTTTGCCAGCGCATAGTTTGGACCTTGTTCAACCACCAGACAGTCACAAATGCCATATGCCTGATCGCCAGACTGAATCAGCTCATGACTATTTTTCTGGAAAAAGTGTTTACGGCTTAATGTCGCAACACTTTTAGAAATCAGGGTCTGTGCCTTGGAACGTTCTGCATATTTTTCTTTTGAGGCTTCGATCACTTCAGCTGGAACGGCATACACATCAGTCGGCGTACACATATACATCAGGCTGGTATTGGCTTTTTGCTGGCTAACATAGTGCATGATGGCATCCATCGCCATGGAAACGCGGACATGCTTTTCACCATCCAGATAGGCAATCGCAGCCAGATCCAGATCCGTCTCAAACTGTAATAGCCATGTGGCAATTTCAGGAATCTGGGTGAGCAAATTCGCGCCCAGTTTTTCTTTTAATATGTTCGGTGAAGTATCGGCAGGCAGCTCTTCAGTACAAGGTGCATACAAGGTGGCATTGCCTTGGCTGACGGTGTCAATAATCTTGCCCCAGACCCGGGTATTCGGTAAATCAATCGCCACAATATTGGCTTTCCATTTTGCCAGCCAGGTCAAGGGCCCCGCTTCAGATGCAGCACCAAACAGCACTGTGGTCCGATCTGACAGGTCAAACCATTCAGGATGCACGGCACATTCACGTAGGGCATTGGCATGGCTGATTTCCATGATGCCTTGAGTTTCCCAGCGTTCAATCTGCTCCAGTAAGGCATCACCTTGCAGCTTTTGCCCTTGGTAGGGCACATACCATTCTGGTGCTGATTTACTATGACCTGTCAGCTTGAAGGTATGTAACTGACCCGTGGGCAGGGAGAAGACCTCCTGCAGTAAATGCTTTTGACCGTCACGATAAAACTCAAACGTCTGATGGGCCTGTGCCAATCCATCCTCTGCAATTTTCAGGCTGGCTTCAGGAGAGCTCAGACCCTGCTCGACCAGCTGCTTAAAATGTACGGTGTAGAGTTTGCGCCAGTTTTTTTCTGATTGTGCCTGTGCAGAACTGTGAGGGGCGACATTGGCTAGCGCTGCCGCGATAATTGCGCGCCCTGCTTTCGAGCTACTGGGTTTTTGTTGTGGAGACTGAAGAGGAAATTGGAGACCGTCTGGTGTAGTGGACATGCAAAATATCTCGATAATGACAGTGATTAATATACAGATGTATACATTATCGCTGCAAAATTCACTTCAAGATTGGCATTAAGTGACATCCTGTCTTTCTAATATATTACGAGATGTTTCAACTGACCAAGAGAGCCGCAGCTCTCTTGTCGATTTTTAGTGAAAAACTCAGGCCCAACTTACAGGTAGTCCAGTTGTCTCAGGATTTAAAAATCCGCGTTAAAACGGAATCTGCATCAGTTTATTCAGGAAGTGCGGAATCAGGCGTGGCTCCAGAATAATCGTCATGATCACACCGTAGGCTGCTCCCCATAAATGCGCGCTGTGATTAATATTGCTATTGCCTTTTTTGCCTGACCAGATGCTATAGGCCACATACAGCACAGCAAAAATAATTGCAGGAACTGGAATGAAGAATACAAAAATCAGTTTCCATGGTTCAAACAGAATATAGGCAAACAGCACAGCCGACACTGCACCGGAAGCGCCTAGACTGGCCCAGCGCGCATCATTTTTATGCTTCAGGTAACTTGGCAGAATCGCAGCAACCAGAGCACCCAGATAGAACAGGATAAAACCCAGGTCGTACAGATATTGACGATAAAAGCTTTCAATTACACTGCCAAAAAAGAACAGGGTAATCATATTGAACAGCAGATGGGTTCCATCCGCATGAATAAACCCATGCGTAATAAAACGGTCATATTGTCCACGTTGCAGTGCCGGAGGCCAGAAAATCAGCCGGTTCATTACCGTCTCTTTGGAGAAAGCAATAAATGACACAATACAGGTGATCAGAATAATGGTAACAGTATGATTAAAAGGTAAATCAAGCATATAAATGATTCTAATGGTGCCTATTTGCTAATTATCATGCCATTAAAATTGAGCTAAAGTTGTACTTTTATAATAAATCCGACAATTTTAGTTGATTTTTAAAAATTACCCCGCATCTTCAGTTAAAATGGTCACTTGAGCTTGAGGAAATTATTGTTATGTCGACTGAGAACAGCAGCACTCCAGTTGTTGGTGAAATTCCCAACTTATTGATTACACCAACAGCACAAGAGTATTTAAAGGATTTACTGGATAAACAGAACACCCCGGGTATTGGTGTGCGTGTTTTTGTAGAGCATCCGGGTACTCCTCGCGCTGAATGTTGCATGGCCTATAGTGCACCTGATGAGGTTGTACCGACAGATTATAAGCAGGAATATCCTGATTTCCCTGCTTTTATCGACTCGCCATCTATTCCGTATTTACTTGATGCCGTAATTGACTACAACAAAGACCGTTTTGGTGGTCAGTTGACCTTCCGTGCGCCGAACTCTAAAGTGCCACGCGTGGGGCCAGATGCATCAGTAGAAGAGCGCATTACCTATGTCTTGCAGTCTGAAATTAACCCGGGTCTGGCGGGCCATGGTGGTAACTGTGCACTGGTTGAAGTCAAAGAAGACCCTGAAAAAGGTTTAACCGCTGTACTTAAATTTGGTGGTGGTTGCCAGGGTTGTTCAGCGATTGATATCACCTTGAAACAGGGCGTAGAAACCACACTAAAACAGCATATTCCTGAATTGATGAATGTCGTTGATGAAACGGATCATAGTCAATCTGAAGGTGCGTATATGAAATAAGCTGTTCTATATAACAGTTCATTTATAGCATTTAAAAAAAACCTCGAACTTTCGAGGTTTTTTTATATCTGGCTTAAAATTTAGTGAATATTAATGATAATAATTATCAATAGCAATTGCATTTAAGTGGAAAGCTGTTACACTTCGCAACCGAATAAACATGATCTCTTCATAAATATTGGGGCGCGCAAGGTATGAATAAGCCATTCTTAAAAACCACTTTGGCATTTGCTGTAACTTCAGTCATGACGGGTAATGCATTTGCAGTCGAAGCTGTTGTTCCACAAGCGGAAGCGACTAAACTGCAAACGATTGTGGTGACCGCAACAGGTTATGAGCAAGATTTGGCTAAAGCACCTGCTTCCATTACCGTGATTGATCGTGAAGAATTGGATAAACGTGAATATAATGACATTACTGATGTGCTGCGTAATACGCCTGGGGTCGTGGTTTCGGGTGCAGGTTCTGCACAGACCATCAGTATTCGAGGCATGAGTTCAAACTACACCTTGTTTCTGGTCGATGGTAAGCGTCAATATGGCAAGGATGTGAACCCGAACGGGGATGATGGCGGTTTTGAGAAAAATATTCTGCCACCGCTTGCCGCCATCGAACGTATTGAAATTATTCGTGGTCCAGCTTCTACACTGTATGGTACGGATGCCATGGGCGGGGTAGTCAATATCATTACCAAAAAAGTGTCTGATGAATGGTCTGGTCATGTCGAATTAGGAACCACAATTCAGGACAGTAGCCGTTCAGGTGATATTAAAAATGCTTCTGTATATCTTGCCGGTCCTTTAATTGCAGACAAGCTGGGCGTGCAGCTGTCAGTCAATAAGCAGGAACGTAATGAAGACCGTTATGTGGGCGGTTTTCGTGGCACAGAACGTGAAAGCTTAAATTCACGTCTGAGCTATGCCATTAATGATGATCATGATGTGCAGGTTGAAGCCAATTTTGTGCAGCAGGAATCCACGACTTCAGTCGGTAAAACGGTAGCAGCCATTCAAGGCGCTGCAGATTCGTTCTCGCGTAATTACCGTAATGTTTATTCAGTAACCCATAATGGGCGTTATAGCGATAACTTGGACAGTTCATCTTATATCCAGTATGAAAACTCAAAAAATCCGGATCGTGGCAATACGGAACTCGGCACCAAAGGGATTACCCTAGATACCTGGACAGCGAACAGTCAATGGAACTGGGCCTTAGGTGATCACATGCTGTCATTCGGTGGATATCTTAAAGATGAAAAACTGGTCGATAAAGCCACTAACCGGAATCCTAATGCACCTGAATTTAGTGAGTTAACACGATGGTCTGCTGCTGCATTCCTTGAAGATACCTGGAGCATGACAGATCGTTTCGATTTAACCGCCGGCCTGCGTTATGACCATGATGAAAACTATGGTGGCCATTTATCGCCACGACTGTATGGGGTGTACGCGGTAAATGATAACTTTGTAGTAAAAGGTGGTGTGGCCACAGGTTATAAACAGCCTGATATTCGTGCAGCCACAGAAGGGTTCTATAGCGTCACGGGTGGTGGCGGTTCACCCTTGCCAACAGGCCGTGGCATTATTCGTGCCAATCCGGACTTGAAACCTGAATCAAGTGTATCGACTGAATTAGGTTTTAACTGGAAAAATGATTATATCAATACATCGCTGACTGGCTTTATCACTAAATATAAAGACCGGATTACGGAAGTTCGTGCCTGCGAAACCGATACTGATGGCACCACAACAAACCGTAATAACTGGCAGAATTGGAAATGTTTCGAAGGGGATATTCCATTTTATTTTATTAGTGAACGGATTAATGTAGATGAAGCAGAAATTCGTGGTGTAGAAGCAACGGTAGAAGCCAGTCTGAATGATTACACGACATTGACTGCAAACTATACCTATACCGATTCAGAGTTTAAATCGGGTGCTTTTAAAGGCCAGCCACTGAACCAGATGCCAGAACACATGTTTAATATTGGTGTCGATTATGAGCTAAACGATGCATTAAATGTATGGAGCCGCTTGCACCACCGTTCTGAAACCTCTGCATACCTGAGCCGTACTTCTATGGCTCAGCCAAATTCAGGCTACCAATTTGTAGATGTCGGCTTTAACTATAAATTCAGTCCGAATTTGACCGGTAAATTTGGCGTCTATAACCTACTGGATGAAAAAGCTGAAGATATTGATGGGGATCAATTATTGGATGGCCGCCGTTACGGTATCAGCCTGAATGCAAAATTCTAAGCACACGAGAAAATAAAAAAGCCGCTATAAAGCGGCTTTTTTATTTAAATTTTAAGGATTTTTAAAGTATCTTCATGATAATAAAATTGTTCCAGATATTTTCGTGCGCGTTCACGTAAATGGCCTTGAGAAACCATCTGCCGGATTACCGGGCTGAGCAGTTGCTGCAATTCATTCTGAATGAGAGCTTCATCAATATTCAGATCACGTAATAACTGATCAAAAGTATGTTCCTGATTGCGGACATACCAGGTATGAATTCCGTCATGTAACTGCTGCTGCAGATAGTCGGTCTGGCGTATGTGATCCCAGATGTCATGACCTAAGCCGACCGTCTGATTCAGATCCTGTAGCTCAATATACTTCTTCAAGACAGATACAGGCATGACCTTGATTTTATGCCAGAGATTAGCCTGAAAATGATAGAGTTTTTCATCGTCAAAATGCTGGTTCAGCACATGCTCACTCATCTGGCTGAGCTTCAGAATGTTCTTTTGCAGATAACGCGCAATGGTGCTATCGAGGTTGGTATCGGTGACATTTTCCAGTACAGATTTACCCATTTTCATAAAGCGGGAAACCCCGGGCACGCTTTTGGCAATCATGGAGTTATCTAGATAATCCTGAATGGAGTGCTGGATCAATTGGGTAATCATGGCTGAAAATGCCGGATTATTGACTACGGTTTTAATCAGACGCTGACGATGACCACTTTTGCTGGCCACATACTGGGCGATTTTATCGACGGTCAGTACTGGAATCAGATCGGCAATCGTGGTGGTGTCATTGGCCGGATGCACCAGTGCAAAACGGATATGCTCGGCAATCTGTTCAATCAGAAAGCTACTGGTAGCTGTATCCAGAATCTGTTTCTGTAAAAGCTGATTGATTGCTTCACAGCTCCACAGCTCTTTTAGTGTCTGTTTACGCAACCACAAATAAAATGCATGAAACTCGCTTTGAATCGTTTCAGATTGAGAAAATGCCTGATCGAGAAAATCAAGTTGAGCATCGATCAACTGCTCAATCATCGGGTGTTTCTGCATAGCATCTCTGAAACTTAATATAAAGGAATGAGTTTATCAGCAAGCGGGTTTTTTAGGGTCTGTGTCTTGGCCAGAAAAGGCAAATAATGTTGTGCGACCTGTTTTTCTGCTTCCAGAATTGGCATATGCCCGACATTATTCAAAATCACCGGTTTTTCGGCACGTTTCAGCAGGGCATGCAGTTCTTTGACCACCTCAACATTAATGATCCGATCCTGTTTGCCCCATAAAATCAAGGTGGGTGCTTCAACTGTACGGGTCAGACGGGCAAAGGTTTCCGGCGTATAAATCCGGTTTAGCATCACCACCTGATCAATCGATTTGCTGGTTTGTTCAGCGCGTGAAATCAGCAGTTTTTCCTGTGCATGCCGCAACTGATAAGGAATTACTGGCGGGTTCTGCATCAGCTCTTTGGATACATCCTGCAGATCGCCGGGTTTGCTGACGATCAGATCTTTTAAGGCTTGTGGGTCTTTGGTGTAGGGAGTATTCCCCATTTTGTAAAGACCAGCACTATTAATAAGAAATAGACTCTGAGTATCGAAAGGATATTGTGAAGCATACACCGTAGCAATCGATCCACCCAGAGAGTGGCCGGCAATGTGTAAATTTTCGTCCACATTTAAGGTTTCAAGGAGCAAACGCAGTTGAGAGGTAACATTGGGCACAGAAACATCAAAATCGTCTGGTACTTTGGTATCGCCATTGCTCGGCAAGTCAGGAATGATGACATGATAATAAGGTGTCAGAAACTGGGCCACCCGATTCCAGTTGTCACGGGTGCCGGCCAGGCCATGAATCAGTAGAATTGACGGTTTGTTCTTGGACCCGCCCTCGCTATAGCTCCAGGTCACCTCTCCAATTTTGAGGGTCTTGGACTTGAGTCCGGCAAGGCTACGTTCCTGCAACAGATGTTGCTGCAATACTTGGGCAGACTTTTCACTTTTCTGGCCAAACAGATTTTGACCATGGGTCAGGCCTGGTAATGCCATGCTTAAGGCAACCAGGGTTGAACAGATCATTTTCGAGCGCAATCTTATTATTTTCTTCATTGGCTATTCCCCAAAATAAACCCACCAAGCAAAATGCTCAAAATACTTCCGTGTTATCGATTTGCAATTTATAGATGAATCAAATCGTAATCTTTCAACTTATTTTAAAACATTCCTTAATATTGTACATCTGTTAATGAATAGTCCGGGCAGAAAAATACCGAATGAAATGTGATGAATTTCACAGAAAAATACACAGAACAAGAAATCATCAAAAAGCTAAAAAATTTAAACGGGTAATTTTTTTGCAAGTGACATTCAAAAAATCTAGCAGTAAGATATTCCCACTAAAAACATCGATGGTAAAAAAGAATGCTCACAGCTCAGGAAGCTATAGATCGTCTTAAAAAGGGTAACCAGCGCTTTGTCAATGGTGAAACGCAGCATTTAAAATTATTATCGCATCAGCAACGCGCTGAAATGGCAGAAAGTCAGGAACCATTTGCTATTGTTTTAGGATGTTCGGATTCGCGTGTCCCGGCAGAAATGGTATTTGATCAGGGGCTGGGTGATCTGTTTGTGATTCGGGTAGCAGGCAATATTGTGGCACCCTCTCAAGTCGGCAGTGTTGAGTTCGCTGCAGACAGCTTTGGCTGTCCAGTGGTTATTGTATTAGGTCATACGCATTGTGGCGCAATTCATTCTACAATTGAAGCCTTGACCAATCCGGCAACACCGCCATCTGCAAATTTGATGTCGATTGTGAACCGGGTACGTCCATCAGTTGAAATTCTGATGCAAACTGAATTAAAAGATGATTTGGACAAACTGTCCATACATGCTATTCGATCGAATGTATTTGCTTCAGTGAACCAGCTTCGTCATGGTTCCGCCGTACTGGAAAACCTGATTGCCAAAGGTAAATTACTGGTCGTGGGAGCAGAATATTCACTTGAAACAGGTGAAGTTACATTCTTTGATTTCTAATTCAGATTTTAAGATTTGAATCCATTAAAGGCGCTTTATAAAGCGCCTTTAATGTATGGATAAGCATTGTTTAACAGGATGGTTTGTGCTTTAGCATTCGGATGAACCAAATCTTTTTGCATCAGGGTTTTGTTGCCGGCCACACCCTCCAGGAAGAAAGGCAATAATTTCACCTTATATTGCTGACTGACCACTTTATAATTATTTTCAAAAGCCTTGCTATATGCCTGACCGTAGTTAGGCGGCATTTTCATACCAAATACAATAACCTTGGCTTTGGCTTTCTGGCTCTGCTGAATCAGGCTGGCTAAATTTTTTTGAATCATTTGTGGCGGTTGTCCACGCAAGCCATCATTGCCACCTAACTCAATCACCACAAGGTCTGGACGATGCGTTTGTAGCAATTTTGGTAGTCTGGCCAGCGCTCCGCTGGTGGTTTCGCCACTGACACTTGCATTGACCACTTTATGCTGTTTCGGATACTGTTGCTCTAAACGCTTTTGTAACAAATTTACCCAGCCTTGCTGAGGCTGGATACCATATCCTGCACTTAAACTGTCACCTAAAATCATAATCGTCTTTGCTGAAACCCCAAGAGGTAACAGGCACAGACTGAGCAAAAACAAGTAAGGCAATAGCCGGGTTTTCTGATTAAGATTTTTCATATAGGACACGTATGATTCAAAGCAGCAACGATTCGACCATCATGCCACAGGCTATTATTTCTGCCCAGAAATTGACACAAAAGATACAACTTTCACAAAAACAGCTCACCATTTTTGAGGATCTTGACCTGGAAATTCGGGCTGGGGAACAGGTTGCGATTACGGGTCGTTCCGGTTCCGGAAAATCCACATTACTGGGTATTCTGGCAACACTGGATCAGGCCAGTTCAGGTCAGCTTATGGTCTGTGATGAATTGGTGTCAAGTCTGGATGAAGAACAGCGTGCACTGGTGCGTTTGAAAAATATCGGCTTTGTATTTCAGTCTTTTCAGCTGTTGCCACATCTGACTGCACTTGAAAATGTGATGCTGCCCCTGCGCCTGCAACCCGATTTTAAATATGCAGAAGCCGAGCAAAAAGCCTTGGCACTACTGCATAAAGTCGGGCTGGATCGACAGGCGCAGCAAACCCCGAAAGTGCTGTCGGGGGGAGAGCAGCAGCGTGTGGCGATCGCCCGGGCACTGGTCAGTGAACCAAAAATCATTTTTGCCGATGAACCCACGGGTAACCTCGACGGCGAAACTGCCAAAGAAATTGAACAACTGCTATTTCAACTAAATCGGGAACTGGGAACGACCTTGGTGCTGGTGACGCATGACCGAAAACTGGCACAGCAGTGCCAGCGGCATTTTGAGCTGTTGAATGGCGAGCTGATTGAACATCCGAGTGGGGGATGAAATGAATCCATTATTTCGTCCTTTACTGACACAAAGCTTTAAAACGACCGGGATTTATCTGCTGATTATTGCCTTAACACTGGCGATCAGTGCGACCACTGCGCTTAAATTTAGCAATGAGCAGATTCAAAATGCAGTCGCCTTGCAGGCAGCAGAAATGCTGGCTGCTGATCTGGTGCTTTCAGACAATGAACCTTTGCCTGAGCAGTGGCGTGATCAGGCCAGACAGCTGGACCTAAAGCAGTCAGAAGTTATTGTGTTTAGCAGCATGGCCTATACTGATGCAGAGTTTGTCATGGTCAATGTCAAAGCGATTGATCAGGCTTTTCCTTTGCGTGGTGAGCTGCGGGTGCAACCGGCCAAACGTTCAATTCAATCTGGTGAAATCTGGCTCAGTCAACGGGCCATGGATCTACTCAAGGTCAAACTGGGCGATCAGCTCCATATTGCTGATGCTGCGTTTAAAGTTACTGCAAAGATTGAACAGGACTCCAATCAGGAACTTGGATTTTCCGGCTTTTCGCCAACGGTGATTATTTCCCAAGCAGATGTAGCAAGAACCAATGCTATTCAGATGGGGAGCCGAATCGAATATCGCCTTCTCATGGCGGGCCGTCCGGACGATACCCAACAATTTGAAGCCTTATTCAAGCAGTACAAGTCAGCAAACGTCACGTCTGAAACGCCAGCGGAAGTACAGGGGCAGGAGTTTGAGGAGCAAAGCAGTCTCAAGTTGCGCAATGCCAGTGAGGGTAATACCCGTTTGATGAAGCCAATCGCCAATCTGGATACATTCCTGCAACTGGCGAATATTCTGACCATTTTATTATGCGGGATTGCCATAGCCTTAACCGCACAGCGTTATGTGCAGCAGAATCAGGATCATATTGCCCTGATGCGTTGTATCGGTGCCACAAAGCAGCAGATTCTGTCAGCTTATCTGGCTTTACTCGGGATGGTGCTGCTGATTGCCATGCTGATCGGTACTGTGCTCGGGATCGGTCTGGGTTATGGATTGTTACAGTTAATGTTGCAGCTGATTCCAAATTTGCAGATTGAATTTTCTGCCATTGCAATGTTGCTTGGACCATTGCCGGTCGCGATGCTGACCAGTGCGGTGGTGCTGCTCGGTTTTGTGATGCCTAGCTTATTACAACTGCTGAATACGCCGCCGATTCGGGTGATTCGCCAGCAGGAAAAATCAGTCCAGTCCATGCTGTGGATGCTGCTGACCGGAACGCTCAGCCTGATTATTTTTAGTGTGATTTTGACTGAAAACTTGCTGCTGACCGCCTGGGTGATTGGCGCGATTATTGTGTTATGTGCGGTGCTGTATGTGACGGTCTGGATGGTGTTAAAGCTGCTGCGGAATATGAAGCTAAATCTATCATCGTATGTCAGAACACCTTCACAGACCGCCTTGCAGATTACGGCTTTAGCTTTGGGTCTGAGCCTGATTACGGTGCTGGCAGTATTACGTACCGATCTGCTGGATCGTTGGCAGCAACAGTTGCCGGAAGGTACACCGAACCAGTTCGTTTACGGTTTACCGCCTTTTGAGATGCCAGCCCTGAAAGCCCAACTTGAGCAGAATGGCTGGAAAAGCACGCCACTCTATCCGAATATTCGCGGGCGTCTGGTCGCCAAAAATGATCAGCCTTTTGCCGATGAACTGCTTAAAAGCAGCAATACCTTAAAGCGTGAGCTGAATCTGACCCAGTCAAACCGCTATCCTCAGGATAATGTCATTGTTCAAGGTAAGGCAGAATTAAAACAGCCGGGTGAGGTTTCAGTCGAGGCCAATACGGCCGAAGAATTAGGTATTAAGATAGGAGATAAACTCAGTTTCAGTCTGCCCGAAGGCATACTGGAAGCTAAAGTCGTTAATCTACGAACCGTCGAGTGGGAAAGTTTTAGTCCGAACTTTTTCTTTATTTTTGCCCCCAATAGCATGGATGCCAATGCAGGCAGTTATCTGGGCAGTTTTTATGTGCCGGAGGCAGATAAAGGCAAACTGGTGTCGGTAATCCAACAATTTTCCAATACGGTTTTTATTGATGTCAGCCTGATTCTGGAAGAGATCAAACGCCTGGTGAATGTACTGGTGCAAATCGTGACGATTCTGGCGGTACTGGTCAGTATTTCCGGTTTTCTGGTGCTGATGGCCTGTTTGAACCTGTTAATGGATGAACGCAAACGTGAAGTGGCTTTGCTACGTTCATTTGGTAGTTCCAAGCAGAAACTGAAGACCATGATGAGTCTGGAAATTGGTTTTATCGGGCTGTTTGCCGGAATTGTTTCCTGCCTGTTTGCCGAAGTCATCAGTGCAATTGCCAGCTATAAAATGGATTTGATGATTCAGCCGCATTGGGAAATCTGGATTATCCTGCCGATCTTTATGACCGTTTTATGTATGTTAATTGGCCGTTATCGTCTGAGTTATCTGTCGGATATTCCGCCTTTACAAAGCTTGCGCGAGATGAATCAGTAAGATTCATCTCTTGGGCTTTTAAACCGGTTCTGATTTAAAGTTGTAACTGCTGCTGCATGAGTTCCAGCATTTCTTGCCAGAGTGGACGAATGGGTTCAAGCAAGACTAGGTTATATTGATAAAGCAGGACACACAGCCCAAAACCGATACACAAGGCTATCAGATTGAACAGGCGGCTACGCTGCATTTTTTGACCCATATACCATAACAGGGTAAGCAAAACACCCATCAGCATGCCGCCTATATGGGCGGCATTGTTGATTCCGCTGATCATAAAGCCCAATGCCAGGTTTAGACCCAGAACCATTACCAGGGTTTTTTTATCCAGAATAAAGCGTTGCTGGGGTAGCATCGGCAATAAGGCCAGCACTGTCAGTGAAGCCCCGAGTCCCATCACAGCACCAGATGCCCCGGCACTGACTGCAGGTAATAGATCTGGATTGGCGACACCACCTTCAATCAGGTTATAGCTGTTTTGAATATTTATATAACCACTGAGCAGACTACCCATCAGACCGGCGCAGAGATATAAGCCGATAAAATACATCCGGCCAAAAAGTTGTTCGGCCACACTACCAAAAATATACAAGGCCCACATATTCAACATCAGATGAATCAGGCCAAAATGAAAAAACATGCTGCTAAACAAGCGCATGGGTTCCGCTATATAAGTTAAAGGTGCATAATCTGCACCCCAGAGAATAGCATCTCGGGTACTCGGTTGGGTCACGTCCATGCCATGCATGACTTGCCAAACAAATAATCCCACATTGATCCCGATTAAAATGGCGGTAATCCACCAGAGATGCATTTCAAGTTTGCGATGTGCGACAGGGGGAGAGTATTCAGACATGCTATTTTTTTGCTGTGATTGTATATTTCGAATAAGCTTAACACGAAAAATTAAATTTTCAGGAGTAACGCACTGACATGAAAGCCTTTCTAATCCGCACGATGCTCGTCATCGTCAGTGTGATCCTGCTGGTTCAATTGTGGATCTTTGCCAGTCTGGCCTGGTGGCGCACCCATCCGGTAAACACCACCATGATGATGCGGATCGATTACTGGTCAGAACCTTCCAAACCGATTCAGCATCAGTGGCGGCCCTACGACGAGATCAGCCTGAATCTGAAACGTGCCATTGTCACTGCGGAAGATGGAAAATTTATTCATCACCATGGTTTTGACTGGGAGGGCATTCAACAGGCGCTGAATAAAAACCGAGATCAAGGCCGAGTCGTTGCAGGAGGTTCCACCATTTCCCAGCAACTGGCGAAAAACCTGTTCCTCGTCAATAAGCGTTCTTTTGTACGTAAAGGACAAGAAGCTGTCGCCACCTGGATGATGGAACGCATGTGGTCCAAACAGAGGATTCTGGAAGTATATATGAACTCGATCGAGTTCGGGGACAACATCTATGGAGTGGAAGCCGCGGCCAAACATTATTTTGGTAAAACCGCGCAAAGCCTGACCCAGGATCAGGCCATCTTTCTGGCTGCCATTCTCACCAATCCGAAATATTTTCAGGATCATCGTAACTCGTCTGCTTTAAATGCACGTAAGCGGATGATTAAGCGTTATATGCGTTATGCAGAATTACCTTAAGATATTATTTAGAGAGAAAGCCCAATTATTTGGGCTTTTTTTATGAAATTGTCATAAAATTGAAGCATACTTGGAACGATAAGCACAATTTTAAATCCACGTAGGTTTGATATGAATACGGCAGCCAGCAGCACTTCAGTACAGCCCGAATATACGTATAATGATCGTTATATCAATCGTGAACTGTCTATCCTGGACTTTCATTTACGCGTTCTGGAACAGGCTGTCGATCCTTTACATCCATTGCTCGAACGCATGAATTTCCTGTTGATTTTCTCGCGTAATCTGGACGAGTTTTTTGAAATTCGCGTTGCGGGTGTTTTAGAGCAGCTTGATCTGGGAAATGAAAGCCGCAGCCCGGATGGTCTCACACCCAAGCAGGTCATGGAGCAGATTTCTAAAACTGCGCATGCCGCGATTGAGCGTCAGTACCGTATTTTGAATGAAGAAATTTTGCCAAAACTGCGTGAGGAAGATATTTGTTTCCTGCGCCGTGGTGAGCTGACTCCAGCACAATCTGCCTGGGTTAAAAAATATTTTCAGGAGCAGGTGGCGCCGGTTCTCACGCCGATCAGTCTGGACCCTGCGCATCCATTCCCGCGGCTGGTGAATAAATCACTGAACTTTATTGTGACGCTGGAAGGCAAAGATGCCTTTGGTCGTCAGATTGATCTGGCCGTAGTGCCTGCACCGCGGTCATTGCCACGCGTGGTACGTTTGCCCGATGAACTGACCGATGGCAAAGAACATCATGTGATGCTGTCTGCCATTATTCATGAGCATGTCTCCGATCTGTTTCCGGGTATGACAGCGACAGGCTGTTATCAGTTCCGTGTTACCCGTAATGCTGACCTGGCCTTGAATGAAGATGTGGAAGATCTGGCCAAGGCACTTAAAGGTGAACTCAGTTCACGCCGGTTTGGTCGTGCGGTGCGTCTGGAAGTAACGGAAAACTGTCCACAGCATATTTATGAATATCTGCTGAATGAATTTGATCTGGATGAGGATCAGCTTTATAAAGTTGCTGGCCCGGTCAATCTGGCACGTTTGCTGTCTAATTTTAAGCGCCCACATTTACGCTATGACTCGCATACGCCGGTTATTCCCAAAGTACTGAAAAAATCTGAAAATATTTTTAGTGCAATGCAGAAACAGGATATCTTGCTGCATCATCCGTTTGAATCTTTTGCACCGGTCATTTCATTATTACGTGAAGCGGCACGTGATCCACAAGTGTTGGCGATCAAACAGACCTTATATCGTAGCGGACCGGATTCTGAAATTGTGCAGGTACTGGCTGAAGCTGCCCGTAATGGCAAAGAAGTCACGGCAGTGATTGAATTGCGCGCGCGTTTCGATGAGGAATCCAATATTGAAGTCGCCAATGTACTGCAGGAAGCGGGTGCGGTGGTGGTGTATGGCATTGTGGGCTACAAGACCCATGCCAAGATGATTCTGGTGGTACGCCGGGAAAATAATAAACTGGTGCGCTATGTGCATCTGGGTACCGGTAACTATCATGCCGGCAATGCGCGAATCTATACCGACTATGGGCTGTTAACTACGGACAAAGACCTGTGTGAAGATGTGCATCGGATTTTCCAGGAACTGACCGGTATGGGGAAAATGGCCAAGCTGAAAAAGCTGCTACATGCGCCGTTTACCTTGCATGCCCAGTTACTGAACTATATCGATAATGAAATTGCCTTTGCCCAGGCAGGTAAGCCGGCGCAGATCATCGTCAAAGTCAATGCCCTGACCGAAATGCAATTGATTAATAAACTTTATGAGGCCTCTCAGGCCGGGGTGCAGATTGACCTGATTATCCGTTCGATTTGCAGTTTGCGTCCGGGATTACCGGGCCTGTCTGAAAATATTCGGGTACGTTCAATTGTCGGGCGTTTCCTGGAGCATACCCGTGTGTATTATTTCAGCAATAATGGCAATGCACGGATTTACTGTTCAAGTGCCGACTGGATGGATCGTAACCTGTTTAACCGGGTCGAAGCCTGTTTCCCGATAGAAGATGAAGGCTTGAAAAAACGTATCTATCAGCAGGGTCTTTTTAATTACCTGAAAGATAACCAGCAAGCCTGGTTATTGCAAGGTGATGGAACCTGGGTGCGAGCACAGCCGCAAGAAGGTGAAAAGCCGCATAATGCACAACGTGTTTTACTAGAGCTGTTTAAATAGGTTTAAGTATTTCCAGAGGCTGAATCTTCAGCCTCTTTTTTATTCTGAAAAGAGGATTTAACTGTGCCGCAGAATAGGTGCAGTAAATGAAATGATCTGATATTTATTTTAGACTGCTGATCTTCTATCTCGGAATATTTTTACTCATGTTCAATCTGAGGCCTTGCTGGCTTTATTTGAGTTGGAGTATGAGTTTTAGGATATAAAAAAAAGGAGCACACTTGTTGCTCCTTTTTATCATACTGGGATTAAGCGCCGTCGTGACGGGTAATCTTCTGGAAAATCTGTAACAACACATCAAACTCGCTTTGTAGCGGAGTGCTTTTACGGGTTACCAATGCCAGGGTACGACTTGGGGCTGACTCGATGGCTTTTACCTGAATCTCAGGATTAGCTTTTACCATATTGGTATGGATCGCAATTTCAGGCAACAGGGTAAAACCAAGATTGGCTGAAACCATTTCGATTAAAGTCGGCAGTGAGCTGGCTTTTAGCCGATGATCATTTTTACGCTCACCAATCGGGCAGGCACTTAAAGCATGATCACGCAGGCAATGACCTTCTTCAAGTAACATCAGGCGAGACAGGTCCAGATCTGCCAGAGAATTGGCTTGTGCCGCATGCTGATCAGATTTTTGATAAACCAGATACAGATTCTCTTTGGCAATTTCAGCGACTTTCAGACCACGGGTGTCGAAAGGCAATGCCAGGGCGACCATATCCAGATTACCGTGTTCTAGCTTTTCTACAATCTTTTCACTTTGTGCTTCATGTAGATGTAACTGAATTTTTGGTAACTGTTTATGCACTTCGTCTAGCAGCTGGGACAACAGGAAAGGAGCGATCGTTGGAATGATTCCGAGATGTAAATCACCAGTTAAGGGTTCACTCATCTCACGACTTAAACGCATTAGATCCTGAGCATCGGCCAGTAGAACACGTGCGCGAGCAACCACTTGTTCACCAAGAGGCGTTAAACGAACATTCTGACGGTCGCGTTCAACAAGTACGCCACCGAGTAAACGCTCCAGCTCCATGATGCCGCCAGACAAGGTAGACTGGGTGACAAACGAGCGGCGAGCAGCTTCTGTAAAATGCAGCGTCTCTGACAGTGTTACGAGGTATGACAGCTGTCTTAGGGATGGTAATGCAGCCATAGTGTCCTAATGTTTATGATTTAAAATGATCAGCAAATAATTCGCTAAGATATGGAATAAAATGCGGTGGGATATCATGCCCCATTCCATCAATTAATTCAAATTTAGCCCCTGAAATTGCTTTCGCAACGGCCTTGCCATGGCTAGGAGGTAGCAATCGATCTCGAGAACCATGGATCACCAGGGTATCTTGTTTGATTTGCTTGTCCAGTTGCAGCAATGAGCCTGTACATAATATTGCTAAAAACTGCTGAAGTATACCGGCAGGATAGTAACTTCGCTTATATAATTTGCGTGCGGTCTGTACTGCCTCCAGATGATTGACATAACCTGGTGAGCCAATGATCTTAAACAGTTTCAAGCTATGGTCGACAATACCATCTTCATCTGTTGAAGATGGTTTGTCAATTAAACTAAAGAGCTGCTTGGGAAAGGGTGGTGGTAACAGCGGCTGGTTATTGCTGGTAAATAATAACCCCAGTTTTTTAACTTTGTCCGGATAGCGGGCTGCCAGAATCTGCGCAATCATACCGCCCATTGAGGCACCCAGCACATAGACCTGCCCCAACTGCATTTTTTCAATCAACAGACTGACATCTTCCGCCATATCATACAGATCATAAGGTGCACCCTGATTGCCCAGACCGAGAACAAAACGGCTCATCATTTTCAGGGTGTTCAGACGTGGGCCTTTATGATGGATTTTTGAAGACAGTCCAATATCACGATTATCAAAACGAACAATATGATAACCTTTATCAATCAGGGATTTACAAAAAAAATCCGGCCAGTATAGCATTTGCCCACCCAGCCCCATAATCAGCAAAATAGTAGGATGTTCCGGATTGCCGCCAACCTCGACATGTAGCTGGATCCCATTACCAAGATCGACCTTAGTTTCATGCATGAACGGGGTATAAGGGGAAAGATTAAGCTGTTCTAAGCTGTACATGGTCGCTGTCCTGATAAAAGGATATTTTGTTTAAAAAATATCCTTGCTATTAAACCTCTAAACTGCTGCAGGAATCAAGTCAGGAACCTGCTTGGTCAAGGCCAGACGCTGTTTGGCTGCAGTGGCACCCAAAAGTACGAAACCACGTAAGGTTCCATGGGTATCAATTGCTTTAGCCAGCATGCCATCGTCAAACTCTTCAGTTTCCCAGATGACATCAACATCGACGGGTGCAGGCAATACCGTTAAAGGTGCAGCAGGCGTTTTAACTGCCACAGGCATGGCAGGATAATGTACGGCAGTGTGTTCACCGTTCAAGGTTTTTGCCAGAGCGCGAGCTTGTTGCATGATTGGCATGACATAAGGCAGTAAGATCCCATTCACTTCGGCACAGTCACCTACAGCATAAATATCGGCCTGACTGGTTTCCAGTTGTGCTGTGGTTAAAACTCCGCGACTGGTATGGATGTCTGCCTGTTTCGCCAAAGAAATATTTGGCTGTAGACCTACGGCAGACAACACCACATCTGCGACCAGAGACTGGCCATTGGCCAGCGTGACCAGATAATCACCGTTATTGGCTCGAGAAACTTTTTCGACCGTGGTGCCCAAGACAAAGTGGATGCCGGTTTCTTCAAGATTTTTCTGGAATGCTGTGGCAACATATTCCGGCAATAAACGGCCAAGCGGCTGCGGTGCTAAATCAATGACGGTAACCTGATGATCGGTATTTTGCAGGTCGTTGGCAAATTCACAGCCAATCAGACCGGCACCTAAAATCACTACACGCTTATCTTCACGTGCTGCCAGATTATTACGGAAAGCTTTATAGTCATTTAAATTGTTGACGACATGAATATCATCGCTAGCGTCCCCGGCAATGGCCAGACGTACCGGATTTGCACCGACTGCCAAGACCAGTTTGCTATAAGGTTGCGTGCTTTCCTGACCATCTTTTTCAAGAATCAGCTGATGATCTTCCGGATGAATCGCTTTGACCCAGGTGTGCTGTTCAATGTGCATATTCAGCTGTGCTGACATTTTAGCTGCATCGCCCAGTGGAATCTGTTCAGGTGCTTTATTGCCGGCCAGAGCATTGGAAAGCGTCGGTTTGGCATAATTGACCGCATCATCGGCACAAATCATTAGCAGTTCATGCTCGGGATTCAGCTTGCGAAATTCACGTGCTACGGCATAACCCGCCATACCTGAACCAATAATGACGATAGGATGCATAGTTGTTTCCATATGGTAGAGCTCCATGCTGTATAAATGATAGAAAGGCATAAAAAAAGACCATATAGATATGGCCTTTAACTGGGCGTCATTAGACTTCGATCATCTCGAAATCGACTTTAGACACGCCACAATCTGGACAGGTCCAGTCATCCGGAATATCTTCCCACTTGGTTCCCGCTACGATTCCGTCTTGAGGCCAGCCTTCTGCCTCATCATAAATCCATCCGCATACGATGCATTGAAACTTTCTCATGTAACTCTCCAAAACTAAGCAATTCTAGGCGTCAGCTTAAAATCCATAAAATAGCAAGACTCTAAAAGAATATAACTTTTTAACAGTGAACATATTTGGCTAAATTTTTACGCAGTTCTGTTCAGAAAGTAAAGTGAATAAAAGCTTAATCAGCGAAATTAGCAGCAGAATAGAGCTCGCATTCCTTATTTATCAGAAAACTACTTTCATCTGCTTTACTGCTGTAGGCGGTTGAAGACACCAATCTGATTATGAATAAAAATTACAGTTTTCTGGTGTGACCGACCAAAGTCTTGCAGTAAAAATTCTCCTTTTCAGGTAATTTAAAATAGCTAAAGTCTGGATTAAATATTTTTTAAAATAAATGAATTAAATAAAATCAAATAGTTGTTATTAAGTAACGGGTTTTTATTATACAGCTTGGCTTGTCCACGTACCTCAAATAAGTTTAAAATTCTTATATTCCTTTTCTTTTTTAAGATCTCCCATGAGCAATTTGTCTACTTCTTTGTGGTCTCACATTCGTACGGTCCAAGATTTTCCAAAACCTGGAATTTGCTTCTATGATTTGACACCACTTTTCATGAGCAATATTGGTCCATTGACTGATGCCTTGATTGCTAGCATTCCTGCTGACAAATTGGCAGAAGTAGAAAGCTTTATTGCGGTTGAAGCACGTGGTTTTGTCTTGGCAAGTTTGTTAGCGCAACGTACAGGTAAAGGCTTATTGCTGGTTCGTAAAGCAGGGAAATTACCACCTCCAGTGGTCGGTGTTGGTTATAGCCTGGAATATGGGCTGGATCGGTTAGAAATGTCTGCGGAAGTTCAATCCCAAAAAGTAATTATTGTGGATGACGTTCTAGCAACTGGTGGAACTCTAAAAGCGGTTCATGAACTGGCTCAAAAATGCCAGCATGAAGTTCTAGGTGCAAGTATCTTCCTTGATCTTCCTGACCTGCATATGGAGTTGGGCATGGAGATCTGGTCAGTACTGGATGATAAATCCCAGCCTGAAGCTGCAGTAGCCTAAGCTTAAAGCATATAAAGAAGCCCCGGATATTGGGGCTTTTTTATTGTCGGATAAAATGATATTCGATTTCCTGAATCAGCTCGTTCACCTGTTCTGGGTGTTCCAGACGATGATGTCCGCCATCAATAGCATGAATCTGCATATAATCTTCCAGCTGAGCTTGTACAGCATGCATATCCAGAATTTCATCGCCTAATTCCAGATAAGCCATTTGCGGAATATCGTGCTGCAAATCACTGTCGCAAATTGCAGGATAGTCATCACGAAAATTGGGTTGCAGGCTGGGATTTGCAATGACGCATGGAATCTGATGGGCATGGGACATTTTCAATGCCCAATAGCCGCCCAGACTGTGTCCGACCAGAATATCCGGTTTGATGGTTTCAATCGTCTCGTGATAAAACTCGGCAACCGAACTATAGCTCAGATTTCGGTAATCGACATCGATACAGTATTTAGGGGCTATATCGATGGCATGGAACTTGGTGGATTCTTTCGAGGAATCTAAGCCATGTAAAAACAAAATCTTAGACATAGTTTATTACTCATTTTTATAAGACATGCCATATTGCTTATTTGTGGATGGGCATGCCTTCTTCAATCTGAACATCATTGTAGAACGTCTAGCTGTACAAGACAGTTAGCTATTGGTCTAAGCCGCCGTTTCACATTCCAATAATTTTATGTAAAACCTCTTTGCTTTGGACTTTAATCGTAGTTGAGAGCAGCCGAATGCTGCAAAAAATTGGGCAAAAGAAATTTAACAGGGTGGCAGATGGACGCAACTGAATTGCAAAAAGAAGGGGATAGTAGATATTTCCAAAGAAAAGCCGGTTCGTGGAAGGGTTTGCGCTACGATTTGGGAACGATTTCTGCTATTCTATGCAACTTCTATTTTTTAACTAATCTTATTCGAGGCAGAGATGACGCAAACTAACGCTCAATCGACTTCTGAACAAATCATTTCCGAAAACGATTTAATTGCACAGCGTCATGCCAAGTTAAAGCAAATCGAAGCTCAGGCACAAGAAACAGGTAAGAGCCCATGGCCGAATACCTTTAAGCGTGAGCATTATGCCCAGGATTTACAAGACCAGTTCGCTGATAAATCTAAAGAAGAAATTGAAGCAGGCGAAAAGGTCTACGTTAAAGTTGCCGGTCGTGTGATGTTGAACCGTGGTTCATTTATCGTGATCCAGGACATGACAGGTCGTATCCAGCTTTATGTTGCGCGTAAAGAACTCCCAGAAGATGTACTTGCTACCATTAAAGGTCTGGACCTAGGCGATATCATCGCAGTGGAAGGTTATATCGGTCGTTCCGGTAAAGGCGATCTGTATGTACATATCGAGCATTTTGAATTATTGACTAAATCATTGCGTCCGCTTCCAGACAAGTTCCATGGCCTGAACGATACTGAAGTGAAATATCGTAAACGCTACCTTGATCTAATCGTCAATGAAGAAACGCGTAAGACTTTTGAAATTCGTGCCAAAGTTGTGGCAGGTATCCGTGCCTTCCTGACTGAAAAACGCTATATGGAAGTTGAAACGCCAATGATGCATGTGATTCCAGGCGGTGCATCTGCACGTCCTTTCGAAACACATCATAATGCATTAGATATGCCATTGTTCTTGCGTATTGCGCCAGAGCTTTATTTAAAACGTTTGGTAGTTGGTGGTTTTGAACGTGTGTTTGAAATTAACCGTAACTTCCGTAACGAAGGTGTTTCTACCCGTCATAACCCTGAATTCACCATGATTGAATTCTATCAGGCTTATGCAGATTACAAAGACTTGATGGAATTGACCGAGCAAATGCTGGAGCGTCTGGCGATTGATATCTTGGGCACCACTGACGTGCCTTATGGTGATGAAGTGTATAGCTTCAAAGGTCCATTCAAGAAAATTTCAATGTTCGATGCGATTCTTGAAAATAACCCCCAATTTACTCCTGAAAATGTCAGTGACCGTGAGTTCCTGGCAAAATTCCTTCAGGAAGAATTGAAAGAGCAGGTGAAGCCAGGTTTTGGTCTGGGCAAACTGCAAACGATGGTATTTGAAGAAACCGTAGAAACCAAATTGCGTCAGCCGACGTTCATTACAGAATATCCAGCGGAAACCTCTCCATTGGCGCGCCGTAATGATCATAATCCGCACATTACTGACCGTTTTGAATTCTTCATCGGTGGCCGTGAACTGGCAAATGGCTTCTCGGAGTTAAATGATCCAATCGATCAGGCTGAACGTTTCCAGGCACAGGTTGCTGAAAAAGATGCTGGTGATGATGAAGCCATGCATTACGATGCAGACTTTGTCGAAGCACTGGAATACGGTCTTCCTCCAACAGCAGGTGAGGGCATCGGTATTGACCGTCTGGTGATGATTTTTGCCAATGCAGCAAGTATCCGTGATGTAATCCTGTTCCCGCATATGCGTCATAAAAATGCTTAAGTGCTGAATACAAAATAACCCACCATCGTGTGGGTTATTTTTTTATAGAAATTTTTGAAAAATGATTAAAAAATAAACAATTTAGTTATTGAAAATTAATATGAACATGACTAGGGTAGAATAAAAATAATAATGAAAAATTAGTTTATGTTATTTAAAAAAAATTATTAAAAATATTGCTGAGTACATTTACTTTTCCTGCTTTTGCTCAGGGCTTGGTTCTAAATGATGCAAATTTGCGTACTGACCTGAATTGGTTAAATCAGCAAGGGATTATTCAAATCAGTACCTCAACTTGGCCGCTGAGTGGGGATGAAATTCAACGAGCCTTATCAAATGCGCAGATCAGTAATACTGTACAGCAGCGTGTGATCGATTCGGTTCTCTCTAAACTAAAGGCAGATAATCAACAGCTAAAATTAGGTTTGTTTGCAGAAACGGATAAAAAAAATATTCTACAGGCTTTTGGGGATCAGCAAAAAGCACAATATCAGGCAGCTTTAGAGTTTAATGCTGGCAATGCGAATTGGGATGCCAAAATCAGGGTGAATGCTGAAAAAGATCCACAAATTGATAATGATCAGAATGTAAATCTTGAAGGCTCTTATCTAGCAGGGAAACTTTGGAATCAATGGCTGATTGGTGGTCAGATTCCAACTTACTGGGGCCCAGGCCATGATGGCAGCTTGATTCGTGGTGATGCTAGTCGTCCGGTCTATGGCTTTACAGTTCAACGTGCAGAACAAACAGCATTTGAAAATAAATGGTTTTCTTGGATTGGGGCGTGGCAGTATCAGGCTTTTGCAGGTCAACTCGATGACTATAACGCAGTTCCAGACGCCAAATTGATTGGTTTGCGTGTTACAGCACAGCCTTTACCTTATTTAGAGCTCGGTGCCTCGCGTGCGATTCAGTGGGGGGTGAGGGTCGACCTGAAAGTTTAAGTTCGCTATGGGATGCTTTTGTAGGCAGTAAAGATAATGGGGGTACAGGTGAACCTGACCCGTCTAACCAGATTGCCGGCTTCGATGTGCGGTTAAATTTATTTTCTCTTACCCAAATTCCGGTAGGTCTATATGCTCAATATGTGGGAGAGGACGAGGCTGGCGGCTTACCTGCAAAAAAAATGTATTTGGCTGGAATCGACTATTCTGCTAGTTTGAAAAATATGCCATACCAAGTTTATGCAGAATGGGCAGATACGCGGACTAATGGCAAGGTTCAAGGGATTTCTTATAATCATACGAATTATACAGATGGTTTTTATCAGCATGGTTATCCTCTGGCACATGCTCTGGGGGGAGATGCGCAGATGATTTCCGTGGGTGGGGATATTCGTATTGATTTTATGAACCGCTTATCAGGTCGTATACTTTTGGCTGAGGTGAATCAATCAGAACGTGCTGCTGTTAATAATGCTGCTTTTGCTTTTAATGATGAGATTAAAGCATTGGATTTGAACTGGTCGCATTATATCCGTCCCGACATGCCACTCAAATTCAATGTCTGGGTGAGTAATTCCGAGGTGAATGGCCAAGATGGGGGAGCCTCACTTGGAATCGAAATTCCTTTAGAGAAAGGGCTGTTTAAATACTAATTTTAGATACTGAAAAGTCCTGCGACTGAGTAGGCTTTTTTATTTTTATAGGTTTACTAAATTCAAGACAAAAAAAACGCAATGATTGGGGTTGTCATTGCGTAGAAAAAGGAACGTCTTTCAAACTACTTCATTAACTGTGGAGAGAGTTAAATCTGATTCCTTACTGAATATGATCATAATAGGATGCATTCTCATATGACTCATCAGTATTCATGTTAATACATGTTAAATAAGGTTAAAACTATGGAGATTATGTGGGGATATTTGCATTATTACTGCGCATTTTCAGCTTAAATAAAAAAGCTCTTCATCAGAAGAGCTTTTAAAAGCAATTTTTTATATTTAAAAATGGAATACGCCGAGACCAGATTTAACTTCATCCAGTGTTGCTTGGGTAATATCGCGACATTTATCAGTTCCGGTTTTCAGAATGTCCATGATGTAGTCTGGATCTTTAGCCAGTTCAATACGACGCTCACGAATTGGACCAATCAATTCTTTAAGAATGCCTTCCAGACGTTTTTTTACCGTACCATCACCTAAACCGCCACGACGATAATGGGCTTTGAGTTCTTCCAGCTCTTCTTTATTTGGATCAAAAGCATCTAGATAAGTAAATACTACATTGCCTTCTACCTGCCCCGGATCTTCAATGCGCAGATGATTCGGATCGGTATACATGGCGTTTACCGCTTTCTTGATATCTTTATCTGTCGCATCCAGCACAATGGTATTACCCAAAGATTTCGACATTTTTGCTTTACCATCGAAACCAGGTAGGCGCCCAACATTGGAAAGAAGTGCCTTACATTCTGGTAACAGGTCATGACCAATTTGACGGTTTAAACGACGTACAATTTCGTTGGTCTGTTCGATCATTGGAATCTGATCTTCACCCACAGGAACCACAGTGGCCTTGAAGGCTGTGATGTCAGCAGCCTGAGCCACTGGATAGCACAAGAAGCCAGCTGGAATATCACGTTCGAAACCACGCATCTGGATTTCAGACTTGATGGTCGGGTTACGCTCAAGACGTGAAACTGTCACGAAGTTGAGGTAAAGCATGGTCAATTCATTCAGTGCAGGAAGGCAAGACTGAACACAAATTGTGGTTTTAGTCGGGTCAATACCCACAGCCAGATAATCCGTTGCCACTTCAATAATGTTACGGCGTACCTTTTCAAAATTGTCCGCGTTATCGGTTAAGGCTTGAGCATCCGCAAGTAACAGGTGTTGATGATGGGAATCCTGCAGACCTACACGAGAGCGTAATGAACCTACAAAGTGGCCGAGGTGGAGTTGTCCGGTAGGACGGTCGCCCGTCAAGATCACTGGACGATTATCTTGATTACTCATTATCTATTCCAAAGGGTAGTCAGTACTACAGCTGTATTTTAACGAATGGCAACATTGTACGGCATTCTGTTTTTGATTGTCAGCCAGAAAAAAAGCTGTAGTAAAAAAATCTTATAAATTAAACAAGTGAATACAATATTTTTAAGAATTTTGATTAAAATAAGCTGAAATACGATAAGGATAATAAGTATGGCGAGCAGTTTATTACTATTATTAGATGATATTGCTACTGTTCTGGATGATGTCGCTGTCATGAGCAAAATGGCAGCAAAAAAAACAGCAGGCGTCCTCGGTGATGATCTGGCATTGAATGCCCAGCAAGTCAGTGGTGTACGCTCCGAGCGTGAACTGCCTGTCGTGTGGGGAGTCGCCAAAGGATCTTTTGTTAACAAGCTGATTCTTGTTCCTCTAGCCTTACTGATTAGTGTCGTCGCTCCATGGCTTATCAATCCTCTGCTGATGATTGGTGGCTTGTTTCTGTGTTATGAAGGTGTGGAAAAAGTACTGCATAGCCTGAAGCATAAAAAAGTTAAAACTGAAGAAGCAGCTGAAATCGAATTCAATACAATTGAAACCGATTTAGCCCAATTTGAAAAAGAAAAAATTAAAGGTGCAATCCGGACCGATTTTATTCTGTCGGCTGAAATTGTGGTGATTTCATTAGGCACAGTAGCAACAGCAGCTTTTGGTACTAAAGTCATGGTACTTTCACTGATTGCTATTGTAATGACCGTTGGTGTGTATGGATTTGTAGCCATGATTGTCAAAATTGATGATCTGGGACTGTATCTTACTGAGCAGGCATCGAGTTTCAAGCAGAGCATTGGACGTGGCTTGCTGGCTTTCGCTCCAAAATTAATGAAAACACTGACCATTGTGGGAACACTTGCCATGTTTTTGGTGGGCGGCGGGATTATTGCCCATACTATTCCGTGGTTTCATCATTTAACTGAAGATTCTGTTGATCATATACAGCATATTCCAAATGTTGGAAATATTATTGGTGCGGTTACTCCCACTTTAATTAATCTGGTCATTGGTTTTGTTGCGGGCCTCGTGGTATTGCTTGTAGTCGCAATGATCCAAAAGATCTGGCCTAAATCATCAAAAGCTTAAGATGCAGAAATATCTGGAAATTGAGCAGATTAAAAGAAGGAAAAGGCTATGCGTTGGAAAGGTCGTCGTGTCAGTAGCAATGTAGAAGACCGTCGCGGTGGCGGTGCCAAAGCTGGCGGAATCAGTATTATCGGGTTAATTGTCGCCTTTGTGGCCTGGAAGTTTTTTGGCGTTGATCCACAACAAACCTATCAAACTACCAAACAGGTAACTCAGGGTATCTCGGGTGCAACAGAAACCCGTGGCTTGGAAAATCCCACCCCGGAACAGCAGGAATCGATTGAGTTTGTCGGAACCGTATTGGCGGATACTGAAGATACCTGGAATCAGGTGTTCCAGCAGCAGTTAAACCAGCAGTATGTTCCTCCGAAACTGGTGCTGTTTAATGGCATCGTGAATTCGGGTTGTGGTACGGCTCAGGCGGCGATGGGACCTTTCTATTGTCCGGCAGACCAGAAAGTCTATATTGATACTGCATTCTTTAAAGATATGCGTACCCAGATGGGCATTAGCGGAGAACAGAATGCCACCGAACTCTCGCGCAATGATCAGGCTGGAGACTTTGCCTTGGCCTATGTTGTGGCCCATGAAGTGGGCCATCATATCCAGACGATTTTAGGTATTTCTTCCCAGGTACAACAGGCACGCCAGCAGGCAAGTGAAGTACAGAGTAACCAGCTTTCAGTACGTCAGGAATTACAGGCAGACTGTCTGGCCGGCGTCTGGGCCTACCATAATCATCAGCGGACCCAGTTTCTGGAACAGGGTGATGTGCAGGAAGCCATGGATGCTGCACATAAAATTGGTGATGACTATTTACAGAAACGTGCTCGCGGACAGGTGGTACCGGACAGCTTTACTCATGGCAGCAGCGCACAGCGAGTACATTGGTTTAATACAGGCTTGCAATCCGGTCAGATTGCGAATTGCGATACCTTTAATCAAAATATTTAGCTCATTTGCTTATAAAAAAGGAGCTTTAGGCTCCTTTTTTATTTGTATAGAAAACGTCGGAAATTTCTTAATATTTTGATACTGACAAATAACGCAGCCAAAGCAAACAGGGTAATTGCAAAGACCGTATATTTCAGGTTGCTGATGTCATTCTGATAAAACTGCTGAATATCCTGTTTGGAATATTTAAGAGTAGTTTCTTTGCCGCTCCCGCTGTCTCTAAACTGGATTTTTTCAATATAAAACAGGTTTCCTGCTTTAATGAGGTCAATGCTCTGAATTTGGCGGGTATGTGATTGATTATAATCATCGCTGCATAAAGTGCTGTAATGCTCGCAGTTGATTTTAGCCACATACCCATTTCCTGCTATCAGAATGAAAATAGCATTGTCCGGTCGCTGGTTATTAGATACCAGAACATACTGTTCGCTAGCGGTACTTTTCAGGGGAATGCTGGTTGCCTGCTGATAATGCTGTTCAGCTTGCAGAATTTCCTGAATTTTAGCGAAGCTGGTAAAACATAAGGACAAGGTGACCAGAAAAATCACACTTGCAAAACAGAGGCGGAAAATGGTTTTGACAGTTTGATGCATGGGAGAAAAATTCAAAATAGAAAGGTGAGGAAAGCAAAAGCCAAGTGCTGATCTGTATGTTAAATCATCATTCGGAAATACTGAAAAGAAACTTAACTCAATTCGATAAAAAGAGGATTAAACTTGTTTTGTCAGAATACGCTGCTATTCAAACCTCTATTTTAACAACGCCGCTCTGCGCATAGTGCTCCATCTCGCCCGATTTTAGGAAACCGAATGGGAAATTTCTTTTTTCTTCAGCTACTCACAGTCGTCTTTGCCTTGTCCATTGCCACAACCATGTTTAATAAGCGTGTGTTGGGCTTTCCACAAGCGATCGGTGTTCCGATTGTCTCGGCAATTTTTGTTTTTATTTTGCAGTGGGGTGCCAGTTTACTGCATGGCAATCCATTCTTTAGCATCAATATTGACAATATCGAGCAGGCTGTTCGTCATGTGGATTTTTATGATTTTCTGATCAATGGCGTAATCTGTTTTATTCTGACCTCATCTGCACTGAAGTTTAAGGTCTCGGATTTGCGTAACCACTGGCGGCCCATCAGTATTCTGGCGGGCCTGGCTTTGGTGTTTTGTGCGGTATTCTTTGGTGTGGCCTTATATGGTTATCAATTCCTGATTGGTAAGCATGTCGACCTGCTGGTTTTACTGTTGCTCGGTGCGGCTTTGGGTGCCACAGACCCGATCGGTATTAAGGGGGTATTGAGTTCGGTTCGCGCACCGCATCATCTGATTGTCAAGCTGGAAGGCGAATCACTATTTAATGATGCGATGTGTATTGCCCTATTTATGACCTTGCTCAATGTTCTGCAAGGTGAAAACTTTACAGTCTTAGGGGTGTTGCAAACCCTGCTTTATGAGATTGTGGTGGCAGTGCTGATCGGTCTGGGATTTGGTTTTGGGATCTTGCGGATTTTGCGCGGCAAACATGAAATGGAATCGCTTATTCTGACCACAGCCTTGCTGGCCTGCGGTTCATATCTGGTGGCATTACTGGCCCATGCTTCAGCGCCAATTGCTTGTGTAATTGGTGGCTTGATTGTTGGTAATAAATGGAAAGAAATCCTGGCTGATGCTGAAATCGGTGATGTTAATCATTTCTGGCATACCGTTGAAGGAATTATCAATTCATTCCTGTTTACACTGATTGGTCTGGAATTGTTTATTCTGGACTTGAGTACCAGCCTGGTTCTGGGCGGAATGGTGGCCTTTGTCATTCTGCATTTGGCCCGGTTTGCAGCCAACTATCTGGCCTTTGCCATGTTTCCAAAAGTCAGCAAGAAAAGCTATAACGGTAGCTTAACCATCCTGTCTTGGGGTGGGGTACGGGGCGGGATTTCCCTGGCACTCATTTTAGCTGTAGCCAATGTTCCACAACTAGAAGCCTATAGCAGTATTCTGGTGGGCTATACCTTTATTGTGGTGCTATTGTCCGGTGTGGTATGTGGCTTGGGCTTACCTGCGGTGATGAATGCCTTTTACTATAATCCCAATGAAGAAACTGAGGGCTTCAAAGGCTGGTATCAACGCATGTGCCACAAGCTGAACCGTAAGGGCTTTCGCTATATTGTCGGGGAAGATACCAAAGGAAATGAAACCATCACCGTCTTTCAGCCTGATATCATGATTGATCAAAAAGATGAAGATGGCGTCGCTACGGTGCATCATCCAGATAAGGTTCAGGAAGTCAAACGGTTAGAAAACCCGGACAACTTCTAAATATAAGATCAATGATATCAAAATACTATGGGGTTTTTTGTTTAGGCAAAGAATCGAACAAGCCTAAATCAGTATAAGCAGGCTTGATCATTCTCAGAGAGTTTTGTAAGGAGACAGGTATATTTTCATTTAAACGGGTTATTAAAACATGCCAGTGACCAAAACAACTTCAGCCAGTCAGGAAATGGCAGAAATGATTTTGGCTGTGGTGAATCAGATTCCGTATGCCAAAGTCGCTACTTATGGACAGATTGCCAGACTGGCAGGTTTGCCTAAACATGCACGCTTGGTCGGACGAGTATTAAGCCATTTAGAACCTGATAGCGATATTCCCTGGTATCGGGTGATCAATGCTCAGGCGAAAATCAGTCTGAAGCAACTGGATCAACATGGCCAAAATATCCAGCAGCAAAAACTCATGCAGGAAGGAGTTGTTCTAAGAGGTGAGCGTGTGGATTTAAAATGCTATCAGTGGAATGGTCAGGTTGAAGTATAAAACCTCCACTTTTTGAGAAGTGGAGGTTTGTATAAATGGGAATTTTAAAAATTATTTACTTGCGAATCACCATGACTGGAATGTCCGCCTGTCCAAGAATACTTTGCGCTACGCTACCAAGGAACAGTTTTTTGAAGCCAGTACGGCCATGGGAACCGATTACAATCAGATCAGCATTTAAATCTTTTGCGGCTGCCAGAATCTCACTGTGAATCACTTGACCTTCAAGCAGCTGTGTATCCACTTCAATACCTGACGCAGAGAATTTTGCTTTGGCTTCATCCAGGGTTTTTAAGATTGAAGTGCGGGCACGTTCAATCAGGTCGTTGGTCTGTGCCGCAGAGATATATTCTGCAGCGATATAAGGATCCAGTGCCAGCACCTGAACGACTGTTACTTTACTGTTGAATGCTTTGGCAATTTCTACTGCTTTATCTACTGCAGCATAAGATGTTTCTGAACCGTCGATGGGTACTAAAATATGTTCAAAAGGCATTAGAATTCTCCTGAGAGGAAGTAAGAGTTATAAAATTGTGACGCGTTGAACTGAAATACGAATAATTGTTTATACTTTGATCATAGCCTGTATTTTATAAAAATAAAACCAAGTAAATACATAGGTATAAGATCTAATAGATTGAAGAGTAAAGCATCTGCTAACAGTGCTTTAATCTGATTGTTGATGAAATCTAAGTGAATCATTTATATGTAAAAAAATAAGCTTGCCCAAAATTGCGGTCAGTCACATTGAATAGAGGCGGGGTCTAGTTTTATTTGCGGTGACAGCTGTTCATAGCGATTTAAAATGGTTTGGGTTTCATCTGCATAAATTTGCTGTTGCAGCTGCCGGATTTTATGTTCTGTCACATGCAAACGTGCACAATGTAAGGCGATCTGATTTTCTCGAGTCACTTCCAGTCGTTGATTTTGCTCATATTCCGGATAGCGTTTGATTTTTTGCTGTGCTCTGCTGAGTTGTGCCAAAGAGCGTTTCTGCTGCATGCTCATCAGTTGCTGCTGGTTAATCCACTGTGCGACATCACGTCTGACGCCATTGTAATCTACAAAAATTGGGGAAATGATCTGGCAGGCACTGAGACATGAAAGTCCGGTTGCTGAAATAAGTATTTTGATTTTATGCATTTGATGAATCCTATAAGCAATAGATAGTATTATGAATACGTGAATTACCTACTAAAAAAGCTTTATTGTTTATATTTTAAAAGTTTATTGGGTATTTGCATAAAGTCTGAACATTTGTGTTCTAAAATGCTTGACGATACACGCTTAAATTACGATAATGCGCACACAGTTTACGGCTATGTAGCTCAGTTGGTTAGAGCACCGCACTCATAATGCGGGGGTCACAAGTTCAAGTCTCGTCATAGCCACCATTTTTAAAGACCAAGCTCTCAGCTTGGTCTCTTTTTTTGTCGATAGAAAAGCCTGCAGAGAAAATCATAAATAATACTTGAAGTATCTACTAATTTTGCACAGGTTCTCAACCTATCAGTTTTATTTGATGTGAGATATGATCTTTAAACTTTAGTACAGCATAAAAAAATCGTCCCGGCACTCGCTGGAACGATTCTAATTTATATCATTGAAAACTGGATTTAGTTTCCTGCTTTCCAGCCATTGACGAGTGGGTAACGGCGTTCACGACCAAAAGACCGTGAGCTGATACGAGGACCTATTGCTCCTTGGCGGCGCTTGTATTCATTGGTATCAACCAGACGAATCACTTTCTTCACCACTTCAGCATCAAAGCCTTTGGCAATAATGTCATCCTGACTCATATCTTCTTCAATATAAGAATACAAGATCGCATCCAGAATGTCATAGGCAGGTAAAGAGTCTTGGTCGACCTGATCTGGGCGCAATTCTGCTGAAGGCGGACGTGTAATAACACGTTCTGGAATTACTGGCGTTTCTGAAATGCTGTTACGGTATTTCGCCAATTCGAACACAATAGTTTTATACACGTCCTTCAGAACAGCATAACCACCCACCATGTCGCCATACAGGGTGCAATAACCTACAGAAATTTCGGATTTATTGCCAGTTGCCAGCACCAGGTTACCAAATTTGTTGGACAGAGCCATCAATAAAGTACCACGCGAGCGTGCTTGCAGGTTTTCCTCGGTCGCATCGACTGGAGCATTACCAAAGAATGGGAACAGCACCTGCATAAAGCCGTTTACCACTGGATTGATTTCGGCAATACCGAAAGTCACGCCCATATTTTTGGCCTGAGCAGCTGCATCTTCCACACTGATTTGTGCGGTATAAGTATAAGGCATCATCACAGCCTGAACTTTATCTGCACCAAGTGCATCTACGGCAATTGCCAGAGTCAGGGCAGAGTCAATACCGCCAGACAGCCCTAGAATTACACCAGGAAAGCCGGAGCGCTGTACATAATCACGTGTTGCCATGACCAGGCTTTGATAAATCTCAGCCATGGTGTCTAAGGCAGGAGTGATGCTACCTGTCTTGAATTGAAGCTTTTCAGCATCATACTCGGCAATCGCCAGTTTTTCCTGAAAGCTTGGGGCCTGTACAGCTACCTCACCAGATTTGTTCAGCACAAAGCTGGTACCATCAAAGATCAAATCATCCTGTCCACAAACTTGGTTACAGTACACCAGATTGATATTCAGCTGCTTGACTAAGGCTGCCATAGTTTCAATACGATGCTGGGGCTTACCTACTTCATATGGAGAGGCATTGAGTACCAAAGCGGTGTCAACATTCAATTTAGCCAGTTGCTGAACGGTCGCTAAAGACCAGACATCTTCACAGATCAGTATGCCAAATTTGTGTCCGAGATACTCAAAAACCAGGTGCTGATGACCTTCGCCAAAATAGCGCTTTTCATCGAATACCCCATAATTTGGCAACACTTGCTTGTTATAGATCCCCAGCACTTCGCCATCTTTCATGACAGCAGCTGAGTTATAACGCTGACCATCTTCGGTTTGATTGACGAAACCAAAGACCATGACAATATCTTTTACTTCAGTCAGTTTTTCAAAAGCCGCCTTGGTACGTTTCACCAGACTTGGGCGAATTAATAAATCTTCTGCAGGGTAGCCCAGTGTTGAAAGCTCAGGAAAGATGATCAGATCCGCTTTATCTTCTTTGGCCTGACTAGCCAACTCAATCATTCTTTGCGCATTTGCATCCAGATTGCCGACATGTGGAGAGAATTGAGCAATTGCAATTTTAAAACTTTTCATCCAATTAAATCCTATTCCTATAGGTTAATACACTAAATTACTGATTTTTATTATTCTAATTATCCAGTTAAGTGCACTTCGATATTCATAAAATGCCAAATGGCTAAACTAAAAACTTTTTATCGCATGATTACTGAATCTTAATGTGCGAAGTAAAATAATCATACTGGCTTATTTTATCGAAATTTTATCGATAAGCTAGACTTGACTTAGCAAGAAGAGACTTCGAACGGGAAAGTAATGATATAAAATTACAAAATATGCTGATGTTTTATACATCTATACCTATGCAGAAGTAAAGACTTAAGCGGGAATAAGGGATTTTAAAATATGTGCTTTTGATTTTTCTTAAAATTAAAGTAATTAAATATCATCTGTTTATTTGGGGGTTCAAAATTATATTCGGAATTCTTTTTAAGAAAATATCTCTTGCAATATCACCTTGTTGTTCAATATTGTAGTGGGAAAATGATTTGTTGGGATTAAATTGATATTTGTAAGGATTATATTTCCTAAAGCTTAAAAAATAAGCACTTTGCAGGATTGCACCTTTTAAAACCACATTAATCTTCTGTTGGTATTGATAAATATGCGTCATCTCATGAATGAATAGTGCCTGATATGCCAAGCTTTCCTGTGAATAGTCTTCTCGATAATTTAAATTGCGTGCATGAATATAGCCGCTGGGTGCCATAATGACATGTCTGGATTGCCAGGGAAGGTAGGGGTGGTTCATGACTTTGACTGTTGAATAGTCAATCAGGTTGCCAAATACCTGCTGGCAGATGCTGATTTCACCAGGGGTTAGGCTGCGACATTTGAACTGTTCAAAACGGACAAGTTTCAGAATGAAAGGCAGAGCAGCATAAAACAACATCAAGTACAAATCCTGTTCGAATTTTAATCTATGAATTTGGTTTAGATTTATTCATTTTAAAAGATATTAAATAACCTAAGTGTAGGATTTTGTCAGTAATAAAAAACCACCCTAAAGGGTGGTTTTTCTGTCTTTCAACGTCGTTCGAATTAACGAGCGATATCGCGTTGAACTTCGCCAGTATAAAGCTGACGAGGACGACCGATCTTGTAAGGACCGCTGTGCATTTCTAGCCAGTGGCTGATCCAGCCAACAGTACGTGCAAGCGCAAAGATCACAGTAAACATTTCTGTCGGGATACCAATCGCTTTAAGAATGATACCTGAGTAGAAGTCTACGTTCGGGTAAAGGTTACGTTTGATGAAGTATTCGTCAGAAAGTGCGATACGTTCAAGTTCCATAGCCAAGGCAAGCTGTGGATCATTGATGCCAAGTGCACCAAGAACTTCGTCACAAGTTTCTTTCATTACTTTCGCACGTGGATCGAAGTTTTTGTAAACACGGTGACCGAAGCCCATCAGTTTAACTTCTTTGGTCTTCACTTTTTCCATGAAGCCAGCAACGTTTTCTACAGTGCCGATTTCGTCCAGCATCTTAAGAACAGCTTCGTTCGCACCGCCGTGAGCAGGGCCCCAAAGTGCAGAGATACCAGCAGCGATACATGCATACGGGTTCGCACCGGTAGAACCAGCTAAACGTACTGTAGATGTAGACGCATTTTGTTCATGGTCAGCATGCAGTGTGAAGATACGGTCCATTGCTTTTGCAAGAATTGGATCAACTTTGTAATCACGGTCTGCAGGAGTTGCGAACATCATGTGAAGGAAGTTTTCAGCATAGTTCAAGTCGTTACGTGGGTAAACGAAAGGTTGACCGATCGTGTACTTGTAGCTCCAAGCCGCCAGTGTTGGAATCTTCGCGATTAAACGAATCGCGGTGATTTCACGGTGGTTTACATCTTCAATGTCAAGGTTGTTGTGATAGAACGCAGATAACGCACCAACCACACCCACCATGATCGCCATAGGATGCGCATCACGACGGAAACCATTGTAGAAACGGCTAACTTGATCGTGAACCATCGTATGGTTACGTACTTTAGCGTCAAATTCTTCTTTTTGTTCAGCAGTTGGAAGTTCACCATTTAATAGTAAATAGCAAGTTTCCAGGTAATCTGCTTTAGTTGCTAACTGGTCGATTGGGTAGCCACGGTGTAAAAGTACACCTTTGTTACCGTCGATGAACGTGATTTTAGATTCGCACGCCGCTGTCGCCATAAAACCAGGATCAAAAGTAAAGTGACCTGCAGCCAACACATCTTTAACGTCGATTACATCTGGGCCCAATGTGCCGCTGTAAATTGGTAGTTCAATTTCTTTGCCATCAAGCTGTAAAACGGCTTTCTTGCCAGTTGCTTCAGACATTCAATAGATCTCCTGTCCTGGTGAATGTATATCCGGTTTGCCTATCAATTTTTTAATGCACAAAACGGACGGATCAAAAATTTGCTATAAGATTAGTGAGTACTGAAATTTTGTCAATTATACTTATGGATGAAAAATGACAGTCGCACAGCAATTTAGTCAGATCTGTTCAGTATAAAAAGTTCAGTAAAATCACAGCATCAAACCTCTATAATAAGTCAAATTAATGCCTAGGTGCAGAAAAAAATAGATTGTCTGGGGTATTTGTAAGCGTTTTTTTCTTATAAGAAATCGAGATAAAAGCTGTCAGAAGTTAAAGCCAATATGCTTAAAACTATATAAATCTCATAACTTACATGGTTTTTGTCATCCAAAACGTCACATTCGGAATTATAAATAAAAGCAATTAATTGGATTTTTAGTTCTGTTTAATTGATTAAAAAATAGCTTAATAAATGGCCAGTTTTATAGCAGAAGGGCGTGGTATAAAAATAAATAAATGATTTTTTGAATCCAAATAGCCTAAATCGATTGAAAAAACCATCGTAATGAATATTAAGTGGCTATTTAACAACGAGATATCTTCATGATTGATCTGCTTTTTATGGAGGGCAATTGGTCTGTAGAATATAGGCAATTGATTTTAATCTGATTTAAAAAGAGATTTAAATAATATTTGTGTTTGAACTGTGCGTCTTTAGTCTAAAACGAGCACATGAGTCTTTAGGTTGAAAGTAGATTAAATTAATCAAATTAATTTTTTAAAAACAACCATATAGATAAGATTAAGGAGGACTGGGAGGGTAGAGAGATTTAAATTGTTGGTGTTAATGATTCTTATTTAATGGCTTTTTCTCCAAAAAGCCAAATTCCGCCGTTTGTATTTTGATAGTTGACGTTTTATAATTCAGTGTCGTTTTGATTTTAGGTAATGAATTTGCCTAAAAATGCCAGCTTTCCTTCGAATTAATTCCAACAAACTCCGGATGGAGTTTTTACTTACAGGATGCCCGCTGTGAAAAGCAACAGACCTGTCAATTTGTCCATGGGTCAAGTTTTAGAAGTAAACTTAAAATCACCCGTGGCTATTGCATCAATTCTACACCGTCTTTCAGGTGTTATCGTATTTTTACTCGTACCGGTCCTTCTATGGCTCTTAGATAAGTCATTGTCTTCGCCTGAAGGTTTTGCGCAAGTTCAAGAAATCATGAGTGGTTTCATTGTTCGTTTCATTGTATGGGTATTTGTCGCCGGCTTGATTTTTCACTTCATCGCTGGTGTTAAGCATTTACTTGCTGACATGGGTGTTGCTGAAGAACTAGAAAGTGGCCGTGTTGCATCTACTATCGCATTAATCTTGTCTGCAATTGGTATTGTTGCAGCATTTGTATGGATCGTACTCTAATGAAAAGCGCTACTGGTTTAACAGGTTCAGGTTCTCGCGATTGGTTTCTCCAACGTATCAGTGCTGTAGTTCTAGCTGTTTATACCGTTGTTGTACTGGGTTGGATTCTCCTAAATGGCGGTTTCAACTTTGAACAATGGTACGGCTTTATGATGACAGTTCCAATGAAGATCATGTCTTTATTGGCGGTCTTATCTCTTGTTGCACACGCATGGATCGGCATGTGGCAGGTATTCACTGATTATGTGACTACTCGTCAAATGGGTCCTTCAGCTTCAGGTTTACGCCTTGTACTGACTTCAGCAGTGATCATTGCTGTACTTGCATATGCAATCTGGGCCATCCAGATTTTTTGGGCGAATTGATAGGAAACAATCATGGGCGCTATAAACCCTAAAGAAGATTACACAAATATTCCACACGAAACTTTCGATGCTGTCATCGTTGGTGGTGGTGGTTCAGGTATGCGTGCGTCTTACCAACTTGCTCAAGCTGGTTTGAAAGTTGCCGTTCTGACTAAAGTATTTCCAACCCGTTCACACACTGTTGCTGCGCAGGGTGGTATCGGTGCATCTCTTGGTAATATGCAAGAAGATAACTGGCACTACCACTTCTATGACACAGTTAAAGGTTCGGACTGGTTAGGTGACCAAGACGCGATCGAGTTCATGACTCGCGAAGCGCCACAAGTTGTATATGAACTTGAACACCTGGGTATGCCATTCGACCGTAATGCTGATGGCACAATTTACCAACGTCCGTTTGGTGGTCACTCAGCAAACTACGGTGAAAAAGCGGTTCCGCGTGCATGTGCTGCTGCCGACCGTACAGGTCACGCACTTCTTCACACGCTTTATCAAAGCAACGTGAAAATGGGTACTCAATTCTTCGTAGAATGGATCGCGCTTGATTTGATCCGTAATGAAGAAGGCGACGTACTTGGTGTGACTGCAATTGACCAGGAAACAGGTAAAATTGCAGTATTCCAGGCGAAAGCAACATTATTCGCTACAGGTGGTGCGGGTCGTGTGTACCGTGCTTCCACAAACGCTTATATCAACACTGGTGACGGTCTTGGTATGGCAGCTCGTGCAGGTATTCCATTACAAGATATGGAATTCTGGCAGTTCCACCCAACGGGTGTTGCGGGCGCAGGCGTATTGTTAACTGAAGGTTGTCGTGGTGAAGGTGCAATCCTTCGTAACAAAGACGGCGAACCGTTCATGGAACGTTATGCGCCTACTTTGAAAGATTTGGCACCGCGTGACTTCGTATCACGTTCTATGGACCAGGAAATCAAAGAAGGTCGTGGTTGTGGTCCTAAAGGCGATTACATCCTGCTTGATATGACGCATCTGGGTGCGGATACGATCATGAAACGTCTTCCATCTGTATTCGAGATTGGCAAGAAATTCGCGAACGTTGATATCACCAAAGAGCCAATTCCGGTAGTACCAACAATCCATTACCAAATGGGTGGTATTCCGACGAATATTCATGGCCAGGTTGTTGTTCCTGAAACTCGCGAAACTGAAGCGCTTGTTACTCATTACGACAAAGAAAATGACGTTTATTCAACCAATCAAGAAGGCCGTGACTTCACTAAACCAGTGAAAGGTTTTTATGCAATCGGTGAATGTTCATGTGTATCTGTACACGGTGCAAACCGTCTAGGTACAAACTCATTACTTGACCTGGTTGTATTTGGCAAGGCTGCTGGCCAGCACATCATTGATTACGTGACTAAACATCACGGTGATGAATACGAACCACTGCCTACCACTGTACTTCAACAAACTGTTGAGCGCGTTCGTAAACTTGACGAATCGACCTCAGGTGAGAATGCACAAGAAGTTGCTGATGCAATTCGTGACATCGTTCAAGATCACGCTGGTGTATTCCGTACATCTGCACTGCTTGAAGAAGGTGTAAAACAGATTCTTGCAATTGAACCGCGTGTACGCAACATTCACTTGAAAGACAAATCTAAAGTATTCAATACAGCACGTATTGAAGCACTTGAAGTTGAAAACCTGTATGAAGTTGCTAAAGCAACGCTTATTTCAGCTGCAGCGCGTAAAGAATGCCGTGGTGCGCATACGGTGGTAGACTTTGAAGAGTCTCCAGACCATCCTGCTTACCCATACGGTCGTCGTGATGATGAGTGGATGAAACATACTCTTTGGTTCTCTGCAGACAACCGTCTTGAGTACAAGCCAGTTCGTTACCGTCCATTGTCGGTTGATGCGATTCCACCTAAACCACGTACATTCTAATCAGGAGAATTCAGATGAGTAGAGGTACTCGTACATTTCATATCTACCGCTATGATCCTGATAAGGATAAAGCACCGTACATGCAAACTTTTAAGCTGGAACTGACTGATAAGCACCGTATGTTGCTTGATGCGCTTCTTGCATTGAAAGTACAGGACGAAACTTTAACGTTCCGTCGTTCATGTCGTGAAGGGATCTGTGGTTCTGATGGTGTGAACATCAATGGTAAAAACGGTTTGGCGTGTCTTTGGAACCTGAACGATTTACCAAATGAAATTACTGTTCGTCCATTGCCTGGTCTTCCAGTAATCAAAGATCTGGTAGTTGACATGAACCAGTTCTACGATCAGTACAACAAGATCCATCCGTTCTTGATCAACAATCAGCCTGCACCTCCTAAAGAGCGTTTACAGTCTCCGGAAGAGCGTGAGCATCTTGATGGTCTTTACGAATGTATTCTATGTGCATGCTGTTCAACTTCATGCCCATCATTCTGGTGGAACCCGGACAAGTTCTTGGGTCCTTCAGCATTGTTGAATGCTTACCGCTTCATCATTGACTCGCGTGATACTGGAACACAAGAGCGTTTGGCTCGTCTTGACGACCCGTTCTCATTGTTCCGTTGTAAAGGCATCATGAACTGTGTATCTGTATGTCCTAAAGGTTTGAACCCTACTAAAGCAATCGGTCACATCCGTAATATGCTTTTAGATATGGCTGGCTAATAGGCTGTTCCTCTAGTTTGAAAAAGGCACACCTCAGGGTGTGCTTTTTTATGCAAATTATTCAAGAAAAAATAATCAATCATAAGATAAAAATAAGAAGACCATACTTAATATGTATAGAGTTGATTCAGGCAATTCGGGAATAAGGAAGATGTTGAACATCATTAACGGCGGACACTGGATTATTTGGGGGTATTTATGACTTTTAGAGCTAAAAATGAGCTGAAAAATAACAAGATCGGTGTAAAACTGACCTGAAAAATAACAAGAACGATGTTATTATATAACGGAAATTTGAAAAGGGAGTGGATTGAGAAGTTTGCTCTCTTTTTATTTATCGGAAATGCTTAGAACTTAAGTCTACATTGAATCTATTTTTAGGATAAAGCACCATATATTAGAGTAAAATATCTGAACTGTATTTAGCCAATTTATAGAAGGTATGTGTCAAAAAAATCAATTGAAAAGTGGAGAACATGGTAGCATTCAGCCCATGTATATCTTTAAAAAAAGCACTTTTAGGTACATTTTTTAAACACTGTAGAATCTGGGACTGGTATATAAAGATAGAACTGAGTCGCTTTAGAAAAAACTTTTGTTCATGCTTATTTTTTTCTAAGTCGATTTGCAAAAAATTGCCCGGTTTCGATCGGGTATTCGATGAGTGATGATACCGCTGAGGGGTGTTATTGTTCATTATACATATCAAGATTTTCTTGGTGTGGTGATAACGCCTCATGGCTTATGCCTTATGGGGGACTAGTATCATATTACCAATTTGATGCTAATAATCCTGGGTTTTGCTTAAAAAGCATCCTGAAAATGTTTTTGCAATAGGAAATGGGTCCACAAATGCAAGAAGTTGCTGACGCTCTGCGTCTTGACACTGAACTTTCCGCTGATAGTGCAGCGTACATTGAAGAACTTTATGAGCAGTATCTGACTGCTCCAGATTCAGTGGGTGCTGACTGGAGAGCGTACTTCGATAAATTCCCAAAAGGTGATCAACCACACAGTAATGTACGTGAGCAATTCCTGCTGCTAGGTCGCAATTCAAGCCGGATTCAGCCTGTTGTTCAGTCAACAGTCAGCTCAGAACATGAACGTCGTCAAATTGGCGTGTTACAGTTGATTGCTGCGTACCGTAATCGTGGCCACCAGAAGGCAAAACTGGATCCATTAGGTTTGGCAAAGCGTGAAGTTGTACCTGACCTTGATCTGGCTGCGCACGGTTTGACTCAGTCTGACCTAGATACTGTATTCAATACTGGCAATCTAGCGATTGGTAAAGAAGAAGCGACCCTGGCAGAAATTGTCGAAGCCTTAGAATCTACCTACTGTCATACAGTAGGTTCTGAATACATGCACATCGTAGACACTAAAGAGAAACGTTGGATTCAACAACGTCTTGAAGGTGCGCGTGGTAAATTTAACTTCTCTGCAGATCAAAAGAAACATATCCTTGAGCGTTTGACTGCTGCGGAAGGTCTAGAAAAATATCTTGGTAATAAATTCGTTGGTGCTAAACGTTTCGGCGTTGAAGGCGGTGAAGCCTTCATCCCGATGGTCAACGAAATCATTCAGCGTGCAGGTTCTGTAAGTTGTAAAGAAGTTGTGATCGGTATGCCTCACCGCGGCCGTTTAAACCTTCTTGTTAACATCATGGGTAAAAACCCGGCTGACCTGTTTGGTGAGTTCGAAGGTAAGTCTATTCACAAGAAAGGTTCTGGTGACGTTAAGTATCACCAAGGCTTCTCTTCAAACGTCATGACTCCGGGTGGCGAAGTTCACCTGGCATTGGCGTTTAACCCTTCACATCTGGAAATCGTTGGACCTGTAGTCGAGGGTTCTGTACGCGCACGTCAAGTACGTCGTAAAGACATTGGTGGCGATGACGTATTGCCATTAATCGTACACGGTGATGCTGCATTTGCAGGTCAGGGCGTCAACCAGGAAACTTTCCAGATGTCACAAACTCGCGGTTATACCGTGGGTGGTACAGTTCACATCGTGATCAATAACCAGGTGGGTTTCACCACTTCTGATCCACGTGATGCGCGTTCTACAGAATACTGTACTGACATCGCAAAAATGATTCAGGCACCAATCTTCCATGTTAATGGTGATGATCCTGAAGCGGTGGTGTTCATTTCACAACTGGCACATGACTTCCGTCATACGTTCCGTAAAGATGTTGTGATTGACATGTTCTGCTACCGTCGCCGCGGTCATAACGAAGCAGATGAACCAGCTGCAACTCAGCCAATGATGTATCAGGTGATTAACAAGAAAGCGACTACACGTACGCTTTATGCGGATCAATTGGTACAGCAGGGTATTCTTGATCGTGCAAGTGCAGATCAGATGGTAGAAAACTACCGTTCAGATCTTGAAGCGGGTAATCACGTTGCCAATGCACTGGTCCTTGAGCCAAACAAAAAAATGTTTGTGGACTGGACGCCTTATCTGGGTCATGAATATACTGACGAATGGGATACAACCTTCCCAATTGAACGTCTGAAAGAGCTGGGCGTGAAAATGCGTGAGCTTCCTGAAGGCTTCGTGATGCAGCGTCAAGTTGCAAAAGTAATTGATGACCGTCTGAAAATGCAAACAGGCGAAATGCCATTGAACTGGGGTGCTGCTGAAACTCTGGCGTATGCATCTGTACTAGATGAAGGTTACTTGCTTCGTTTAACAGGTGAAGATGTAGGTCGTGGTACCTTCTCGCACCGTCATGCGAAACTGCATAATCAGGTAGATGGCTCAACTTATATTCCACTTTGTCACATCAAAGAAAACCAGCCGCGTACTGCAATCTATGATTCTTTATTGTCAGAAATGGCGGTATTGGCATTTGAATATGGGTATGCGACCACTCTTCCAAAGAGTTTGATCATCTGGGAAGCACAATTTGGTGACTTCGCAAACTGTGCACAGGTTGTAATCGATCAGTTCATCTCATCTGGTGAAACCAAATGGGAACGTGTGTGTGGTCTGACCATGCTTCTTCCTCATGGTTTCGAAGGTCAAGGTCCAGAGCATTCATCTGCACGTTTGGAACGTTTCTTGCAGTTATGTGCTGAAGACAACATGCAAGTGATCACACCGACTACACCTGCACAGATTTTCCATGCATTACGTCGTCAAGCGATTCGTCCAATTCGTAAACCGCTGATCGTTACTTCGCCGAAATCCTTACTTCGTCACAAGCTGGCTGTATCGAGCCTGGAAGAGCTGGCAAACGGCACATTCCAAACTGTGATCGATGAAGTAGATAACATCAACAAGTCAGAGGTAACCCGTCTGATTCTGTGTGGTGGTAAAGTGTATTACGATCTGATTGAAAAACGTCGTGAAAAAGAATTGAACAATACTGCTATTGTACGTATTGAACAATTATATCCATACCCAGAAAAACGCCTGGCAGAAGTTCTGGCTCAGTATCCAAACGTGAAAGATCTTGTTTGGGCACAAGAAGAACCGAAAAACCAAGGTGCTTGGTTGTTCATTGCACCGCGTCTTTATGATGATGTGATGAAAGCGGGTAAACAAGTACGTATTAGCTATGCCGGCCGTGAAGCTTCTGCTGCACCGGCATGTGGTTCACCATATTTGCATGCAAAACAACAAGCTCAGCTCATCAACGACGCGCTTGCGATCGATGCTGAATAATCCAGGAGATTCTAAGTAATGGCAACCGAAATTAAAGCACCGGTATTTCCAGAGTCAGTTGCGGACGGTACGATCGCAACGTGGCACAAACAACCAGGTGAAGCAGTATCACGTGATGAAGTGATCTGTGATATTGAGACTGATAAAGTTGTTTTAGAAGTTGTTGCTCCTGCAGATGGTACACTTTCATCTATCATTAAAGGTGAAGGTGATACTGTTCTTTCAGCTGAAGTGATTGCACAGTTTGAAGAAGGTGCTGTTTCCGGCGCTACACAAACTCAAGCAGTTCAATCTGAAGAAAAAGTTGAACAAGCTGCTGCACAAACTGAAGCGGGTAATGCACCGATCGTTGAACGTCAACAGGTACAGGATCAGGCTCCAGCCGTGCGTAAAGCATTGACTGAATCTGGTGTGGCTGCTGCTGATGTCGAAGGTACGGGCCGTGGTGGTCGCATCACTAAAGAAGATGTGGCAAATCATCAGGCGAAGCCGGCAGCACCTGCAGCGCAGCCATTAAGCGTTGCGGTGGGTGAGCGTATTGAGAAACGTGTGCCAATGACACGTCTTCGTAAGCGTGTAGCTGAACGTTTACTTGCAGCAACTCAAGAAACTGCAATGTTGACCACGTTCAACGAAGTGAACATGAAACCAATCATGGAAATGCGTGCTCAATACAAAGATGCATTCGAGAAGCGTCATGGTGCGCGTCTTGGCTTTATGTCATTCTTCGTTAAAGCAGCAACTGAAGCACTAAAACGCTATCCAGCGGTAAATGCTTCAATTGATGGCGATGATATTGTTTATCATGGTTACTATGACATCGGTGTTGCAGTTTCATCTGAACGTGGTCTTGTGGTTCCTGTACTTCGTGATACAGACCGCATGAACTATGCTGAAGTTGAAAACGGCATCCGTGCATATGCTGCGAAGGCACGTGACGGTAAGCTGGGCATCGAAGACATGACTGGTGGTACATTCACGATCACCAATGGTGGTACTTTTGGCTCATTGCTTTCTACACCAATTCTAAATACGCCACAAACTGCGATTCTGGGTATGCATAAAATCCAGGAACGTCCGATGGCTGTAAATGGTCAAGTAGAAATCTTGCCGATGATGTATCTTGCATTGTCTTATGACCACCGTTTAATCGATGGTAAAGAAGCAGTTGGTTTCCTTGTAACAATCAAAGAATTGTTAGAAGAGCCAGCACGTCTTATCCTTGATCTTTAATTTTTAAGAATATATTTATGGGCTTAGGGCAAAACTCTAGGCCCATTTTTGGAGATGAACATGTCTCAATTCGATTTAGTCGTAATTGGTGGTGGCCCGGGCGGCTACGAAGCAGCAATTCGTGCAGCTCAACTTGGTTACAAAGTTGCGTGTATCGAAAAACGTATTCATAAAGGCAAGCCAGCTTTGGGTGGTACTTGCTTAAACGTGGGTTGTATCCCGTCTAAAGCATTGCTTGATTCTTCACATCGTTATGAAGATACCGTTCAGCATTTAGATGACCATGGTATTACGACCGGTGAAGTTAAATTTGATCTTTCTAAAATGATGAGTCGTAAAGACAAAGTTGTAGATCAGTTGACTGGCGGTGTTGCCCAGTTGCTTAAAGGCAACGGGATTGAATGGTTGCAAGGTACAGGTAAATTGCTTGCGGGCAAAAAAGTTGAATTCACACCATTTGAAGGTGAAGTTCAAGTTTTAGAGCCTAAATACGTGATTCTTGCGACAGGTTCTGTACCAATTAACATTCCTTCAGCTCCTGTAGATCAAGACTTAATCGTTGATTCTACTGGCGCACTTGAATTCACTGAAGTGCCTAAGCGTTTAGGTGTGATTGGTGCGGGTGTAATCGGTCTTGAGCTAGGTTCAGTATGGCGTCGTCTTGGTGCAGAAGTTGTTGTATTTGAAGCAATGGACGCATTCTTGCCAATGGCTGATAAAGCATTGTCTAAAGAATACCAAAAAATCCTGACTAAACAGGGTATGGATATCCGTATCGGTGCGAAAGTTTCTGGCACTGAAATTAACGGTCGTGAAGTGACAGTTAAATATACCCAAGCTGGTGAAGATAAAACTGAAACTTTCGATAAATTGATCGTTTGTGTAGGTCGTCGTGCCTATGCTGAAGGTCTACTGGCTGAAGATTCAGGTATCAAGCTGACTGAACGTGGTCTGGTTGAAGTAAATGACTGGTGTGCAACTTCAGTTGAAGGTGTATACGCAATTGGTGATTTGGTACGTGGTCCAATGCTTGCGCATAAAGCCATGGAAGAAGGTGTGATGGCTGTTGAGCGTATTCACGGACATGCTGCGCAAGTAAACTATGACACCATTATTTCTGTGATCTACACACACCCAGAAGCGGCGTGGGTTGGTTTAACAGAGCAGCAGGCTGTAGAAAAAGGTCACGAAGTAAAAACTGGCCAATTCGGTTTTGCTGTCAATGGTCGTGCTTTGGCTGCGGGTGAAGGTGCTGGTTTCGTGAAGTTTGTTGCTGACGCGAAAACGGATCGTCTATTGGGTATGCATGTGATTGGACCTGCTGCGTCTGATATCATCCACCAAGGCATGATCGCACTTGAGTTTGTATCGTCAGTTGAAGACCTGCAGTTAATGACATTTGCTCATCCAACCTTCTCTGAAGTGGTGCATGAAGCAGCTCTTGCTGTTGATGGCCGTGCAATTCACGCGATTCAGCGTAAACGTAAGTAATGCAAAAAAAGAGCGACTTAGGTCGCTCTTTTGTATTTCATGGTTGTTTTTATTGGAACAATCATCTAAAAATAAAGATAACGATTTGAAGAAATGCTGGTGCTGCTTTGACGGACGTCTGGGTGCTGGTGAGTTATAACAAGCTAAAGAAGTAATAAAAGGTTATTCCATGAATTTACATGAGTATCAAGCAAAAGCGCTATTAAAAAAATATGGTATGCCTGTACAGGAGGGCATACTGGCCACTAATGCCGATGAAACGGTGCAAGCTTTTGAGCAGTTGGGTGGAAAGTTCGCAGTATTGAAAGCACAGGTACATGCCGGCGGTCGAGGTAAAGCAGGCGGTGTAAAAGTAGTAAAATCGGCTGCCGAGGCTGCTGAATATGCCAACCAGATAATTGGTTCACGCTTGGTCACTTATCAGACAGATGCCAATGGTCAGCCAGTCAATAGCATTTTAGTCTCGGAAGATGTTTATCCGGTTGAGCGCGAGCTGTACTTGGGTGCTGTAGTCGATCGCTCGACTCGCCGGATCACTTTTATGGCATCAACTGAAGGCGGTGTTGAGATTGAGAAGGTAGCTGAAGAAACCCCGGAAAAAATCATTAAAGTTGAAGTTGAACCTTTAGTCGGTTTGATGCCATTTCAGGCACGTGAAGTTGCTTTTGCACTGAAACTGAAAGATGGACAAATCAATCAATTTGTAAAAATCATGACAGCTGCCTATCAGGCATTTGTAGAGAATGATTTTGCACTTTTTGAAATCAATCCGCTATCTGTGCGTGAGAATGGTGACATTCTGTGTGTTGATGCCAAAATCGGAATTGATTCAAATGCGCTATACCGTTTGCCAGAAATCGCCGCTATGCGAGATAAGTCTCAGGAAAATGAGCGCGAACTAAAAGCCTCTGAATTTGATCTGAACTATGTGGCACTTGAGGGTAACATTGGCTGTATGGTTAATGGCGCGGGTCTTGCCATGGCAACCATGGATATTATCAAGCTCTATGGCGGTCAACCAGCCAACTTCCTGGATGTGGGTGGTGGTGCTACGAAAGAGCGTGTGATTGAAGCCTTCAAAATTATTCTTGCAGATAGCTCTGTACAGGGCGTATTAATCAATATTTTTGGTGGAATTGTACGTTGTGACATGATTGCTGAAGCAATTATTGCAGCGGTTCAGGAAGTAAATGTGACTGTTCCTGTGGTTGTTCGCCTTGAAGGCAACAATGCGGAATTGGGTGCAAAATTACTGGATGAATCAGGTTTGAAGTTGATTTCTGCACATGGTCTTGCTGATGCTGCAGAAAAAATTGTTGCTGCTGTAAAAGCTTAAGGAGTATCCATCATGAGCGTATTAGTTAATAAAGACACCAAAGTGTTGGTACAAGGTTTTACAGGTAAAAACGGCACATTCCATTCTGAACAGGCTTTGGCTTATGGCACTAAAGTTGTGGGCGGTGTCACTCCAGGAAAAGGCGGTCAAACCCATCTGGATTTACCCGTTTTTAATACCATGCGTGAAGCGGTGAAGGAAACTGGCGCAGATGCTTCGGTGATTTATGTTCCGGCACCTTTTGTACTGGATTCCATTATTGAAGCGGTTGATTCCGGCATTGAATTAATTGTGGTAATTACTGAAGGTGTACCAACCCTCGACATGCTGAAAGCCAAGCGTTATCTGGAAACCAATGGCAACGGTACACGTCTGATTGGACCAAACTGTCCGGGTATTATTACGCCGGGTGAATGTAAGATCGGGATTATGCCGGGACATATTCATCAACCAGGTAAAATCGGAATTATCTCGCGTTCAGGTACACTGACTTATGAGGCCGTGGCACAGACCACTAACCTAGGTTTAGGTCAGTCGACCTGTATCGGTATTGGTGGTGACCCGATTCCGGGCATGAACCAGATTGACTGCTTAAAACTGTTCCAGGAAGATCCGCAAACTGAAGCCATCATTATGATTGGTGAAATTGGTGGTACGGCAGAAGAAGAAGCAGCTGAATATATTCAATCGAATGTGACTAAGCCGGTTGTTGGTTATATTGCGGGCGTAACTGCGCCTAAAGGCAAACGTATGGGTCACGCAGGTGCGATTATTTCAGGTGGTAAGGGTACAGCTGAAGAAAAATTTGCAGCCTTTGAGCGTGCGGGTATGGCCTATACGCGTAGTCCTGCCGAACTTGGTTCAACCATGCTACAAGTGTTAAAAGATAAAGGTTTGGCTTGATATCTAAAGTAAACCTGTAATAAAAAAGCTCCCAAATGGGAGCTTTTTTATGTCTCAGTCTATTTTCAGGTTTTAGCTTTGAGGCTCTGGGTCATGCCGTTGATATCACCACCCTGAATACCCAGCTCACTCATCAAGCTATCAATTAAAGGTGCCTGACTGCGATAACGCAGGGCGCTATTGACCACCTGATCTGAAAGGGCAACATTGCCCCCTTCATGATGTGCATCTGCCTGACAAGAACCGGCATGACTGCCATGTAGTCCATTGACCTGAAGAATCTTGATGTCGTCAATGTTTTCCATTGGCTTGACACTTTCCCGGATAATTTCAGGCAAGTATTTCAACATGGCCAGACGAATCTGCATTTCAACCTGTTCAGGTGACAGAACATTATTGGCTTCATTGACCGCACGGGTACCTTCAGCATCGACCTGATACTGTTTCTCCATCGCTTGAGCTAGTAGGATTTTCGCATCTGCTTCACCCTTGGCTTTGAGACGAACCTTTTCGGCTTCAGCTTCAGCAGCAATGCGTACGGCTTCTGCATCGTCTGCTGCCGCCTGTTTGCCTGCCTCAGCCGCTACGGTAATCGCAATCGCATCCTTTTCAGCCTGTTCTTTGGCTGCGACCAGCTCAACCGCCTTTTGACGCTCTGCCTGCTGGATTTGCCGTACTGTGATGACTTCTTCTTCAGCTTTTACTGCTTGAGCACGGGCAAGGTCGGCTTGTGCTTTGGCTTCAGATTCGGCACGGGATTTTTCAGCAATGGCAATGGCACGATCCTGTTCAGCCAGTTCAATGGTTTTCTTTTGCTCGACCTGTGCTTTTTGAATCAGCTGGGCCTTTTGAATGTTTTCATTTTCAACATCACGGGCGGCCAAGATCCGTTTTAGTTCGACCTCGCGTTCAGCCGCAATTTGGGCTTCCTCTGCTTCGCGTTTTTTGCCAGCTTCCTGAGCAGCAATTTCAGCCAGCTGTTCAGCACGTCGAATGGCAATTTCACGTTCCTGTTGCAACTTGGCATATTCTTCTTCACGAATAATTTGCAGACGAGCCTGTTCAGCTTCCAGATTCTTGGTCTTAATTGCCAGATCTGTATCCTGTTCAATATGGTTACGCTTGCGACGACGATCCTCAATAGTTTCAGTAAGCTTGGTCAGGCCTTCTGCATCGAAAGCATTTTGTGGATTGAAATATTTAAATCCGGTCTGATCCAGACCAGTCAGTGAAACAGTTTCAAGCTCCAGACCATTTTTATGTAAATCTTCAGACACCACCTGCTGAACTTTCTGTACAAAATCCACCCGCTTTTCGTGCAATTCTTCCATGGCCATTTCTGCGGCTACTGCGCGCAGTGAATCGACAAACTTGCCTTCCACCAGATTTTTTAGTTCATTGGGTGACATGGTTTTTTGACCGAGTGTTTGTGCTGCGGTGGCAATTGAATCAGCGGTAGGTTTGACCCGTACATAGAATTCGGCCATGACATCGACACGCATCCGGTCACGGGTAATTAGTGCCTGATCATCTGCACGACGCACCTCAAGGCGCAAGGTATTCATGTTTACCGGAATAATTTCATGCAAGACTGGAAGCACAATGGCACCTCCGCCTAAAATCACTTTTTCTCCACCCCAGCCGGTACGTACAAAGGAAATTTCTTTGCTTGAACGACGGTATAAGCGTGCAATGATGAAACCGAAGGTCACCAGTGCTACAAAAATAATTCCCGCAATAATTAAAATATTATATAAATCAAATTTTAACATTGTTATAAAGTCTCAATTGAGTTTTGGCTAAATAAAATTAAAGTTCAATGGCTTGAAAGCCGTTTTTAGTTTTTTGGGTCAGAACCACATCTTGGCCTTGATTTAAGGTTTGATTACTTTCAGGTTCAACCAGCACATAATGGGTCTGCCCATACTGATCCTGAACTCTGGCCTGTGCCGGAGAATTCACTCTAGCGTTTCCCAAGATAATGGTCGCGGTACGTCCGATCAGTTCATCGCTATGAATGGCAGAAGTTTCATCTTGAGGCAGAAGCTTGCTGGCCGCCTTGGCAAGCAAGCGTACTACAGGCATACACAGAAACAGGCAGGCTGGAGAAATTAGCCAGACACTGAAAAGTTGGCTGGTCAGGCGTTCAAATATGCCCTGAATCAATAAACCACTCAAACCATAACTGGTCAGAAAAATAATCAGCCAGATAAATAAAGGCAGACGTCCCAAATATAACCAGTCAAATACTTTGCTGAAAACACCGGGAGGGTGATCCGGACTTATTTCCGGATGCAGGGGGTCGTCAGGTAAAAACTGTTCAAACATATGCTGTGATCCGCCACCGAGCAACAGCAGAATGCACTCAAGTGCAGCAAACATCAGCATTAGGCTTAAACTGATGCTAAATACGATATTGGATGGATGTGTAAACAGTTCCCACATTTTTTATCTCTATAATTATGTTTTTAGGAAAAGTATCTGAAATTTTTTATCAGGCTTACGATAGCAGTAATTGTAGTTTTTGTATGCAAAAAAATAACAAAAAACCTGATAAACAGGGATTGAATATATAGATTATTTAATAATCAGTGAACTATTAAAATTAATAATAAACTATAAGCGAATCAGATTCTTGATAGAGAAATGGAATAATTCCATAGAAATTATGGCAAGTAACGCCTGTTGTCTGTATGTTTCTGGGAAAAATATAAAGATACTTCAACCAGAGTATCTTTATATTTTCTGTTTAAATCTGCTAGAGCAGGGCGGTCTGAATTCGCACTTTCATATCGAGGGTCTGTTGCAGAATATACTGCTGCATCCATTTAACCTGTTCACCCATAGGATTGACCTTGACTGCGGTATTCAGGAAGTTCAGATCAGGCTGACTGAAAAGCTGTTGTTGCAGGGTTTGCTCCAGCATTTGACTACTACTCGTCAAAGGTAATGCCACCAGATAGAAGGCTTTAGGATAATTATAAAAGGCATATAGCAAGTTAAAGGCTTTTTGATCTCCTTTGAGATGGCTGACACCAATTTCGTAAGCTGCATTCTGGTTGCTATAGGTGATGCCCACTAGAAATTCCCAATGACCTTCATGTAAACGTAAAGCAAACTGCAATCCGATTTGGTCTGCGGTCAGTTCATGTTGCAGATAGATATTCAAGGGCTTGCCATCATCACTAAAAGGTTCTTGCAGAACTAAAATATGCTGCTGGTGCTGATAAATGTAGCCGGCAAGCTGAGCCTGTTCCAGGCGGTGTTTTACTGTGCTGAGATCAAAAGTGCTATAGGGCATAAATAACATATATGAAAGGGCAGAGTTGAGCTTACTCTAGTAATTTTTCAACTGTTTGAGAACCACTACTTTAGATTATTTTTCTATGATTTTATTGGTTTGTTGACAGAGTGCCCCTGGATAAATACTACAAAATATCCAAGCCTGCGTTATGCAAAACCTTGATTCATAAAAACTGATATTCATTATTGATGAATTTTTATATGAGCTTTTGATATATCAATATCATAAAACAAGCAATGGATAGGATAGGTAAATCACTATAATGAATATAAATTTTCAAAAGTGTCATAAGTACACGTTTTTCTAAGCTGGTGTTGTCCATGTCGTTAAATGAGGAAAGACTTACTCATCTCAAACAGCTCGAAGCTGAGAGTATTCATATCATCCGCGAAGTTGCTGCCGAGTTTGAAAATCCGGTCATGCTGTATTCAATCGGTAAAGATTCAGCAGTAATGCTGCATTTGGCACTGAAAGCGTTTTATCCTGCAAAACTTCCATTTCCATTGCTGCATGTAGATACAGGCTGGAAATTCAAAGACATGATCACGTTCCGTGACAACATGGCAAAAGAACATGGCTTTGATCTGATCGTGCATCAGAACAAGGAAGGCCGTGATGCGGGCGTAAATCCATTTGACTATGGTAGCTCAAAATATACCGACATCATGAAAACCCAAGGTCTGAAACAGGCGCTGGACAAATATCAGTTTGATGCAGCTTTCGGTGGGGCACGTCGTGATGAAGAAAAGTCACGCGCGAAGGAACGCGTGTATTCATTCCGTGATTCTAAACACCGTTGGGACCCGAAAAACCAGCGTCCAGAACTATGGAACCTTTACAACGGTAAAGTGAATAAAGGTGAAAGTATCCGTGTATTCCCCCTGTCTAACTGGACTGAACTCGACATCTGGCAATATATCTATCTTGAAAATATCAAACTTGTGCCATTGTATCTGGCGGCTGAACGCCCAGTGGTCGAGCGTAATGGCACGCTGATCATGGTGGATGATGAGCGTATGCGCCTGAATCCAGGCGAAGTACCACAAATGAAATCGGTTCGTTTCCGTACTCTAGGCTGTTACCCGCTTACGGGTGCTGTGGAATCTACAGCCAACACCTTGCCGGAAATTATCCAGGAAATGCTTTTAGCGACCACATCTGAACGTCAGGGCCGTATGATCGACCATGATGAAGCAGGTTCGATGGAAAAGAAAAAGCAGGAAGGTTATTTCTAGAGTCTCGTAATCTCCCCCTAACCCCTTCTTTAGAAAAGAGGGGGGAACTCCAGAAATTGATTGGAGGACTTAGGTGGATTTAAAGATTAGTAACCGATTTCAACGTATTTGTGGAGCTTTGAGCAATGTCTCATCAATCTGATTTAATCAGCCAAGATATCTTGGGTTATTTGAAACAACATGAAAATAAAGACTTATTGCGTTTCCTGACGTGCGGTAACGTAGATGATGGTAAATCAACTTTAATTGGTCGTTTGCTTTACGATTCAAAACTGATTTATGAAGATCAGCTGCAGGCAGTTACCCGTGACTCGAAAAAAGTCGGTACCACTGGCGATGCACCTGATCTGGCGCTTCTTGTAGATGGTTTACAGGCCGAACGTGAGCAGGGCATTACTATTGATGTGGCTTACCGTTATTTCTCGACTGAAAAACGTAAGTTCATTATTGCTGATACACCGGGACATGAGCAGTATACCCGCAATATGGCGACAGGTGCGTCGACTGCAGATCTTGCGATCATCCTGATTGATGCGCGTTATGGCGTGCAGACCCAAACCCGCCGTCACTCATTTATTGCGAGTCTTTTAGGAATTCATAATATCGTAGTGGCCGTGAACAAGATGGACCTGGTTGAATTTTCTGAAGCACGCTTCAATGAAATTCAGGCGGAGTACAACAAGTTCATTGAACAGTTGGGTGAACGTAAGCCTGAAAATATTATTTTCACGCCAATTTCTGCACTCAACGGTGATAACGTCGTTAACAAATCACCAAATACGCCGTGGTACCAAGGTCAAACCTTAATGGAGACTTTGGAGACTGTTGAAATTACGCGTAATACCAGCAAAGATGAATTCCGTTTTCCGGTTCAGTACGTGAACCGTCCGAACCTCGACTTCCGTGGTTTCTGCGGTACCATCGCACTGGGCGAAATAAAAGTTGGTGATGAGATTGTTGCGCTGCCATCTGGCAAGAAATCAACAGTCAAAGAAATCGTCACTTTTGATGGTAATCTGGATCACGCTGTTGCGGGGCAAGCCATTACTTTAACTTTGAATGATGAAATTGATATTTCACGTGGTAACGTTCTCGTTAAAGCGGGTGAGCAACCTTTAATTTCACGTTCTGCGCGAGCCTCAGTGGTTTGGATGAATGACCAGCCGCTAGTCATTGGCAAACTTTATAACGTGAAGTTTGGTACTCAGACCATTCCAGCAAAAGTTGCGAAAATTCACTACCGTACCAATGTCAACACATTGGAAAAAATGGAAGTTGAGCAACTGGAGTTGAATGCAATTGCTGATGTCACCATCGAATTTGATGCGCCAGTGGTTTTCGACCGTTATCAGGATAGCCGTTACACTGGCTCATTTATCTTTATTGACCGTCTAAGCAACGTGACTGTTGGTGCGGGGATGGTTGAGGCGGCAGTGGAATGGACTGCGCACAACGAGCCTGTAACGGCTGAAACGCGTGCTGCGCGTTTAGGTCAGAAACCTGCTGCGGTAACTGTGTCTGCTAAAGCGCTTGAAAATGCTCAAGCTCTTGAAAGCCTGCTGATCCAGCAAGGTGTGGTTGCGATTGCGAAAGCGGGTCTTTCAGCTGATCAAGTTACGCTGGTTCGTGAAACTGGTGTGGTTGTAGTAACTGATGCAACTGAGGGTACAGACGTTACTTTTGCTCAGGAATCTGCTGAAGAACTTGCTGAGAAAATTGTGGAACTGGTTCGTCTATAAGACTGGATTGGTTTTAGAGAAACCCGCTGTAAAGCGGGTTTTTTATTGCCTAAATTTTGTTTGCATGAAAATCATTCGATTAGTCAAAATGTGATCTTTTAATTTACTAGTCAATTAATACAATGCTCCCTAGATGGGGGTATTTATGAAAAAATTATTATTACTGGTTGGTTTGTGTGTAGCTTTTGGAGCTGAAGCCAAACAGAGTAGTCAAAGTGTTGAAGCAATCAAGCAGAAGATTATTAAACAGTCGATTGAGAGTTATCCGGGCAATTGTCCATGCCCTTACAATACTGCACGTAATGGCAGCCGTTGTGGGAAACGCAGTGCTTATAACCGCGCTGGTGGATATGCACCACTTTGTTATCCGGAAGATGTAAGTGAAAAGATGATAAAAGAATTTTTGAGTCGGAAATAATTAAGAATTAATCTGTTAAAAAAGAGAAATTGAAATGTTGTACTTTAATTTAAATGAGGTAAAGGGTGAACAAAATAATAATCAATCTTTTTACAAGAATGGGGTGGAAGAATATCACTCTCTATTGATGGATTATGCATATCAATTTGAAAGAAAATTAATTTATAACACTTTCTTCTTATCAAAAGCTTGAATGTTATAAATATGATATTAAACATGGTAAAAGAAAACTATTGAGGTTGAATGAATTAAGTGGAAGTTTATTTGAGTCCGAATCATCAAGTTTGACTTTTCTAAAAGAAATGAGAAATAAAATTATTCATGATGGTTTTCTAGATGCTTAAGTTGATCAAATAAAAGTTGAATTAGAACTAGAATTTTAATTAAATTCTCAATAAGATATATCTTAATTAAATTTAAGATATATCTTAACCATGCCTGTAAGTCCTCACTCTGTTATTTCAGAAGAACAAGAAAACTCTCCAAAACTTCGCAAACGTCTGTTTGAAGCAGGTGAAATGAAATTGCTGGTGCTGCATTTTATTGCCCAGGCACCCAGGTTTAGCTATGACATTATTAAAGAAGTGGCTGCTCTGGTCGGCGGAAACTACAAGCCGAGCACCGGCACGATCTGTCCAACCATTAGTTATTTGGAAGAGCAGCAATATACACAAGTGACTATGAGTGCTGATGAGCGCAAGCAATATCACATTACTGACGAAGGTCTTAAGCATCTGGAAAGCTATCAGGAAACCCTGCAAAAAGTTCTTCGCCGGTTTGAAACCCGTCGCCGGATTAAAGATGATGAGCGTTATATCGACATTAATACTGCGATGGAAAGTCTGAAAGCTGCATTGCGATACAAACTGTTTGATGATGAATTAAGCACTGAAGATATTCAAAAGATTGCAAAACAGATCGACCAAGCAGCAATAAACATCACACGTCTGTAATTCGATTCACGATTTAAAAATTAGGTAAAATGATGAAAAATATAGTTCCCAAATTTCATGCCAAACATCTGAACTGGCTCATGCCGCTGATCCTTTCCGGTATTATGAGTGGTGCAATTTCCTGCTTTAATCTGCTACTGAATAAAGGCTGGAGTGATCAGTTTATCTCAGTGTGGCTGCATGCCTGGAGCATGTCATGGCTGATGGCATTTCCACTGATTCTGGTGGTACTCCCACTGGTGCGTAAATTCCTGATGCAGTTTGTGCAGATGCCGAATCAATCTGCCAAATAGGGCATTGGTCTGCTTGCATCAGTTGGATGATTCGTCCATTACTTGAGACAGAATGGCTTTCATTTCAGTCAGATTTTTTACACCGGCAATACGGTGAATAATCTGGCCATTTTTAAAAATCAGGGTGGAAGGTAGGCCATAGACGTTATAGCGTAAAGTCAGAATTGGCGATTGATCGACATTGATCTTGCCGAACTTGATGGTTGGTTTGTACTCAGTATAATACCCTGCCAGTTGTTCAAATACAGGAAAGTTTTGAACACATGGCTTGCACCAGTCTGCATAGAAGCGGATCACCGCAAGGCCTTCATACCATTCAAAATCGCTATAATTATCTTCATTATAAAGGATGACTGCTGACATAAATTGCCCTTATATGTTCCGGATCAAGGCCTGCACCAACTCATAGCCAGTTCTGCATGGCCGGTATTCTGGTCAATCCCTTGACTGGTCATTTTAAAACCTTGTTTCTGGTAGAACTGAACTGCTGAGGTATTTTCAGCATACACATTTAAATGCAGTTGCTCACATTGCTGTTTCAGGAAATCCAGCAGACGTACACCATAACCTTTGCCCTGCTGGGCGGGATCAATGAAAAGTGCGGCCAATACCTGCTCTGATCTTAGCAGTGAGGCAAAACCCAGAACTGTATGATTTTCTTTGATTACATAATTTTCAGAAAGAGGCAGATATAGATCACGCATGGCAATCAGCTGTTGTTGCCAATATGTTGCGGGAATAAAGGCATGCGCCTGTAAGGAGGCATGTAGCCAGATGTCTAGAACTGGATTTATATCTTCTGTTTCAACTTTTTGAATAATAATAGTCATGGTCTGCTTGATATCAATTTATAAAATACCCCAAAGATTATACATAAGTCCATTAGCCTTCAATCCATAAGCGTTCTATGTTCAAATAAGTTTAAGAGAGATAAAACATCAATGTTAGGGAAACAATCCATGTCGCAACAAAACATGCAACACGTCATTATTACAGAACCGGGTGGGGTGGATAAACTCGCTTATGAAACAGTTGCTATTCCTGAACCCAAAGCTGACGAGGTGCTGGTCAAGGTTCATGCCTTTGGGATTAACCGTCCGGATATCTTGCAGCGTCAGGGTCTATACCCGATGCCAAAAGGCGTGACTCCTGTTCCAGGTCTGGAGGTGGCAGGTGAAGTGGTTGCGGTCGGAACTGGTGTAAGTCAGTTTAAAGTCGGTGACAAGGTTTGTGGCCTGACCAATGGTGGTGGCTATGCAGAATATTGCGTCGTACCTGAAAGCCAGACTTTAAATATTCTTGAAGGCGTGAGCTTTGTGCAGGCCGCCGCGATTCCTGAAACCTTCTTTACGGTGTGGGCAAATGTGTTCCAGATGGGTAAAGCCAAGGCAGGAGAAACGGTACTGGTGCATGGCGGAACCAGTGGGATTGGAACCACGGCACTCATGCTATGTAAATCCTTGGGGATTAAAACCTTTGCCACAGCAGGTAGTGACGAAAAAATCCAGGCGATTTCACATCTAACCACAGGAATCAATTACAAGACTCAGGACTTTGAGCAGGTCATTAATGAAGCAACGGATAAGGCAGGTGTAGATGTGATTCTGGATATGGTCGGTGCGCCATATTTAGAGCGTAATTTGAATTTGCTCCGCCGTGATGGCCGTCTGGTATATATCGCATTTTTAGGTGGTGCCAAGGCTAAGGAAGTGAAACTGGGTCAGATCATGATGAAACGTCTGACTATTACCGGTTCAACAATGCGTGCACGTAGCACGGCTGAAAAAGCTGAAATTGCACAAGGTTTGAAAACGCATGTGGCACCCTTATGGGCACAAGGCGAATGTCTGCCAATGATTTATCAGACCTTTAAGTTTGACCAGATTCAGGAGGCGCATGCAGCCATGGATACGGGTGAACATATTGGAAAAATTGTGGTGGAAATCATCTAATTATTCTTGTGATTAGAATACTAAAAACAATAAAAGCCAACTTGTGTTGGCTTTTATTTTGCATAAAAAATGACGACCAATTTAAATTAATTGATTGATATAGGGGTTTAAATTTTAAAAAATGGTAAAAATGTTAATTGTTCGACACAACCTGTCGAAACTGGGGAGTAAATTAACAATTAAAATTAACCTGACTAAATTGTTTGGTATTGAATGAAACTTCATATAACAAGAGGAAGTATATGATGAAAATAGTGTCAGCTCCCTATACGCGTGAACACGGCTTTCGGGCATTAAAGCGGTTGCATAAAGTCATTATTCTTAATCAGTTCATCCGTTCGGATTTACACAAGCTGTATCAGGCCATGCTGCATCTGGAACGCTATATGGAACGGCTTAACCGGAAAAGTTCTAAATCTGCTTTTAAGCGCCGTAAAAAAGCTTAAAAAGACTGTGCCTATTAGCCTTAAGTTGAAGTAATTAACTCTAATCTCATTTTTATTAAGCTGTATAATTTTCCTATAATTTAAAAATTCTAAGCAGAGTATGCATTGCGCTAAAAATAGCGAAAGAGGGGATTTATGAAGGGCAATGCGTCAACGCATGAGCGCCTTGCAGAACGTTTGGCCAGTATTTTAACCAAACTTAATATAGGGCATCAGTTAAATGTGCAGGAGTTGGCACGAGAATTTCAGGTGAGCACCCGAACGATTGAGCGTGATTTTGATCGCCTTAATTCTTATTTGCCGCTGATACAGGATGAAAATACAAAACGCTATTATCTTGAACCTTCCTATTTAGGACGTTTCAAATTACAGGATATCCAGAATTTTGCCCAATTGTCTGGGATCAGTGATCTGTACCCGACGCTGGACATGTCTTTTATACGTGAACTGCTGGATGAGCGGGCAAATCAGGTATTTTCGGCAAAAGGCTACTATTTTGAAGATGCCAAACAGTTCGCCGAACATTTCAAGCTGCTTGCAGGTGCGATCTATAAACGTCAGCAGATTGAGCTACTTTATTCAGATCAAGTGCGAATTATCCAGCCTTATCGCTTGATTCATCATCATGGTATCTGGTACTTGGCTGGTGTGATTCAGGGCGAGTTGAAAACCTATCGCCTAAGCCAGTTGCAGCAGGTAAAACTGGTCTTCGAGGCTGAAAGTTTTGAGCATGATTCTGAAGTACTGAAAATGCTGACAGATGAAGATAGCATCTGGTTTGGACGGCAAAAACAGCAGGTTTTGGTCAAGGTACAGCCTGCAGTCACAGTATTTTTTAAAGAGCGCCGTTTATTTCCGGAACAGCAGATTGAGCAGGAGCTGGAGTCTGGAGAATTATTGATTAGTTGCCAGATTCGTCATGAAATGCAGTTACTGCCTTTGGTGCGTTACTGGTTACCTTATGTGAAAATCATTGAACCAATTCATTTTCAGCAAAAACTGGAACAGGATCTGCAAGGATATTTACGCTCTGCTGGATGATATTTTAAATGAAAGCAGGGTGCTGCATAATAGGTAATGAAACTTAAACAGGAAATTTAGACTTACTCATTTTTTGGAATAACTAAATTAAAGGCATAAAAAAACCAGCTTTCGCTGGGTTCTTTTATTTGCACCATTTTCTATAGTAGAAGAATGGTGCCCGAGGCCAGACTCGAACTGGCACGCTTTGTGGGCGGGGGATTTTAAATCCCCTGTGTCTACCGATTTCACCACTCGGGCTTTAACAAGATGGAGGCGGAGGTCGGAATCGAACCGGCGTCCACGGAGTTGCAGTCCGCTGCATGACCACTCTGCCACCCCGCCGCGTCTTGTTGATGCGTATATTATCAAGCTCAGAAAAAAAAACAATAGTGTATTCATTCGTATGCGCATAAAAACAGCATCTGGCGGAAAATATTTAGCATTATCATGTAGAATGTGCAAAATTGATTCATATCAACACTTGGGAGAAATGCTGTGGCATTAGTTCTAGACGGTCGTGCATTGGCGAAGCAAATAGAAGCTGACTTGTTTACTCGCGTAGAAGCGCTGAAAGCAAAATCAGGTCGTACTCCAATTCTTGCGACGATTTTGGTAGGTGACGATGGTGCATCTGCTACTTATGTTCGCATGAAAGGCAATGCTTGCCGCCGTGTTGGTATGGATTCACTTAAAGTGGAACTTCCTAAGGAGACCACTACTGAAGAATTACTTGCTGAAATTGAAAAACTAAATGCAAACCCAGATGTACATGGTATTTTGCTCCAACACCCGGTTCCTGCGCAAATTGATGAGCGTGCATGTTTTGATGCAATTTCGCTTGAAAAAGACGTAGATGGTGTCACTTGTCTGGGCTACGGCCGTATGGCAATGGGTGAAGCAGCTTATGGTTCTGCAACGCCTGCAGGCATCATGACCATCCTGAAAGAAAACAACATTGAAATTGCTGGTAAACATGCGGTAGTGGTTGGTCGCTCTGCAATTTTGGGTAAACCAATGGCAGCAATGCTGCTTGAAGCCAATGCAACTGTGACCATTTGCCACTCACGTACTCAAGATCTTGCAAGCTTCGTGAAGCAAGCAGATATCATTGTTGGTGCGGTAGGTAAGGCTGAGCTGATTCAGAAAGACTGGATCAAACCCGGTGCAGTAGTTGTAGATGCCGGTTTCCATCCACGTGATGGCGGTGGTGTGGGGGATATCCAGTTACAAGGTATTGAAGAAATAGCTTCTGCTTACACGCCAGTTCCAGGTGGTGTAGGTCCTATGACCATTACCACCTTGATTCGTCAAACGGTTGAAGCTGCTGAAAAAGCGCTAGGTTAATTTTAAATCCTCCCTAACCCTCCTTTTTCAAAGGAGGGAACTCTGATCATTATTTTTGGATGGAGTTTCCCCTCTTTTTTAAAGAGGGGTTAGGGGAGATTATTTAAAGATATAAATACCAATTAAAAAGAAATCCAATGAGCTGTACTTTCCAATTCCCCAAAGCCCCCGAGCATTTACTTCAAGTCTTACATGAGGTAATCCCTGGTTGTGAGTTGCTGGCACAGCAATTGCCTGAAACGCCAATTTCACTTTGGCTGATTCCACCAGTATTTCCGGCAGATAAGCTGGATGATGAAGTGATTCGTCGCATCTGGAATGATACGCCGTACTGGATCTTCTGCTGGGCATCAGGCTTGGCAATGGCACAGTGGCTACTGGCAGAACCGCATCATGTCAAAGACAAAGTAGTTTTGGATTTTGGGGCTGGATCGGGTGTAGTTGCGATTGCAGCGAAAATGGCGGGCGCGAAACGTGTGATTTGTTGTGACATCGATCAGGTCAGTCTGGAGGCATGTCGCGCCAATGCTGAGCTGAATGATGTCGAGCTTGAATATCTGGATGATCTGTATAAGGCAGAGCAGGTAGACATTTTGCTGGCCGCTGATGTCCTGTATGACCAGTGCAACCGTTTCTTCTTGGACGAGTTTTTAAAATTTGCACCTGAGGTATGGGTTGCAGATAGTCGGGTCAAAAACTTTAGCCATCCCCAATACGAAAAACTGGAGGAACGCAGCGCAACGACCTGGCCAGATTTAGATGAGTCACCCGAGTTTCGTAATGTCAGTTTTTATAAAACACTTTAAAGTTAAAAAATAAAAGGGTTGTTAGCCCTTTTATTGCCTCATTTTAAATAAGTATCAGTGATTAAGAGCAAGTATAACGAATCACACGCATGATCGTCGGGCGGGCATCTAAGGCTTCGCGTGCACCGGGGTTATCGCTATTATATAAATCAGGTGTATTGCTTAAGCTGATTTGCGTACGGCTGTTCCCTAATTGTCGGCCATATTGTTCTTGTTCCGCAGTGGGATTGGGAATTTCATTTATGCTTAGAATCTGGATATTGTAAGTTTTAGAGTTGCCTAAAACCTGTCTGCAAGCGGCTTGCAGGCGGTTTCCATCTTGGCTTGGTCGCCCTGCGAGTGTATAGCTCAGGGTCGCAGCATTTTCTGAACGCTCCAGGACTTCATAACCTGTCTGGCCATTAAATTGTTGTGGTGCTGTCTGGCATGCGCTGATGAGTAGACTGCTGAGACCTAATCCTAAAAAAATTGTGGTTTTATTCATAGTTATATTCCCTGATGTATTGTCCCGAGTATGCCATAGTTTGCCAGATCTGTTGATCTGGCGAATTGTGATCAATTGTTTAGACACCTAATAAAAAAGGCCGCTTACGCGACCTTCTTAAATTAAATCAGCACTTAAGCAGATTTAACAGCTTCAAGTAATTCAGCTTGACGTTTTTTCAACGCTTCAGGTAAACGATCACCTAATTTGTTAAATAATTCAGTGTGGCTTTCAAGCTCTTTGATCCATTGATCTTTGTCTTGAGAAGTTACCAGGTCAAACTGTTCTTTAGAGAAATCAGTACCGTTCCAGTTCAACTGTTCGTAAGTTGGAACACGGCCAATTGGAGTCTCAACAGCAGTTGCACGACCTTCACAACGGTCAATGATCCACTCAAGAACACGCATGTTTTGACCGAAACCAGGCCATACGAAGTTGCCTTCAGCATCACGACGGAACCAGTTCACGTTGTAGATACCTGGAAGCTTGTTGCCTGCAGCAGCAGCTTTCTCGCCCACTTTCTCACCCATTTCTAACCAATGCGTGAAGTAGTCAGCCATGTTGTAGCCAGCAAATGGCAGCATCGCGAATGGGTCACGACGAACAACACCTTGTTGACCAACAGCAGCGGCAGTGGTTTCAGAACCCATGGTTGCAGCTTTATACACGCCATCAACCCAATCAATAGCTTCTGAAATTAGCGGCACTGTGTCTGCACGGCGACCACCGAAGATGAACGCAGAAATTGGAACACCCGCTGGATTTTCCCAATCAGCATCGATAGAAGGGCATTGACCAGCAGCAACGGTGAAACGAGCGTTTGGATGCGCTGCTTTTTCTTCGCCAGTGTGTGGTTGACCTTTCCAGTTCGTCAGGTTAGCAGGTGCTTCTTTAGTCAGACCTTCCCACCATACTTCGCCGTTGTCTGTTACAGCAACGTTGGTATAGATCACGTCTTTATGAAGAGTTGCCATGCAGTTCGGGTTGGTCTTGGTATTTGTGCCAGGCGCTACACCGAAGAAACCAGCTTCAGGGTTGATTGCGTATAGACGACCGTCTTCACCTGGTTTGATCCAGGCAATATCGTCACCTACAGTTTCAATCTTCCAGCCTTCGTAGCCTGCTGGTGGAATCAGCATTGCGAAGTTTGTTTTACCACAAGCAGATGGGAATGCAGCTGCGATGTAGTGTTTCTCGCCTTGTGGATTCGTCACGCCAAGGATCAGCATGTGTTCAGCTAACCAGCCTTGTTGACGACCCATATAAGATGCAATACGTAAAGCTAGGCATTTTTTACCAAGCAATGCATTACCGCCGTAACCAGAACCGTAAGACCAGATTTCACGCGTTTCTGGATAATGCACGATCCATTTTTCGGGGTTGCAAGGCCAGGCAACGTCTTTTTGACCTTCTTCTAAAGGTGCACCAACTGTGTGTACACATGGAACAAATTCGCCATCAGTACCCAAAACGTCATAAACAGCTTTACCCATACGAGCCATTTTAGACATGCTGACTGCTACATAAGGAGAGTCAGTCAGTTCGATACCGATATGTGCAATATGAGAACCTAAAGGACCCATAGAGAAAGGTACAACGTACAAAGTACGGCCTTTCATAGAACCGTCGAACAAACCGTTCAGGCGAGCACGCATTTCAGCAGGTGCTTCCCAGTTATTGGTCGCACCAGCGTCTTCTTTGTTTTCTGAACAGATATAAGTACGACCTTCAACACGAGCAACGTCAGAAGGATCAGAATTTGCAAGATAAGAACCCGGATGTTTTTCCTGGTTAAGTGCTTGCATTGTGCCGTTAGCGATCATCAAGTCGATATAACGTTGATATTCTTCTGCGCTACCGTCACACCATTCAATTTTTGCTGGTTTTGTCAATTTAGCAATTTCTTCCACCCACGCAATAAGCTTAGGGTGACGAACGAATTCTGGTGCGTTCACTTGGGTCATGGTGAGGCCTATCTCAAATGTGTACAAAATGTTGTACAAAGTACAATCTGGTCAATAAAATACTGGCCAGATGAAATATGAAAAAAAGTGGCTGTATTAAAGCATAAAATCGTAAAAAAAATAAGACCAAAGAAGCGTTGGATCTTATTTGGAATATTATGTTATTTTCAATTTAAATATAGAAAAAACAGTTAGATGCAAATAAATTCAAAGACTTAATATAATATTTATTAATTTTATGTATGGTATTTATTTTAATTATTTTATTTAAAATCAATAATATAAATAAAATGATTTAATCTTGTTTGTTATTGATTAAATAAATGGTCACTATTTGAATTTTACATAAAGCCACTATTAATTGTGTATGAATTGGACAAAATGCCAATAGGTCTACATTAATCTGAACAAAAAATGTCTAATCAATCTAAACCCTTATCGATTATTTATAACCATAATTCTGGTTTTCGTTTACTCGATCAGCAAGAAAATTATAAGCAATTGATGGAAATTTTTTCAACGCATGGTTATCAGATTAAAAGCTATGAAATCAATGATTCACAGCAATTTATAACAATTATGGCCGAAGTTTTGCTGCGCCATCAGCAGTCTGTCGAACCTGGGGTAGTGGTCGCAGCTGGTGGAGATGGAACATTGAACTCTGTCGCAAAACATTTGCTTGAAACGCAGATTCCGGTAGGTATTTTGCCCTTAGGTACTTTTAATTATGTAGCAAGGTTGCTGGGTATTCCTTTGGACTTGGTTGAAGCCGCACAAGTCATTGCCACAGGTCAGATTAAATCTATTCATGTCGCTCGTATTAATCAGGAAATTTATCTGAATAATGCCAGTTTGGGACTCTATCCTTTATTTATAAAAAAGCGTGAAGATTACAACCGGATCTTTGGGCGGCTACCTATACATGCCTATACCTCTGCGCTAGATGTGCTGATTCGCGATCGCAAAGAATTAAAACTCAAAATCTGGGTAGATCAAAAAAAATACCCGGTTAAAACTCCACTGATTTTTTTTGGTAATAATCCACTACAACTGGCCGAAATGAAAATGCGGATTGCTCAGGCTGCGGAACAGGGGAAGGTTGCCGGTGTCGTGGTCGCTAAAAGTGACAAAATGACGTTGTTTAAGCTGGTATATCAGCTCATCCGGGGCAAGATTGATGAAGCATCGGATGTGTATAGTTTTGCTGCGGATCAGGTACGGATTGAATCTAGACGTAACAAGCTGATGATTGCTATAGATGGAGAGACTGTAGAAATGACACCTCCTCTAAATATTTCAGTTTTAAAAAATGCTTTAAATGTAATGGTGCCGCATGATTCTACATCTTTCTGATCTGCATTTTGGTACAGAAAGACCGGAGTGTTTAAAAGCGATTCAACAATTTTGCCAGTCTCACCCATTGGAGGCGGTAGTGGTGAGTGGTGATCTGACGCAACGTGCGCGTTTTGGTCAGTTCTTTGACTGTAAGAAATTTCTGGATCAGCTCAATACACCTTATATGGTAATTCCAGGTAATCATGATATTCCGCTTTATCATTTGTGGAACCGGTTTTTCAATCCATTCACCCGCTACCAGATTTTTTTTGGCGAACTGGAGCCGGTGTTTGAAACAGAAAACTTTTACCTGATTGGCGTGAATTCAATCCGGCGCCGGTATCATACCAAAGGACATTTATCGCTTGAGCAGATTCAACGTATTGATATGAAGCTGGCCCAAGCACCGGTTTCCAAACTAAAAATCATTGTCAGCCATCAACCTTTTTATGTGCCTTCTCAAAACAAGCGCGGTTTCAAGGACAGCCCACTGATGGCTAAAATTGCGTTACAAGCCTGGGCGGAGCATGGCCTGTTTGGTGTGTTGCATGGACATCTGCATCAACCGGCGACTTATGATCTGAACCAGATATTTAAGCTAGGATTAGATCATCCGGTTTACGATGTACATGCGGGGACTTCTGCCTCAAATCGTCTGCATCAAAATGAACCTAATAGCTTTAACCTGATTGATGCCACAGGAAACATTTCTCAATATCTGTTCGATGAAATGGCACAATCTTTTGTGTTTAAAGCTGATCTGTCCAAGAAATAGACGAAAATTAAGAATTCTTTAAAAAAAACCAATTTTTTTTCATTTTTGCCCTTGAAGCGTTTTATTCCATCTCCATAAAAGTGACATCAAAAATTTTTGATGATGACCCATGGAATAATTAAGTCGTCATCAGTGACCTTAAAAAAGACTTAGTCTGATGGAGTTATTTATGAGCAACATTCGTCCATTACATGATCGCGTTGTTATTCGTCGTGTTGAAGAAGAAACTAAAACAGCGGGAGGGATTTTACTTCCTGGTTCGGCTGCTGAAAAACCTGCTCAAGGGGAAGTTATTGCAGTTGGTAATGGTCAAATCACCGACAATGGTGTACGTGCACTAGATGTAAAAGTTGGCGACAAAGTATTGTTCGGTACGTATGCAGGTACTACTGTAAAAGTAGACGGTGAAGAGCTTTTAATCATGAAAGAATCTGACATTTTAGCAGTATTAGAAGCTTAATCTACGCTAAAAAGTTTTATTCGTTCCAAATCAGATTTTGTAAAGATACAATAATATTCGGAGTCAAATATGTCAGCTAAAGACGTAAAATTTGGTGATTCAGCTCGTTCAAAAATGATTGCTGGTGTAAACACCCTTGCAGATGCAGTAAAAGTTACGCTTGGTCCTAAAGGCCGTAATGTTGTCATCGACCGTTCTTTTGGTTCGCCGCACATCACTAAAGATGGTGTTACTGTAGCCAAAGAAATTACTTTAAAAGACAAGTTCGAGAACATGGGTGCTCAACTTGTTCGCGAAGTATCTTCTAAGACCAATGACATCGCAGGTGACGGTACAACGACTGCGACTGTTCTTGCTCAAGCAATCTTGAACGAAGGTATCAAGTCAGTAACTGCGGGTATGAACCCAATGGACTTGAAACGCGGTATCGATATTGCAGTACGTTCTGTTGTTGAAAACATCAAGGCAACTGCAAAACCAGCATCAGACTCTAAAGCTATTGAACAAGTAGGTTCGATCTCTGCTAACTCTGATACGACTGTAGGCCAGCTGATTGCGCAAGCGATGGAAAAAGTAGGTAAAGAAGGCGTGATCACGGTTGAAGAAGGTTCAGGCTTCGAGGATTCGCTGGATGTAGTTGAAGGGATGCAGTTCGATCGCGGTTATATCTCTCCGTACTTTGCAAACAAACAAGATACTTTGACAGCAGAACTTGAAAATCCGTTCATTCTTCTTGTTGATAAGAAAATCGGTAATATCCGTGAACTGATCACTGTACTTGAAGCTGTTGCAAAAACTGGCAAACCGCTGCTGATCATTGCTGAAGATGTTGAAGGTGAGGCACTGGCTACACTTGTGGTAAACAACATGCGCGGCATCATCAAAGTATGTGCAGTGAAAGCGCCTGGTTTTGGGGATCGCCGTAAAGCGATGCTTCAAGATATCGCGATCTTGACTGGCGGTACTGTAATTTCTGAAGAAATCGGCATGCAGCTTGATCAAACAACACTTGATCACTTGGGTACTGCACATAAAGTAACTGTATCTAAAGAAAATACTGTAATTGTTGATGGCGCTGGTGATGCAACTCAGATTTCTGAGCGTGTACAGCAAATCCGTGCACAGATTGAAGAGTCGACTTCAGAATATGACAAAGAAAAACTTCAAGAGCGTGTAGCGAAACTTGCTGGCGGGGTTGCTGTCATCAAAATCGGTGCTGCAACTGAAGTTGCAATGAAAGAGAAGAAAGATCGCGTAGATGATGCGCTTCACGCGACTCGTGCTGCAGTTGAAGAAGGTGTTGTTGCTGGTGGTGGTGTTGCTCTGGTACGTGCAGCTAAAGCACTTGAAGGTGTAACAGGCGCGAACGATGACCAGAATGTAGGTATCAACATTCTTCGCCGCGCGATCGAAGCACCGCTTCGTCAAATTGTATCTAACGCGGGTGATGAGCCTTCTGTAGTGATCAACGCTGTTAAAAATGGCGAAGGTAACTTTGGTTACAACGCTGCAACTGGCGAATACGGTGACATGCTAGAGATGGGTATTCTTGACCCAGCGAAAGTAACTCGTTCTGCACTTGAGCACGCTGCATCTGTAGCTGGCCTCATGTTAACAACTGAATGCATGATCACTGATATTCCAGAAGACAAACCTGCGATGCCTGATATGGGTGGTATGGGTGGTATGGGCGGTATGATGTAATTCATCAGCTGATCATTTCATAAAAAAATCCCCGCAATTGCGGGGATTTTTTGATTAAAAAATATGGTTTCCTTTAATAAGTAAAATTAAGTGATTGATTGAAATTGTTTTTTGCTTATGAACCAGGTCACAGTTTTATAGACAAAAGTATATTTTTGTGGCTTTTTTATTGGTTTTTTATTGTAGATGGTTTATGATTTAATCAAATATTGATTTATTATTTTAAGTATGGAACAGAAAAAAAAGGCATGTTTAGGAACTTGTTATGATCCTATAGATTCAGTGGTCATTAAAAAAAATGAGCTGAAAAGATTATATGCAAAAATAAGAGAATATGAAGATTTGCTTGAGATCTACAGGAAGGAGAAGCAACATTATATGAAGCTTCTACATAATAAATTATCTTAGAATTTCATCTATCAATGAAGTAACCAGTTTCTTTTGAGAATTACTTAATCTTCTGAATTTCAATAGAAAATCTAAATCCATTGACTCTAATGAATTACTATTAGGTGTATTTATTTGATCAATGTCTCCAAAACGTAACCATTGATTAGATACATTTAACCATAAGGCTAATATGGCTAACTTATCCTGATTAGGAATTGCTTTACCTAATAACCAGTTATTGGCTGACTGTACACTGATAGGTTGACCATTGTAACGGTTGTTAAATTCATTCGCCAAGTAAGTGGGACTAATAGGATGCTTTGCTTCCAGCAAAGCTTTATTCAGTCGTTCAGCAAACAGCTTTTTTTCTTGTTGATTACTCATAATCCAAAATAAATCTTATACCTTTTTATATTTTATACTTTTTGTACAATTATTTGTTTATTAAATTGTAGCTTTAAAGTTAAATTAATCAAAAAACAAGAAATATGTTAAATAAAAAACAAATTTTCGATCTCTATCAAAGGCATCACCTCCTTTTTGTAGCGGCCTCCTAAGATGAAAAGAACTATTTAGATACGAAGGTAATTTATTAGTTTAACTTAATTATTGAAATTCCCACAAATCTATATCAACTTTCACTTTATATATATTTTTTTATGTATCATTTTTATTAATTAAGCAATTGAAATTATTAAATATTTATTTTTTATTAATATATCCGGTTAATTATTACTTTAAAATTAAATCAAATATTGATTGATATTATTGTTTCTTTTTGTTTATTATTGCTGCAGAACCGCTATGACAGCGGTTTGTAGTGGATGGCAGTCTCCAGAACAACCACACATTCAAATCAGTTTTGCTGGTTTACATCAATCCTAGGGTAGACCAGTCTTTTTATAAAAATTGAAGGAAATTTATATGAAATTTCAAAAAACATTATTAGCAGCAGCTTTAGCAGTTGCTTGTTTTGGTGCTCAAGCAGCTGTAGTTGAAAAAAAAGGGTTGGTTGATGCATTTAAATATCAAAATGCTGATAAACAAGGACTCATTAAAGTTAATGTGATTAGTGGTGAGCAATCCCTAATTAAATCGGGTTGGTATACGGAAGTTGTTAACCCCGATACTGGTCTTAAAGAGCTCAAAGCTTATGAAGGTGAAACTTCTGGGTTCACAACTTTAGTATCTGGTGGGCAGCTAGCAATTACCACTAAAGAATCAACAAAAACTCAAACAGAAACTACTATAGGTTTAATACCTGGTCAAACTGCAACTAACGTTGATCAAAATAATTATTGGGTATTTGATGACGCGAAAACAGAAACTACAACTACTATAACTACTGATGAGAGCAGCTACGAAGTTTCAGGTCAGCTTGTAAACTATGATGAGAATGGTCGCATTACAACTGAAGAATCTACAGTAGATTACTTCCAAGTATTGGCACCTCAAGAAACTAAAGTTACCGATACTAAAGCTTCTACGGTTAAGAAAGATGTTCAAATTGGTAATTTGACCGAGGAAGAAACAACAGCATTTGCAAAAAATGCCTTTGTATTGGATCGTTCTGCGACTCATGCAAATACCCAAGGTTTAGTCGCTACTATTAAAACTTCAGAACAGGTTAATACTGCTGTTGCTGGCGTAACAGGTAATGGTTTGGCAGTTCTTGATGTTCCAGTTGGCGCATTGGTTAATTTAGAAAAAGGCACAGTGTCCTCTACGCAAACAACTGGTCCTCTAACAAAATCTCCACGTACTGAGTTGTATGCTTATGACACAGTGGATGGTCAGCGCGTTGTTTCTTATGGTAGTGATTACTACACATTAGATGCTAAAAAGGAAATATTGACTACGTTTACTGGTGATTTAAGCACACTTAAGCAAGTTGGTGCGGGTACTGCAGAAGAGACTTCTGGCGGCACTGTGATTAAATCTGTAAATACAGGCTTGGTGTCTAACAAAAATGTAACTTATGGTGAATCTGTTACAACGACTACACAAGAGGGTAGTGTACTTGTTGCTAGTACAGATCCAATTTTAGCTAACAGCACAAGTGGTACTCGTTACGCAATTAACCCATCTGCAGAGACAGTTACAAGTAAAGATGTAGTGACTGGTATTATTGCTACTGATGCTGAAGGTAACAAAACTTATGGTTTACAAGCAACTAACGTTGTAGATAATGTAATAACTGCTCAAACCACGGTAACTGCTGAAAAAGTTGAAATTACTGGACTTGAAGGCTCTAAGACTACTATAAATGCTGAAGGTATTAGCACTACTGGCGTAATCAATGCTTCTGACTTCCAGATCGGTGGTGTAAGCATCGTTCAAAATATTCAGACTTCTGTAGGTGAAGCAACTCAGGAAGTTGTGGCACAAGTTGAAACTCAATTAGCTGCAAATCAAACATTTGTAACCGAAGCTGTAGCTGCAGTAGAGACCGGTTTGACAGCAGCGGCAACAGATCGTCAGGCGATTCGTGCTGCAGCTGTAGAAGGTGATGCAGCAACTTTAGCATCTGCAAATGCTTATACGGATAATGCAGTTGCAGGACTTAATAGCCGTGTTGGTCAATTGAACAGCCGTATTGATGATGTAGAGAAAACTTCTTATCGTGGTATCGCTATCGCATTAGCGACTCAACAACAAATTCCTAACATCGGTGCTGGTCAGTACGCAGTGTTTGGTGGTGTAGGTCACTATGAAGGTGAATCTGCTGCTGCTCTAGGTGTTGCAAGTGTTCTTGCTGATGGCCGTACTTCTCTAAGTGCTGCACTTGGTTTCGGTGGTAGCGAAGTTGGTGGTCGTGTAGGTGTTTCATATGTGTTTGGCGGTAAATAATTTAAGCTTAGCCTGATTGAAACTAAAAAATCCCCGCAATTGCGGGGATTTTTTTATATGTTTACAAAATTAAGATGCAGATTTTTTAACTAATTTATAATTTAAATTACTGTCAATTTTTTTACCTGATTCTACATCACGTGCTTCAATAAAATTTTCACCCACAAAAAACTTACGATTGTCAGCATGGTTATCTAGAGTAATGATTGACGGATCTTGAGGGTCAAAACTGAAACTTCCTTTAGTCTCAAACTCATTCTTTCCAGTTTTACCCAAATATTCTTCATTGAGCTCATAAGTTTTATCCGGATGCAGGTCTAATTCAACTTTAATTCCTTCACAGTCCGCACAAGGGAACACACCTTCGTATTCACCCGCCCAGTCTAGTGAGGTTTCTGCGCTATCAGCACGAGTCATGTTGGTATCTGCGGTGTTTTGTTCCATGGTTGCCGGGCTTGATTCAGCATTATTATTTGGCTTTGAACATGCGCTTAAGGCTACTGCAAGAGTGGCTGCTGTCGCTGCAATAAGTGGTAGTTTTTTCATTGTTCAGACCTTATTGATTTAGTTGCTACCACTTAGCTTAAAAGTAGTCTGTACAGATAACTAGGGCAATCCTGTTAATGTTTGATTCATTAGGTGAATGAGGCTGAAGTTACTCCTAGTTGAATAGAATTAAATAATTTTTATCAAAGTTCAAAGTAACTTTATGCTGTTTCGTTCTGGGATTCTGAACGCTATTATTAAGAAAATAATGATAATGATAAAGAGCAGAGGATAATGAAGTTAGAACGAGAAAATAATCTGATCGCAAAAATTTATGATGCTGCTTTATTGCCGAATCTATGGCTGGATGTAATCAAAGATATTGTGAACCATACTAAAAGCAAGAGCGCAATTTTTACCGGTCTGGATCAGCTTAATCCAGGTTATGATTTTGTGTATACGCATAATATCCCAAATGAAACTCTGGCCGCTTATCAAGATGACCGGATCAGAGTAGTTGATATGAAACTGCATATGCCATTATGGAATGGAAGCGAGATAGGAGAGGCATTAAGTCAAAGCTGTCAGCATTATGCCCAGCATCCGGGAACCGATCACTATGTATTCTATGAAAAATGTTTAAAACCGAGTGGTATTTGTCATCTGGCAGGAGTACTGCTGGATCGGGGGAATTATCGTTGGGCAGTATTGGGTATTCATCGTACACGTGAAGTGCAGCCTTTTGCACAGGTTGAGCTGGATTTTTTAAGGCGTATCAGTCTCCATTTACGTCGGGCTTTACAAATTCATCGGCAAATCAATATTATCCAGCAAGATAATTTAAGCTTGTATACAGTATTGGATAATTTCAAGACAGGAATTTTACTGCTGGACCAGAATTTGTGTTTAAGCTATTCCAATCCGGTTGCACAAAAGATGCTAGATCAAAGTTCATGTCTTGATTTAGATATGCATAATCGTCTGAAAGCCGCTCTTGGGCAGCAGACACGTCTCGATCACTTGCTGGAAAGTGCTTTACTCGAAGATGCGGCTATTCACACAGAAGCAGGCGGGGTTCTGGCGCTAAGTGATACTACGGACGCGCAACTCATGCTTACAGTGGTGCCCTTTAAGAAATTAAGGAATATGCAACATCTACAGTCTGCCCAACATCAGGTTGCATTATTTATGACCCATAAAAACCAGCATTATTCACTTTCAAAAGCTTATCTACAACAGTGCTATCAACTTTCTAAACGGGAATTTGATTTATGTGAGTTGTTGATTAATGGATATAAAATAGAAGACATTGCAGAGCAGTGTGGCATTACCCTTAGTTCGGTTCGAACTTATTTTAAAAATATCTATGAAAAAACCCACTGTTGTTCGCAAATCGAGCTGATGCATTTATTGATGGGCTGTACGAGTCATTTTGAACATGTTGATTAAAATAGTTAAATTTAACTTTAAAATTTAATCGAGTTTAGCCAAATTATTTGGCCTACTCTGAGTAGAATGAGTGCTTATTATCAACAGTGGAAAATAAGATTATTGTCATAATATTTGAGATACATTCTTGATTTTGCCAGCCTGTTGCAGGGCTTTCAAGGTCTGAATATTCCTTTATTTCGCTCCATTTTAGAGCTAAGAGCATAAAGCCGTTTTATGATTTATTGATCAGTAGGGATCAAATATTAGAACTATAAATTAATCTTTCATTTGAAAAATCTAATTATACAAATATAGATTAATTGGTTATTTATTGATCTTTTTACACTATCTATATTTGCTTAGGTTGTTAAAATTCGCGCAATTTTGAATAGAATTGGTGCGTGACGTGTTTGAGAAGTTAGCAGAACAAAGCCTGAATATGCTGGGTTGGGAAATTGACAATCACTGGCCATTAGATTTAGATCAATGTGTCATGATTGCTGCGCCACATACCAGTAATTGGGATGCACTTTATGCGCGTCTGGCTTTGAAAGCATTAGGGGTGAATGTTCGCTTAACCATTAAAGACAGTTATATGAAGTTTCCATTGGGGCCTTTTGTTCGGGCTATGGGTGGAATCGGCATTGATCGCCGACCTAAACAGCCGGGGGAGCCTCGTCCGAGTATGGTTCAGGTGATGTCGGAATTATTCAAGACCCATCCGAAACTGGTCATGCTGGTCACGCCAGAAGCGACCCGAGCCAAGCAGGAACAGTGGAAGACAGGTTTTTATCATGTCGCCATCAATGCCGGTGTGCCAATTGCATTGGCCTATATGGACTATGCCAAGAAAAAAACTGGTGTAGGAAAAATTGTTTATCCGACAGGGGATTATGAAAAGGATATGGCAGAAATCATGGCATTTTATGCAGATATTGAACCAAAATTCCCTGAATGCTTCAGTGTAGATCAGCGCTATTATCAGAGTTAAAATTAGGTTGGAAAAAAGCAGGAAAATATTTCCTGCTTTTTTTCGTCTAATCTTAAAATTGACAGGCTTAAGGTGCATTTTCAGAAGCGGGTAAAATTCCTCCCAGGTTTTGGCAGGCATCTTTATACAAAGCATATTGTTGTTCAATCACTTCATGTAGCGGCAGATCAAACAGCTTTTCACCCTGATGATACTGTTTGATATACGACTCGACTTTGGATTTGCTGCTGTACAACATCTGCTGATAATAATCAGTCATACTGCTATGTGGCATTTGTGCGGTATCTACCTTGGCACAGTGGAAATTTTGCAGTAATTGTTCGGATTTTTTCAAATCACTGGACATACAACCTGCCAGCAGCAAGGTACTGAGCAATGTCGTGATAAATTTCATGAAAGTAGGCAAAAGGTTTTATGAGAACGCACTATTGTAGAAGTAAAAACTGTTCCAAGAACCTTTTTAATCTACCAAATGGTTAAAAAATAGAATAATAAAATTTTAAAATCAATTGCATGCACTAACCGCCTAACCTTTGACCAGACCGCCATCTACAATCAGGTTCTGTCCTGTGACTGCACGTGAATAAGGTGACAGAAACATCAAGATTGCAGCGGCAAATTCTTCGGGAGTAATCACACGGCGTAAAGGGGTCGATTGAGCAATCAGGTCAAAGACAAAGTCAGGTGTGGCTTTACTGGCATCTGTGGTTTGTAACAGGCCACCAGAGAGCATATTTACATTAATGCCATATTGCCCCAAGTCTTGTGCCGTAGTTCGGGTGAAGGCCAACAATGCAGCTTTGGCAGCAGTATAGTCATGATAAGGAACCACCGGATTTTGCACGAGGTTTGTACCAATATTCACAATCCGGCCAAAGCCTGCCTGTTTCATATCATCCAGTGCAGCTTGGGTGGTATTTAAAGCTGCCTGTACTGCACCGCTGAACTGCTGTTGCAACATTTCCCAAGTGAGTGTTTCAACTTTAGGCCGTGCATCGCCATTAAATTCAAATTGAATCAACGCATTATTGACTATCGCATGAAGTGCTTCACCGAAATGATTTTTTGCCGCGGCAAATAAAGCGCATACCTGATCAGCTTGGGTAACATCTGCCTGATAAATAAATACCTGTGCAGGATATTGTTGGGCCAGCTGTTCAGCTTGCTGCCGACTGCTATGATAGTTGACGACCACGCGCGCTCCCTCAGCGAGTAAAGCTCGGGTAATGGCTAAACCCAAACCACGTGCGCCGCCAGTAACAAGAACGATCTGATCACGAATCTGCATAATGATGATCTGTATTGCAAAAGAATGGCCTTAACATAGCATTTATCTTGCTGGATTCAAGCTTTAGAGGGAAAACAGGGCGTGGCTTTTTCTTATACTTAAGTGAATTGAGATGCTAATAGAAAACAGCCAGTACTAAAAAGTAAACTTAAGATAATACGTTTAAATAGTAATTCTGAAATTTTATAAAATAATTTTGCGCCTAGAATCGCCGGAAGGCTCACAAAAACAATCAGCAAGGCCATATAGGGTAAATGGCTTTGATTAATCAGGCCTTGCCATAAATACGTACCCAGCGTGAAAAGCTGAATGGCAAAATTGAAATGCCGCAAAATATAGCGCTGCTGCGCTTTGGGTAATTGCTTTAGCATGACCCAGGCTGAAGGAATAGCGCCGCAAAAACCACCCAGTCCGCCTAAGATGCCACCCATGAAGCCTATACCACTATCCGCTAATTTTCCTGAATGCTGAATCATTTTGAGTTGAGGGTTAAGCAGCATCACCGGGCACCACAGCACCAGAAAAAATCCTAGAACCATTTTGAAGGTATCTGCTTGAATGATCTGCAACAGATAAGTACCAAGCGGTACACCGATCAGGCCGGCCATCAGATAAGGCAGTACCAACTGTCTGGATAAAAAGGGCTGCGTCTGTTCCTGACTCAGTGAAATCACATGACTCCAGACCGAGGCAAATACCAGCAGGGGCGCGGCCAGCTGCGGAGCTAATACCCAAACCCAGAAAGACATGGCAATCAGGGCAAAGGCAAAACCAGTCAGTCCCTGAACAAAACCTGCGACCATCGCACCAAAAATAAATAACAACCAGGTCATAAGGATCGGTACGAAATTAAAGTCAGTAGTATTAAAAAGATAACTGGAAAAACCAAGTGCTTGCTTAGTGGTATTTATGCAAATCTCAGTGCAAATTGATATAAACGCCAGGGAATTTAGCTCTTGTCTGCATCGGAAATCAAGGAATCCAAGCATAAAATAAAACAAGAATCCAACACGGAGTTTCTGAATTATCAATCAAATTTCCGGATACTGAAACCTGTACCGCAAGAGGTAATGAACATGAAAATAGTAATATTACTTTCTGTATTGGCAGTCTCATTAACCGGTTGTGTTGTAGATCCTCACGATGATTATCGCGGTCATAAAGATCGGGATAAACATCATGATCGACAATATGGTGATCGGGACTGGAATAACAACAAAGACCGTCCTAACTGGAATAATCCTAACAATAACGATCGGAATCCGCCTCCTCCACCTCCGGCTCGTTAACGGGTTTATTGCCCGAGTATTAATGTCTCACCACTTTTATTTGATCTAAAGGATTTCTTGTTCAAGGAATCCTTTTTAATTGTGCTCTTGCGAAGGTATTTTTTGATAAAGTCCCGCGCGAACCATGCCGGCTTTGGTATTTTTAATTAAACGCCATGAGGCGGGTAATTTAAGTGATTGCAGATCGCGGTCCGCTTCTACATAAATATAAGCATTATCCTTGATCAGATGATTTGCTTGTGCAGCCAAGGTTTCCCATAAATTCAGGCTATACGGCGGATCTAGAAAAACCAGATCAAATTGTGTTTGCAGCGTGGGCAAGACTTGTTGCGCCGTAGCCACTTTTAATTGGGCACGTGTCTTGGTGACTTTCAATAGTTCCAGATTCTGGGTTAAAAATTGTGCCTGAGTCCGATCAGGTTCAATCATCACCACTGAGGCAGCGCCACGAGATAATGCCTCAAAAGCCAATGCTCCTGAACCGGCACACATATCCAGAACCTGGGCATTTTGCACCTCCCACATCAGCCAGTTAAATAGAGTTTCCCGAACACGGTCAGGCGTCGGGCGCAAACCCTCAATACTGGCAAAAGGTAGTTGACGACGTTTCCAGTCACCACCAATAATTCGAAGCTGGTTTTTCATCTTTAATCTCGTTCTACTGGTGTCGGAGCATGAGGCGCTGCGGGAGATGCAGCAGTATTTGTAGAAGCCGGAGCAGCAGGAGCGGAATCGCTACTGGCTGGAGTTGCACTAGAGGCTGCATCCTGACTTAGCATACCTGCACCACTTGGTAATTCAGCTGGCTTGATTCCGGCTGTCATCAGGCCGCCACTTAATTGGTGTCCCTGTGGGCGTATTGGATTTTTATCTTTATGCAGTAACCAGTAATCGAAAATTGGTCGGGCCAGGGCGGTTGCCGCACTACCACCACGACCATTTTCTAGAATGACTGCGATCGCAATTTCGGGCTGTTCAGCAGGGGCAAAACCGACAAAAAGACCGTGATCCAGCTGACGGTCGGTCAACAGGGATTCATTATAGCGTTTGCCCTGAGCAATACTTTTAACCTGTGCTGTCCCAGTTTTACCTGCAATAGAGTATTGCAGGCCACTTTTGATGCCTCGACCTGTACCCGACTGAATGACATCTACCATCGCCTCACGCATCTTGATCCAGTCTTCTTCCTGACCGTTAAAATCGATCTTGCCATGAGTACCATTATGTACCTTGAATGGTTTGGCACCGCGACTTTCACGCAGCACATGAGGAATAACTTTATTACCATGGTTGGCGGTAATCGCGGTGGCCATAGCCAGCTGTAACGGTGTGGAGGTAAAAGCGCCCTGACCAATACTGACAGAAATGGTTTCACCACGTGACCATTTGGCATTACGGGTACGCATCTTCCATTCCGGGCTAGGATAAAGTCCGGAACTTTCACTTGGTAAGTCGACCCCAGTTTTTTCGCCAAAGCCAAACTGACGCATCCAGGTGTTCATTTTTTCAATGCCCATGCGGTAGGACATGACATAGAAATAGGTATCACAGGACACAATTTGTGCTTTATGCATATTTACTGAGCCATGCCCGGTTTTTTTATGGTCACGGAAGCGGTGACTGTCACCAGGCAAGGTGAAATAGCCTGGATCCGAAATAGCAGTATTCCAGTCCACCAGGCCATAATGTAGTCCGCCCAGACCAAACATCGGCTTGATGGTAGAGCCGGGTGGATAGGTACCCTGTACAGCCCGATTATAGAGAGGCTGATCGAGGTTATCACGTAGACCGCTGTAGTCCTTGGTACTGATTCCGGTTACAAACAGATTCGGATTAAAACTTGGGCTGGATACTAGCGCCAGAATTTCTCCGGTCTTGGGATTCATCGCTACAATTGCGCCACGACGCCCAGCCAGCTGTTCTGAAGCTACTACCTGTAAGCCGTAATCGAGTGACAGGAACAGGTCGTTACCGCGCACCGGATCCTTGCGGCCCAGATGACGTAGTACATTACCAAAGGCATCGGCCTCTACCGATTCATTTCCTGGTACACCATGCAGAAGCTCTTCATAGGATTTTTCCACCCCGATCTTTCCGATCAGGTTGGTTCCGGCGTACAGGTCCTTATCAATAGCCTTAAGTTCTTTGTCATTAATTCGACCTACATAACCAATCACATGCGCGAACAGATCACCATGCGGGTAGTAGCGGGTCATCTGGGTTTCAATATTCACGCCCGGAAACTGATATTTCACTTCACTAAAACGGGCAATATCATTTTCATTCAGATTGAGCTTGATCGAAACCCGTTCGGTCTTACGTGCTGTTTTAATACGGGTTTGAAAGCGTTCCAGGTCTTCTTCGGTCAGTTCCAGAATTGGTTTCAGGCGTTCGAGTGTCTGGTCAATGTCTTGTACATCGGCACGACTTAAAGTGGCAGTAAAGACTGGATAGTTGTCGGCCAACAATACGCCGTTACGGTCATAAATATAACCGCGTGCTGGGGGTAGGGGCTGCAAGCGAATCCGGTTCTCGTCCGAAGCCGTACTAAAGCTCTCAAAGTTGAACAGTTGCAAATAGGCATAGCGGCTGACCAGCAGCAGCATAAAGAAAATCACAATCCCCATGGAAATCAAGACTCGACTGCGATAGATGCGCTTTTCTTGTTGTGCATTTTTTAAAGGAAAGTGCTGCTTCATACGCGATCGACTTAAGACCTGAGAGTGATTGAAAAGAATCAAAGTGTAATATTCTAACGCAAGTACACTTGATTTGATAATGAAAAACTGACCTTGTCATCAGTTCTATAAGCTTTGACTTTGCAGACATTAAAATTGTAAAGTGCTGTATACAAGAGTTGTGATAATTCTGCTAGAGTAAAATCCAATAAAAATAGGACTATACCAAAACTATAATTAAGGAAGATGGTGAAGGAATGAACAAGGTTTACCCTTTTTTAGCGTTTGCATTTTGGGCGAATGGGGCATATGCACATGATCAAATCAATACTACTGCTGCTAAAATAGAACCTGAGCCGGCAAAAGCCTTTAATGTTGGCGTTGGTATTACCCAGGAATTGATACACTTAAATACTGAATGGGTTAATCCTTACGGGATTGCTTATGTGAAAGGTGGAGTTTTTCTGAATGATGACCATAAGATAGGAGCACAGGCAGGCTTTCGTTATCCGGCCTATCTCACTGGTAAAGACCATAATGGTTATTATGTCGGGGTTTATGCAGGACATATCGATAGCAGGCGGATTGACAATGAGTACAAGACCCGCTTAGGTGCCGGTATTGACTTGGCTTATGTTTTGCTTAGTTCTGAACGGATCAGCAGTTTTAGTGTAGGGATCGGTGTGGGGGAGAAACTCGAAGACCGAACTGGTTTTGTTGTGGCTGAAACAGAACCCCGGCTACAATTTTCCTATACTTTAAGTATCGGTTTATAGACAAAATATTCGACCTTATTAATATGTGTATTCTGTGAACAAAAAATTAAATATGGAAATTATGCATGCTTGAGTACGTCAACGAGTTGTGGCAAACCTTTGTAAATCGCCCAGATTTTTGGGCCGTGCTCAGCATTATTCCGGTGACTGCATTTGTAACCTGGGCTCACGTCTGGATGGCACTGAAAATGGTCTTTTATCCGATCAATTTTTGGGGTTTTCATTTAGGGCCCATTCCTATTGGCTGGCAGGGAATTGTGCCACGCAAAGCTGGACGTATTTCAGGCATTATTACCGATAATACACTGTCAAAACTAGGTTCCATCCGTGAGTTCTTACAGGCGATGGATCCTGATGACATGGCACGGATCATTGGGGAGCAGGTTGGCTTTGAGCTGGAACACCTGATTGATGAAGTCATGATGGATCGCAATGCGGTCCTTTGGGAAAACCTGCCTTTTGCCATCAAGCGCAGAATTTATGCACAAGCACAGAAACAAATGCCGGCAGTTTTGCGTGAATTAGTGACTGAGCTGACCATGAACGTCGAGTCACTTGTAGATATGCGTGAAATGGTGGTTAGCCAGATGGAGGGTGACCGCCGACTTATGGTGCGCATGTTCCTGAAAGTGGGTCAAAAAGAGATCAATTTCATCTGGCATATCAGTGCGCTCATCGGGATGTTCTTTGGTATTTTCCAGATGATTGTCTGGTTTGTGGTGCCTTGGCACTGGACCGTACCGTTCTGGGCGGCCATCTGGGGCTTTTTGACCAACTGGATCGCCATCTGGATGGTCTTCAACCCACTAGAACCACATCCGGTAAAATACCCGCAATTCTTTAGCCGTACCGCGGATCGCAAGTTTCCATGGATCAAACCGGTGATTCCTCGTATCGGCACCTATAACATACAAGGCGCATTTATGAAACGTCAGGATGAAGTCTCTGACGTCTTCGCAAGTGTAGTCACAGAAGACCTGATTACGTTAAAATCGATCATGACCGAGATGATGTATGGCGGCAGAAAAGACAAAACCCGCCGCATTATCAAACGTCATATTAATGAAATTATGGAAACACCCCTGGTCAGGACCTCTTTGCAGCTGTCTTTAGGACCAAAAGAGTATGCAAAACTCAAGACGGACTTGATCGATCGCTCGATTGAAATTACGATGGTACCTGTATGCGACCCAGCATTTAATGCGAGCCGTGCACAGAAAATCTATCAAATGTTTAGAGACCGCATACGTGAGTTGACTCCGAAGGAGTTTCAGAATCTTTTACGTCCTGCATTTCAGGAAGATGAATGGATTCTGATTTTATTGGGTGGGGTAACCGGTTTTGTCGCGGGTTTAATCCATTTGTTTGTGGCTTTCTTATAATGAGATGCCGGGGGACACAATCGGGTGATTGTGGTCGTGGCGTCATACATATTGTTTAAATGAGGATGTTTATATATGCGCATTATCTTACTCGGACCACCTGGAGCAGGTAAAGGTACACAAGCTCAGTTGATCTGTAAGCGCTACAATATCCCACAAATTTCAACCGGTGATATGCTCCGTGCTGCAATTCGTGAAGGAACTGAATTAGGTCTACAAGCTAAAAGTGTCATGGACAATGGCGGTTTGGTTTCTGATGAGTTGATCATTGGTCTGGTCAAGGAGCGTATTGCGCAACCTGACTGTGTAAACGGCTGCATCTTTGATGGTTTCCCGCGTACCATTCCTCAAGCAGAAGCCTTGGAAAAAGAAGGCATTGCAATTGATCACGTGATTGAAATTGATGTGCCAGATGAAGAAATCGTTCAACGTCTGTCAGGCCGTCGTCAGCATCCGGCGTCTGGTCGTGTTTATCACACCGTTTACAATCCGCCAAAAGTGGAAGGTAAAGATGATGAAACAGGTGAAGATCTGGTTCAGCGTCCTGATGACCAGGAAGAAACAATTCGTAAGCGTCTAGGTTCTTACCACACTGAAACTGAACAGCTGGTGGGTTTCTACCAAGGCCGTGCAGCATCTGGTGAAAATGCACCGACTTATGACAAGCTAAATGGCTTGCGTCCAATCGACGAAGTTCAAAAAGATCTTTTCGCGATTTTAGATCAATCAAAATAGTCCTTAACCGATTATTTTGACAATCGAAGAGCCCTAAGCCATATTAGGGCTCTTTTTTGTTGTGTATTTAAACAGGGTGCTTGCTGCTATGAAATTTGGCATATTGGTATTAATGGTTATATTTCTGGCAGTAGTGGTGGGTCTGTTCTATATCAGTTTTAAAATACTGAACAAAGTACGCCAGGAAGAACGGGCAGAAAATGCCGGAAAAGTACCGGCACGTCAGTTGCACCCCAAATTACAGGCAGAACTTCAACAGAAGCGCGAACAAGAGCAGGCTGAGCAAAATAATAAATAAATACTTTGAGGTGCTATAAGCGAAAAAAGCTGAACTTAAGTTTCAGCTTCAATATTTTTCACCGGAATTGCACGATCTGCACCAAACTCAAACCGGTCCGGCCAGTTACATACATCTGCAACTACACATTCATGGCATTTCGGTTTACGTGCAACACAGCAATAACGGCCGTGTAAAATCAGCCAGTGATGTGAATCAATAATAAATTCTTTTGGAATGACCTTCACTAAACGATGCTCGACCTCAAGCACATTTTTACCAACTGCCAGTCCAGTACGGTTACCGACCCGGAAAATATGTGTATCGACCGCCATGGTCGGCTGACCAAAGGCCGTATTCAGTACCACATTCGCCGTTTTACGGCCTACACCCGGCAGGGCTTCTAGGTCTGCACGATTGTCCGGTACGATGCTGTTGTGCTTCTGAATCAGCATCTCACAGGCTTTAATCACATTGACTGCTTTGGAGTTATATAAACCAATAGTCTTGATATATTCCTTCAAGCCGTCCACACCTAGTGCATAAATTGCTTCCGGTGTATTGGCGACTGGAAAGAGTTTGTCTGTGGCTTTGTTGACGCTGACATCGGTAGCTTGAGCAGAGAGCGTGACTGCGACCAGCAATTCAAAGGGATTAGCATAATTCAGCTCGGTTTTTGGATTGGGTCGCTGTTCACGCAGGCGTTCAAAAAAGGTCTGAATCTGCTTTTTGGTCATGTTTTTAACAGGCTTGGCCTTGGCAATTGTCATGTTATCCCTGTAAAGCCTGTAATTGCTGTGTCAGTTCTTTGAGCTGGGTACGTTTTCGGGCATCTTCACGAACTGAGAGTTGTTTTTCCAGTTTTTTAATTTGGGTACGTAGTTTTGCCAGTTCAATCATGGTCTTGGAATCAAGTGATACAGGTGCATTCTCTGGCTTGCTCGCGACTTCAATCACGGGAAGTTGCTCATTTAGAGCTGAGAAACGGGCAAACAGGGCAGTATCGATTTCTGCACGGAATACCGGTCCTTTACGGTCACTGCGGCGTTTTTCTTCACGCTGGATGTGCGCATAGTAACGTTTACGCAGATCATCCTGTTCTGCAATGCGCTGTGCTTCAGTCGGTAAGGGTTGTTGATCTTCAACCAGGTCGATGCAGTCTACTGGACAAGGCGGGATACAAAGCTCACAACCGGTACACAGGTCAGTAAGCACTGTATGCATCAGTTTACCTGAGCCAATAATTGCATCGACCGGGCAGGCACTAATACATTTGGTACAGCCAATACATTCATCTTCACGAATAACCGCTTTCATGCGCTGGGGACGACCATCGGCTTGAACTGGCCAGACGCTTTCTTCAGCCGGTAGTTTAGAGCGATTTAATAATACGGCCAGAGCATCGGCAACAGGCTGCCCGCCAGGTACACATTTGTTGGCATCTTCACCCTCAGCAATCGACTGGGCATAAGGTAAACATCCGTCACGGTGACCGCATAGACCACATTGGGTTTGAGGGAGTAAAGCATCAATCGATTGGACCAGAGAAATAGGCGAATTCATGTATAACCAGCATTACTCATGGCAAGCATGAGAGAGTAAGTGAAACAAAATATGTCGATTTATCAATTTTAACATGTTTTTTGGATGCTGAGTGGTGCACGAATTAAGGTCATTTTATGCCTTATTTTTAGGCATAAAATGACAATTAAGTATTGATTCAATTGGTATTTAATAACCCAGAAAAAATATTCATAATCAATATAAATATTTGTTATCAAATTAATTTTAAAGTATTTTCAAAAAAAGTATTGTAGATTGGTTACAAAAGATATTTAATATTTTGCGCCAAAATTTAACATTGATTGTAAATTTGACCAATTTTGATCCATTTTCTGCTGAGGATTAAGCGTTGAAATACAACACACTTAATGAGTTCCTAGATTACGTAAAATCACGTGATGCACATCAACCAGAATTTCTTCAAGCTGTAGAAGAAGTGATGACCAGTTTGTGGCCGTTCATTGAAAAGAATCCACAATACGCAGCACATGGTTTGCTAGAGCGTCTAGTAGAGCCAGAACGTGCGATCCAGTTCCGAGTTTCTTGGGTAGATGACCAAGGTCAAACTCAGGTAAACCGTGCGTTCCGCGTACAGTACAACTCAGCGATCGGTCCATTCAAAGGTGGTATGCGTTTCCACCCTTCAGTGAATCTTTCAATCCTAAAATTCTTAGGCTTTGAGCAAACATTTAAAAATGCTTTAACCACACTTCCTATGGGCGGTGGTAAAGGCGGTTCTGATTTTGACCCTAAAGGCAAATCAGAAGGCGAAATCATGCGTTTCTGCCAGGCTTTAATGATCGAGCTGTATCGTCACCTTGGTGCGAACACAGATATCCCTGCAGGTGATATTGGTGTAGGCGGTCGTGAAGTGGGCTACATGGCCGGCATGATGAAAAAATTAAGTAACGACACTGCATGTGTATTCACTGGTAAAGGCTTAACTTTCGGTGGTTCATTGGCACGTCCGGAAGCAACGGGTTACGGTACTGTGTATTTCGCTGAGGAAATGCTCAAGTCTCGTGGCGAAAGCTTCAAGGACAAAGTTGTTGCGATTTCAGGTTCTGGTAACGTTGCGCAATATGCTGCTGAAAAAGCAATGTACCTTGGTGCGAAAGTAGTTTCACTTTCGGATTCTGCGGGTACAGTTTACGTTAAAGACGGTTTCACTGAGGCGCTTCTTGCTGAAGTTATGGAACTTAAGAATGTAAAACGTGGCCGTATTTCAGAGTTTGCCTCTAAACATGGTTTCGAATATCTTGAAGGCCAACGTCCTTGGGGTATTAAGTGTGATATCGCACTGCCATGTGCAACGCAAAACGAACTGGATGCAGACGATGCTGCTGCGCTTCTTGCCAATGGCGTAATCTGTGTTGCTGAAGGTGCAAACATGCCTTCTACGCTTGAAGCGGTTGAGAAATTCGTTGAAGCGAAAATTCTTTATGCGCCAGGTAAAGCATCAAATGCAGGTGGTGTGGCAACTTCTGGTCTGGAAATGTCTCAAAATGCATTACGTTTGGGCTGGACTTTCGAAGAAGTTGACGAGCGTTTACACGCAATCATGAAAGAAATTCACCGCAACTGCGTAAAATTCGGTACTAAGGAAGACGGTACTGTGAACTATGTTGACGGTGCAAACATTGCGGGCTTCGTAAAAGTTGCTGATGCAATGCTTGCTCAAGGCGTATTCTAAGTCTGACTTAGTCTAAGCTGAAAAAAACCGAGGTATTTACCTCGGTTTTTTTATTTTCCTTTTTTGCTTTAGAGTGTGGCTTTTACCACTTCACGCTCTACTGCCATATCAAATACATAGGCGTATTTAGACTGGTCTGCAGCCGGATTCTTAATTTCATAACGCTTTACCCGGATAATCTGGCGCTCATCTGGTGAGTGCTGAAAGCCTTCAATCTGGTCATAGAATAAAGTCCAGTCTTTATCGACCTGAGTCTTTAAACCTTTATCATCATATTTAATTTCTTTCACCTGTAAACAGGTTTGTGGAGCTACCCCGGTACAGGTTTTGGTTTGTGGCGAAATTTCCAGGAAAATAGTTTCTGCCTGCCCTTGGTATTTGGTTTCTGGGGTCATTTTTCCAGTAAAAATATATTTTTTCCCATCGGCTGCAGTAATGCTTAATTTTGGCTGATTAGAATCATTGAGATCTAAGCTGTAAGGAATATCACGCTTTTGCAAAAGCTGGCTGACAAACCCTTCCTGCTCCATCAGTGCTGCATCACAGGCCATTTCGGTGCCTACGACTTCGCTGGTCGTGATGATATTGTTTTTGACTGACCAGGTCGTTGCGAGTCCATTACAGCCCGTGACGGCGCTCAGCCGGCCTTGAGCATCAAAATGGAGTACGATGGGTTGTTTTAGTCCATGATCCAGTTCCCAAGTATAAGCAGACAGGATTTGCGCTGGTGTTTTTAATGTAGTCGATGGAGTGGAAATAGCCGTATCTCCTGAAGTCGCAGGAAGATGAGAGGATTGACACGCAATTAAAGCTAAAGGGAGCAGAGCAAGTGCAAAAATTCTTGATTTCATCAGTGTAATTCTATGTGCTAAATTTCAACGTGATTATAATCAGGAGATTAGTAAAAAATATGGATACAAATCGTAGCTTTTGCTAACAAAATGTATCCAAATCAGGGGCTAAATTTAGAAGCTTGGTATTATCGGCTAGTCGAAGCGGTAAATATCCATTCCTAATGCACCCATGGTAAAGCTGCTATGCACGACACTGAAGCGGTTTCCCGTACCCATAGCAAAGAATAAGGGTGCAAAGTGCTCCAGGGTTGGATGATTACGTTTGATATGGGGTAATGTTTGCCAGTCCAGTACGGCATCAAAATCACTATGAACCAGTTTATTCACTACATAATTACGGAAAGTTGAGGCCCATTCCGGAACCTCATCGGTATTTCCCTGCCAAGACAGTTCCCGCAAATTATGAGTAATACTGCCTGATCCAATCAGAAATACCTGCTGATCACGTAAAGATGCCAGGGTTTGACCAATTCTGTAAATATCTTCAGCACTCATCGTGATTGGCAAAGAAATTTCAACGACTGGAATATCTGCTTCTGGATACATATGCAATAGAGGCATCCAGACACCATGATCTCGCGGGCGGGTACTATTGGCATGTGCAGAAAAACCGGCATTGGCCAATAAGCCTAGCACTTGCTCAGCCAGTTCGGGATTTCCAGGAGCCGGGTAGCGTAATTCATACAACTCAGGTGGAAAACCGCGGAAGTCATGCCAGGTTTCAGGACGGATGCTGGTATTCACCTCTAGCACTTCGCTTTCCCAGTGTGCCGACATGACAATAATCGCAGTTGGACGTGGCAGATTCAGGCTTAAGCGATGCAATGCTGGGCCTACCTGCTCGGGATTGAGTGCTAGCATGGGCGAGCCATGAGAAATAAATAAGCCCGGCAAGGTCTGTAAGTTCATAAGTCAAACCACATTAGTTGAATGTTTTAATCATGCAATAAAAACAGGGATAAAGGCAGGGGTAATAATTCAACAAAACGTTGCATATACAGAACGCATTATTAAATTATCCCGCTCGATGATAGGGATGGTTATGGTTGATGCTCATGGCACGATAGAGCTGTTCAATCAGCATGACACGTACCAGAGGATGCGGCAGGGTTAACTTCGACAAGGACCAGTGCCATGCCGCAGCTTTACGCACGGCTTCCGAGTGACCATCCGGCCCGCCGATCGCAAGTGCCACATCATTGCCTTCCAGCATCCAGCTTTTCATGGTTTCCGCCAGTTTTTCAGTACTAAATTCACGTCCACCCACTTCTAGCGCAATCAGGGTTTCATTCTGCTTCAGTGCATTTAAAATGCTATCACCCTCAATATTGCGGTATTTCAGAATATCTGCTTCAGAATCGTTTTTTCCGCGCTTGGCCATTGGCAGTTCAATAATCTGGGTCTGTACAAAAGGCTGAATACGTTTGAAATAATCTTCAAAACCAGTCAGTACCCAAGCTGGCATTTTTTGACCAATGGTCAGAATACGGATTTTCATACAGGCAGATCAATAATTGGATACCTCATTATAACGATCAAACAACATGAATTTGAACCAGGAAACAAATTGAAATTGAAAGGGGGGATTTAGTGTTGCTTTAATGTCCGTAGTTCAAGTATCCGCTTGATAAAGGAATGGAATAATAATAAATGCGGAACAGTGTCATGATAAAAGGATGTTGTACTGTGCTCCTGTTACTGCTTGGTCTCATGGGTTCAAGCCTATGTATGGCCAGCTCAAGCAAAAGTGCTCAAGTCCCCCATCTGGAATTGTTTTTTAGCCAGATTATGAATGTGGATGAATACCGGAATTATAAAAATATTAAGGAGCTGAATCGGGTGTCTGCCTGGATCAAAGGGCAGATGCAGCGTCTGGGTGTCCCATGTCAGTATCAGGTTTATGTGGTCAATAACTTGAGTTACCGGAATGTCGTCTGTCAAATCAATACTCAAGCCAAAACCAAGATGGTAATGGGAGCACATTATGATGTTTTCAGTGCCCGATATGGGGCTGACAATAATGCATCAGGTGTAGCGGGTCTGCTGGAAACGGCAAGACTACTTGCTTTGCAAAAATCCAGACTCAAGCATGATATTGAATTTGCTTTCTATACCTTGGAAGAGCCACCCTTTTTTAAGACAGAACACATGGGCAGTTATATACATGCCAAATCATTAAAAGTGCAAAAACAGAAAATTAAAGGCGTGGTGATTCTGGATTCGATTGGCTATTTTGATGAACATCAGGTACAGAGTTATCCAGTCGGATTAAAATGGATTTATCCACGACATGGCAACTTTATTGCATCAATTGGACATTTGGCCTCAACCGGCCTGACCGGCGATTATTGTGATGCTATGCAACGGCTTAACAGGTTGGATTGTCAGCGTTTTGTCAGTCCAAGTTTTGCTCAGGATATGAGTTTCTCGGGCTATCTGAATTATACCAAATTCAATTATTCAACTATGCTGATCACCGATACTGCGAATTATCGCAATCCTTATTACAACACCGAACTGGACACCTTAGACAAGCTGGACTTGAACAAGATGACGTATGTGATTGATGGGCTGGTTGCTATGGCGCTACAGCCATAATTGAGTTAAGTGGCTTTTTACCCAATAAAAAAACCCTGCCGGAGCAGGGTTTTTAGGAATCAGCAGGTCTTAATGACGTGCTGCTTTCGCTTCTTCTTTGGTTTTCACAATTGGCGGTTTAACCAATGCTTTTGGCAAGGAGGTCAATGCCAGCGGTAAAATCTCATCAATTGATTTTACTGCTTTGATCTCTAAACCTTCTTTGACATTTTCTGGGATTTCCGCCAGGTCACGTACGTTTTCCTGTGGAATGAATACCAGCTTGATGCCACCACGATGGGCTGCCAGAAGTTTCTCTTTCAAGCCACCGATACGTAGTGCACGACCGCCCAGACTGGTTTCACCTGTCATCGCGATATCCGGACGAATCGGAATACCGGTGAAGGCAGATACCAGTGCAGTGGTGAGTGCCAAACCTGCCGATGGACCATCTTTTGGTGTCGCACCTTCAGGTAAATGCACATGCACATCAGTTTCTTCAAAGCGAGAGGCTTCGATGCCGAGTTCATCTGCACGGGTACGCACAACAGTCATGGCAGTGGTAATCGATTCTTTCATGACATCGCCAAGAGAACCGGTAGTAATAAACTTACCTTTACCCGGAACTGCAGCAACCTCAATAGTCAGTAACTCACCACCGACAGAAGTCCAAGCCAGACCGTTCACACGACCGATTTGTGCTTCTTCTTCCGCCATACCATAGTCAAATTTGTGTGGACCCAGGTATTCTGGAAGATTAACTGCTGTTACATCTACCTCAAGATTTTTAGCTTTCTTGCTGACTGCTTCTTTTACCACTTTACGTGCAATTTTTGACACTTCACGTTCAAGATTACGAACCCCGGCTTCACGGGTGTAATGGCGCACGATATCACGAATGGCTTCTTCGTGAACTGTAAGCTCTTTAGAACGTAAGCCATTGTTCTTGATTGCTTTAGGAACCAGATAGCGCTCAGCAATATTCACTTTTTCTTCTTCGGTATAACCCGGAAGACGAATCACTTCCATACGGTCCAGCAGCGCCTCAGGAATGTTCATGCTGTTCGCAGTACAGATAAACATCACTTCTGACAGGTCAAGATCGAGATCAAGGTAATGATCACTGAACTTGCTGTTTTGCGATGGATCTAGTACTTCAAGCATCGCAGAAGCAGGATCACCACGGTAGTCTTGAGCCATCTTGTCGATTTCATCAAGCAGGAACAACGGGTTCTTCACACCTACTTTAATTAAAGACTGCACGATTTTACCTGGCATCGCACCAATATAGGTACGACGGTGACCACGAATCTCGGCTTCATCACGTACACCACCCAGTGCCATACGGACAAACTCACGACCGGTCGCCTTGGCAATGGATTCGCCCAGTGAAGTTTTACCGACACCTGGAGGACCAACCAGACATAGAATCGGACCGCGCAATTTTTTCACACGTGACTGGACAGCAAGATATTCCACAATACGATCTTTGACATCGTCCAGACCATAATGGTCTGCATCCAGAATTTCCTGCGCCTTGTTCAGGTTAATGCTGACTTTACTGGCCTTATTCCATGGCGTATCCAGAATGACTTCAAGATAGTTGCGTACTACAGCAGCTTCACTTGAAGCAGGCTGCATTGCTTTCAGCTTGCGGAACTCGTTTTCTGCTTTCTTGCGTACATGCTCAGGCAAATCTGCTTCAGCAAGACGTTTTTCAATTTCGGCGACATCATCTTCTGCACCGCCGTTCATATCAGAAAGCTCGCGCTGAATGACTTTCATTTTTTCATTCAGGAAGTATTCGCGCTGGTTCTTTTCCATCTGACGTTTAACAGAGTCATGCAAGGTTTGCTCGATCTGCTGTTCTTCAGACTGTTGCAATAGATAAGTCATTAACTCAGTTAAATGCGCTTCGAACTCGTCCTGTTCGAGGAACTTTTGTTTCACTTCAATATTCAATGGAACACGGGTTGCAACGAAGAACAATAACTGTAATAAGTCTTCAATTTTGTTGGCTGCAGTGATCAGTTCACGGGCATTACGTAACTTCGCTTCTGCATATTGAGCGAAAAGCGCACGTAATTCTTGCAAGCGCACAGCTTGCGTGTCTTTATCCATCGTAACTGTCATTGGGCTGAGTTCATGCTCTGCTGTCAGATACTCGTTTTCGTCAATGATCGTTTTCAGCTTGGCACGATGCAGTCCTTCAATCAGGACTTTAATACAGTTTTCATCATTTTCGTGATTCACAACTTGCACAATCTTCGCGACAGTACCGTATTGATATAAATTGTCGTGATCAATTTCTTCTGTAAGCGAATCTTTTTGTGCAACCACAAATACTAGATTGTCACTGTTACGAGCCACATCAACTGCATTGATCGATTTTTCACGACCGACAAACAGCGCAATTTGCATGTGCGGGTAAACCACCACATCACGCAGCGCCAAAAGGGGTAGTACACTTGGAACCTGCGGCTCTAAGGTTTCTGGATTCATGATAATTTCAGACATGGGCACTCCTAATGAGTGACAACGGTGTTGCCATGCTTTTAATAGTGATGGGTAATTTTAAAAATACAAGGGCAGTTGAGATTAAATTGTATGAAAAATGACTAATTATGTGATTTTGAAGTAGTTATCAAGAGCAAAATTGAAAAATTAACGTTTGAACTTGATAGAAACTGTCGGAGTGATTAAAGCATCTAGGGGCTGATCCCATTTTTCCCGTTTTAAAGGTTGGCTAACCAGTTGAAAATCATACGCAAGTCCCAGACGGAAAGGGCATCTAGGTGCAGAAGCTAGGGTGCGATCATAAAAACCGCCGCCCATACCAATCCGGGTGCCTGAAGTATCACAGGCCAATAATGGCATGAGCAACAGATCCAGTTTGGAAACATGGACACCACGCGTACTCATTGGCTCTCGCATACCCAGCCGATGGTGGGCAAAGCGCCTGTTATGGTATTGATGCGGGCTGATCCGGATCCAGACCAGATGCTGATTCATGTCGCAAATTGCAGGGAGATAAACCTGCTTGCCCAGCTGAAAGCAGCGTTCAATAATCGCCTGGGTCTGAATTTCCCCAAAAGCATGCAGATACAGCCCAATACGTCGGGCTTGAATAAATTGTGGGCTATGGATCAGACGGTTCAAGACTTTTTGTGCGGCCTGCCTTTGCTCAAATTTAGAGAGATGACGACGCGTTTTACGAAGGTATCTTCTTAATTCCTGAATGGTCATAGGGCGCAAAAGCATGTGCAACAAAAGTATGCTCTAGTCTAAGTGGGAATTCTGGAAAAGTAAAAAATAATTCTGAATTGTAATGTCCTATTGCATTTTATCTCCCGATATAAATCGTGCCAGGTTTAAAGTCTAATTAAAGAAATTTTATGACCTGTTTTTAAAAGGTCATGAGGTGAGTAGTTTACGCTCTTTGATTTTCATCGCTTTTTATGTAATTAACAGTGTGATAGCAAGCTGCAGCAGTGAATAATTAGAAAAATGTTGAAAAGTTTTAGATCAATAAACATACAGCTTCAGAATGGATTTATCCCGTTTTTGGTGAAATAGTATAGATACGGAATCATATGACGATTCTCGGCTGAGAAATGATACACATTGGACATTGGACTTAGGTAGGCACGTAAGACCTAACTCAATGGAGAACATGATGAATATTGTGAAGAACACTATCTGCCTCTGGTACGATAACGATGCTGAAACTGCTGCGCGATTTTATGCGGACACCTTTCCAGATTCCTCGATTGACGCGATCAACCTTGCTCCTGGAGATTATCCCTCTGGGAAAGAAGGTGATGTCATTACGGTCGAATTTACAGTAATGGGCGTTGCCTGCATCGGGTTGAACGGTGGTCCTGGTTTTCAGCATAATGAAACATTTTCATTTCAGGTGGCGACTGAAGACCAGGAGGAAACAGATCGCTACTAGAATGCCATTGTGGGCAATGGCGGTCAGGAAAGTGAGTGTGGCTGGTGCAAGGACAAGTGGGGCATTTCCTGGCAGATTACGCCAGCGGTCCTGATCAATGCCTGTAACAGTTCTGACCGTGCTGCAGCCAAACATGCATTTGAGGCCATGATGGGCATGAAGAAAATTGATGTTGCTGTGATTGAAGCCGCTTTTCGTGGTTGAGTGACAGAGATTATCCGCAATTTCAGTGAATACTACTGGGCAGCCTTATTTACTTCAATATTTGAAACCTCTCCTTTTATATTTCCTTTCGATCATCTCCTGTGTGCCTATATGCATCTTGGGTTAAACCCTTTTCATTCCGGCATGGAGTACCTCCAATTTTATTACTAGCCCAAGATATAAGCTGAATGGTTCCCTTAAAGGTTCATTAATAGATAGGCTTTTATATCAGTGTTGTACAAGTTGAAGGGATGCAGATCATGCAATATGAGTTCCAGAATAATTTTTGCACCGAATTGAAAACAGACTGAACCAAAAACAGTCATCTAATCAAATTTCCCTCTCATTGGGACATCTTAAATAATATTAAAATATTGAAATTAATATAAAAATAAAACTGGCATAAGTTCTGCATATTTGTATTCAAACTTGGATACAAGATTGGATACAGAATGCTTCCTCACAAAATGATCGACTGGACAGTCCTGAAATGGCGTGCGGCCGATCAGTAAAAACAGTTCTCACCGAAAAATCCCGCTCAACCCAATGCGCAATTCGAGCGCACTGGGTCTGCCTGTATTTTGGTTGCGACTGGCACATATCTGAAAGAAAAAATTGATGCATTCAGGAAAGCTGTATATGTGGATAGCGTGCATCTGCACCTGCATTACAGATCAGTGAACTTGGTAGGTAGCGGGTCTATGTCCATGAGCTGAATCAATAAAAAAATGAAACAGAGCCATTCAACAGATTCAAAAAATAGATAAAATAACTGGGGATTCATATGTTTAAGACTGTACTGATTGCAAACCGCGGCGAAATTTCTGTTCGCGCCATTCGCACATTAAAAAAAATGGGTGTAACCAGTGTCGCCGTTTATTCAGAAACAGATCGTTATGCGCAGCATGTACTTGATGCAGATGTTGCCGTATCTCTGCAAGGAACTAAACCTAGCGATACCTATTTGAGTATCGAAAAGCTGATTGCTGCAGCCAAAAATACCGGGGCCGAAGCAATTTTCCCGGGTTATGGTTTTCTGTCAGAAAGTGCTGATTTTGCCCGTGCCTGCGAAGAAAATGGCATTGCTTTCATGGGACCCACAGCTGCGCAGATTTTAGAGTTTGGTTTAAAACATCGTGCCCGTGAACTTGCTGCAGCTGCCAATGTACCCATGACTCCCGGTACAGGTCTGCTAAATAGTCTGGACGAAGCTTTGGCAGAAGCTGAAAAAATTGGTTATCCAATTATGCTGAAAAGCACAGCAGGCGGTGGCGGAATTGGCTTGACCCGTTGTGATGATGCAGAAGCACTTCGAGAGGCTTATGAAAGTGTAAAACGTCTGGGTGAGCAGTTCTTTAAAGATGCCGGGGTGTTTCTGGAACGCTTTGTGGATAAAGCCCGTCATGTCGAAGTTCAGATTTTTGGAGATGGACAGGGACAGGTAGTGGCTTTGGGTGAGCGTGACTGTTCATTACAGCGCCGTAATCAGAAGGTCGTAGAAGAAACACCAGCGGCTCATTTACCTGATGTAACCCGTCAAAAACTGCATCAGGCGGCAGTTGAACTGGGCAAATCGGTGAAATATCGCAGTGCCGGTACGGTTGAGTTTATTTACGATGCAGCACGTGACGAGTTTTATTTCCTTGAAGTGAATACCCGTTTGCAGGTGGAACATCCTGTCACTGAAATGGTGACCGGTTTAGACCTGATCGAATGCATGTTGAAAATCGCAGCAGGCGATACTTTGGATTGGAAGCATCTAAGCAGTATTCAGCCTCGGGGTGCAGCGATTGAAGTACGCATATATGCCGAAGATCCAGTCAAGAATTTCCAGCCGAGTCCAGGGATTTTGACCGATGTCTTTTTTCCGGAAAATGTCCGGGTTGATACCTGGGTGAGTACCGGAACTAAAATTTCCCAATACTTTGACCCGATGATTGCCAAGATTATTGTGCATGCTGAAGATCGTGATACTGCCATTCATACGCTTAAATCAGCTTTAGCTGAAACTCGCCTGAATGGTATTAGTACCAATCTGGATTATGTGCATACTGTTATTTCAGATCCACGTTTTGAACAGATGCAGATCTGGACACGCATGCTGGATGATTTCAAATATGTGCCGAATGTGATTGAGGTGATTCAGCCGGGTACACAAAGTTCGATTCAGGATTATCCGGGTCGTGTCGGGTATTGGGATATTGGTGTACCGCCTTCAGGCCCAATGGATGATTATGCCTTCCGGCTGGCCAATAAAATTGTTGGGAATGTCGAGGCCGCCGCCGGGTTTGAATTTACCCTGCAAGGTCCAATCCTCAAATTTCATGCAGAAAATATCATTGCTTTAACTGGCGCACCTTGTCCGGTAAGTCTGGATGATGAAGCAGTAAATTTCTGGCAGCCTATTCAGGTAAAAGCAGGCCAAACCCTAAAAATTGGACAGGTTGAATCTGGATGCCGGACCTACCTGGCTGTGCGAAATGGTCTGAATGTACCGGAATATCTGGGTAGCCGTTCTACCTTTGCTTTAGGTAATTTTGGTGGACATGCAGGCCGAGTGTTACGGGCTGGTGACATGATTAAGATGGTGAATCCTGAGCTGCCGGCCGATGGTCTACCTTTGGCGATTGCAGAACCTGAAGTTTTGGCAACAGATCTGATTCCAAGTTATGGCAAGGAATGGAAAATTGGTGTGCTCTATGGTCCGCATGGCGCTCCTGATTTCTTTAAAGCTGAATATATTGAGGAGTTTTTTGCATCAAGCTGGAAAGTGCATTTTAACTCGAACCGATTGGGTATCCGTTTAACCGGACCGACGCCAAGCTGGGCGCGTGAAAATGGCGGTGAAGCGGGTCTGCATCCATCCAATGTACATGACTGTGAATATGCCATTGGTGCAATCAACTTTACCGGTGACTTCCCCGTAATCCTTGCCAAAGATGGTCCGAGCCTGGGTGGCTTTGTCTGTCCGGTGACCATTGCCAAAGCTGAACTCTGGAAAATTGGTCAACTGAAAGCCGATGACACGATTAGCTTCTATCCAATTTCGGTAGAACAGGCCAATGCGCTGGAGCGGCAGCAAATTCAAACCCTCCAAAACTTTGCCAAGGCAGAGATGCCCTACGAGGCTGAAGTCGTGGCAGTTCAAGCAGAAAGTATTCTGGCATTGCGTGAAGCTACACCAGATGCACCAAAAGCTGTATATCGTCAGGCAGGTGACAGTTATATCTTGCTGGAATACGGTGATAACGTACTGGATTTGGCCCTACGCCTGCGCGTACACCGCTTGATGCAACTGATCCGTGAAGCTGATCTTGACGGTATCCTGGAATTATCACCTGGTGTGCGATCCTTGCAGATTAAATATGATGGTCTGCGTTTGAGCCAGCAGCAACTGATTCACTTCCTGCTTGGTCTTGAAGAACAGATGGGCGATTTGCGTGACATTAAAATCCCTTCAAGAATTATCCATTTACCCATGGCCTTTGAGGACTCGGCGACTCTGGGTGCTGTTGAGCGTTATCAGGAAAGCGTCTGTGCCACAGCCCCCTGGCTTCCGAATAATGTCGATTTTATTCAGCGGATTAATGGTTTAAGTCACCGCCAACAGGTCAAGGACATTATTTTTGATGCCAACTATCTGATTTTAGGGCTAGGTGATGTATATCTGACTGCACCTTGTGCAGTGCCTATTGATCCGCGCCACCGTTTACTGAGTTCCAAATATAATCCGGCCCGTACTTTTACCGCTGAAGGTACAGTCGGGATTGGTGGCATGTATATGTGTATTTATGGCATGGACTCACCGGGTGGCTATCAGTTGATTGGCCGTACCGTGCCGATCTGGAACAAGTTTAAAAAGAACAAGCAGTTTGGCGATCAGCAATGGTTCTTACGCTTTTTTGACCAGATTAAATATTATGAGGTTACTGAGGCTGAACTGGATCAGTTCCGTGCTGATTTCGCCCATGGTCTGGCAGAAATCAAAATTGAAGAATGCGAGTTTGACTTTGCAGCATATCAGGATTTCCTTGCTGCAGAACACGACAGCATTGCCGCCTTTAAAGCGCAGCAGCAGGCTGCTTTTAGTACCGAGGTAGAACGCTGGAAAGACGAGTTTGATGCACCTGTAGAAATAGAAGTGCTGCAGGATGATACCGATTACAGCCAGTATGTCCCTCTCAACGCCTCTATGACCGGCAATATCTGGAAGATTTTTGTAGAAGCCGGGCAGATTGTGAAAAAAGGCGACACGGTGGCCATCATTGAAGCCATGAAAATGGAGCTGCCGGTCTATGCTGATGATGATGGCATTGTCAAAGCGATTATCTGCCGTTCTGGTCAGACCGTGCATAGTGGTGAACCACTGGTTTATATGGAGTAATGGATTGAGCCATGACTATTGTCCGTAATCCAGCCACCACTAAAGCGACAGGAAAAAGCTCAGACAATCTGTCTGAGCTGGTTTTCCAGAAAATTAAAAATGATATTTTTGACTTTAAGCTGATGCCGGGAGAGCGGTTTACTGAATCGGAAATTGCTGAAAGCTATGCCGTCAGCCGTACACCTATTCGGCAAGCTTTATATCGTTTGCAGCAGGAAGGTTATGTCGAGGTGCAGTTTAGAAGTGGCTGGCAGGTCCGGCCACTGGACTTTAAAGCTTATGAAGAACTTTATGATCTACGGATTTTATTGGAAGGTTATGCAGTCGAGCAACTTTGTCAGAAGCCCAAAGACCAGTTGCAGGTTGCTCTGGCTATTTTGATTCAAACCTGGTGTATTCAACCAGAACAGTATGTCTATGATCTCAGGCGGTTATCTGTAGAAGATGAAGCATTTCATTGTCATTTGGTATTTGCAGCCGGCAATGCAGAAATGGCAAAAATACATAGTGAGATCAGCGAAAAAATTCGGATCATACGCCGGCTGGATTTTTCCAAAGATTATCGGATTGAGGCCACCTATGCTGAACATCAACAGATTTTAAAGGCGCTGCTTGCCCAAGATGCAGTCGCCTGTCTTTCTATATTAGAGGCTCATATTCGACTCAGTCGTAATGAGGTAAAAAAAATTACTCTGGAAATGTTGTCGTGTTGTCCTGGGTAAGTGAGTCAGAATAAATTTATGTTTACAGCAAGAAAAACATCAGACCTGACTCAAAGTTGATAACCAATTCATAACCAGAAAAAACAAGAATCAGCTAGTGGCATCACTTGTAGTTTCTTAAAGTTAAGTCGAGGATAATAATAACAAAGAGATCAAAATGCTTATTCAGCACATACGACTTTTAGTTGCTGGTACCGCCTGTGCATCTTTCCTGACTATGACAGGATGTATGATGCCTTCCAAATCGCCCATCACTGACAGTTATGGTTCTGATCCAGACTTACCTAAACCACAGTCAAGCTTGCTGCCTACGGTCAATATTGCGCCTGCCAAAGGCTGGCCTGTGGATGAAATGCCTATACCCGCGACAGGTTTAAAAGTTCAGGCATTTGCCAAAGGACTGCGACATCCGCGCTGGCTGTATGTATTGCCAAATGGTGATGTGCTGGTGGCTGAAACGGATGCACCATCCAAGCCCGATGATAGTAAAGGGATCAAAGGGAAAATCATGAAGTGGGTAATGCAGCGCGCCGGCTCATCGCATCCTAGAGCCAACCGCATCACGCTACTTCGGGACAGCAATGGAGATGGGGTGGCTGAACAAAAAACCGTATTCTTGCAAAATCTCAATTCTCCATTTGGTATGGCGCTGATTGGCAATACATTGTATGTAGCCAATACTGATGCCTTGATGCGCTTTCCTTATCAGAACGGGATGACTCAAATCACAGCAGCCGGCACCAAGGTGCTGGATTTACCGGCAGGCCGTTTAAACCATCACTGGACCAAAAATGTCATTGCCAATCCTGCAGGCAATAAACTTTATATCACAGTGGGTTCCAACAGTAATGTGGCTGAAAATGGCTTAGAGCAAGAGCAGGGCCGGGCACTCATTATGGAGTTTGATTTGGATAGTGCCCAAGCACGACCTTATGCAACCGGACTACGTAATCCGAATGGCATGGACTGGCAACCTCAGAGTGGTGCACTCTGGACGGTGGTAAATGAACGCGATGAGCTCGGCAATGATCTGGTTCCTGATTATTTGACCTCTGTCAAAGAGGGCGCTTTTTATGGCTGGCCTTATAGTTATTATGGTCAGCATGTTGATACACGGGTCAAACCGCAAAACCCTGCTTTAGTTGCGCGAGCAATTCCACCGGATTATGCATTAGGCAATCATACTGCCTCATTGGGCTTGGCTTTCTATAGGGCAGATCTGATGCCTCAATATCGTGATGGGGCGCTGATTGGTCAGCATGGCTCATGGAACCGCAAACCACATAGTGGCTATAAAGTGATTTTTGTTCCCTTTCAAAATGGCCAACCAATCGGACAGCCTCAGGATGTTTTGACCGGATTTCTCAGCGATCAAGGGAAAGCATATGGACGTCCTGTTGGTGTAGCAGTGGATTCCTCAGGAGCCATTTTAGTGGCAGATGATGTCGGAGACGTGATCTGGCGGGTATCACCCTTGAGTACAAGACCAAAAAAATAAATCTATAAATATAAATAGGCTAAGTGCCTTATTTGGATATAAGCCTGTTGCATAGCAAAAATTAAGCGAAAACTTTTTTTATTAAAACGTCAACACTCTGGCTGAAAAGATACAAGAGCTGAGTGGATGTAAGATAACTTTTTAAGCTTCTTTTAAGCTGGCTGAATTAGGCTTTCAAGATATTTTTAAACGTGATTTCGCATGTACAGAGATTCTGCTAATCACATTAAAAATATCTGAATATAAGTAGCAGTTCTAGCCATTCGTAAATACTGGACTTAAAAGCTCAAGACATTGCAAAAAGAGGATTTTAAAAAGTGAAATCAATTATCGCATTTATTTTTCCGTGGTCATTGTTTATGACTCTTCGTCGGCCAGTCGAATCCGTAGTATGTTTGCTACTTCAGATTTCGATTTTTGGCTGGATTCCTGCTGCAATCTGGGCCATATATATTTTATATCGGGATAAAATAGTTTAAGAGATTGTTTTTGAATAAAATAAAGTGAAAAGGACTTTTGAGGCATTTCATGCATACAAGATGACTGCGTTAATACAAGGGGGCGTGATCGAAATAAATGCTGAGATGAGAGAAGATTTAGAAAGGATTTTATATGGATTATAAATAATATATTTTTACTAAGAAAATAAGCACTCCGGAGATGCCGCTGCATGTGTCGTTACCCTGAACCCGATGAGTTCAAGGAGGATGTGACGTATACTTGCTGGGTTTCCCATGCGAAGATGGGCATACACTCTAAATATACAGACCACACCCATAAGTGTTAGTATCGGCAGGGGAATAGACCCGCTGGCGAACACCCCAGAGTTAAGTTAATTATAAACAATAATGCCGGTGTGGCAACTCCATGCTGTTCATGAACTGTAAACAGTTCATTCGAATGTCTGAAGTTTAAGCGGAATATGTGATTATTCAGTAAGTTCTTCAACTTCTTCTAAAATGGTTTGTAACAAACGTTCGCAATGTCCGTATTGTTGCAGGGACCGGTTCATGCTCAGAACTTCCTGCATCAACTCAAGTGCTACCATAATAATCAGTTTACTAGGTTCCATGCGTGGAGCTTTACGACGAAATTCATCATACTTTTCATTTAATAACTGTGCCGCACGCTGTAATTCTTCCTGCTTGTCAGGAGGCGAGGCTAAACGGAAACTATGCCCCAATACTCTGAGATCGATTGCAATTTGTTCACTCATGATGAAGCTTCCTCAATGACTTCAGTCGGATGGGCCAGTTGTTGAATTTCCTGTGCGTGATGATCCTGCGCAGTGCCAAGAATGGCCAGACGTTGAATAATTGCTTCAACCTTGGCTTTGGCATTTTCATTTTTTTGGGTTAAACGTTCAGCTTCCTGAGTCAAACGCTGGATTTCCTGCTGAGAATGACGCTGTTCAATCAGCATCTTTTCTTTAAGTACCCGCAGATCATTACGTTCAGCCAGAATTTCCTGAAAACGGTTTTTCAGATCGGTGCAGCTTTTTTCAAGTCTGCCATAACGGTCTGCCAGTGCAGTTGCATCATTATTAAGCAGTTGAAACTGGGCCCGAGAGTCCGTCAATTGTTCTGTCAGGTTTTCATTTTCTTGTTGTTTTTGCGCAATTACGCTGTTCTTTTGTTCAATTTGCAGTTGATGTTGCATTGATGAAGAGTCTTGCTCTTCGCGCAAGCTGGAATTTTCACTTTCAAGCCGTGCAAGTCGCGTTTTTAACACGCCGATCTGCACTTGTAGACGCTGTAATTCTTCTAACATATCGAGGTCGCACAGTGTTGCAAACAAAGGTAATATATAAGCAGTATAAAGATTGGATAAACGAATGCAAGACGATATTTCAGGTTGGACCGAATGGCACCGCAATTTTTCTTCAATTGAGGAGATTTCCAGCCCTAGCGAACTGCATGGTTTGCTGACGGGCATTGTTTGTGTCACTCAGGCCCCAAGCAGTGAAGAGTGGTTACAGATTTTAGAAACATTGGACGTATCTGAACTGGATGCCGAAGCATTAGAGCTTTTGACAGGCGAAGCTGAAGACATCTTCCATGCCTTGTCTGAAGATGAACTAGATTATTTACCTTTGCTGCCCGATGATGAACATACGCTTTCAGAACGTGTGCAGGCACTGGCGGACTGGTGTGCAGGTGTGGTCTTAGGTTTTGGACTGGCGTCCGGGCATATCCGCCAAGATGAAGTTGAACTGATTGAACATTTGCAGGATGTAGCCGCGGTAGAATTTGAAGATTCGGACGATGATGCCGAAGGTGAAGAAAGCTATCAGGAATTGTATGAATTTGTGCGCCTGATTCCGGTCAGTTTGTCTTTAGGGCGTAAAAAAGTAGGAGTTGAAGAAACGCCACTCCTGCAGCAATTTGGTCAAAAAAATCAGCCTAACGATGCCGCTCCTACAGAGCCGCAAAGCGTTGTCGAGATTTTCTCGCCTAAACGTCCAAGTTGATGAAATGCTGAAGTGAACTAAGCCATACTTGAAATCAGGCATATACTTTGCTGTTTACAGTAAAGTTGATGGTATGGTTTCAAGATCATATTCTAAATAAAAGTACTAATCGATAAGAAGTAAGGTGGAATGAAGAAATTGACACAGGCAGTTTTTGAGGAACGTCGCGCAATCCTCGCAGGGGAAATCGGTTTACGTAGTATTGCTATTATCGCGACTAGTCCGGTAGCCATGCGTAACCGTGATGCAGATTATAAATACCGCGCAGACAGTAGTTTCTTCTATTTAACCGGGTTTGCAGAACCTGAAGCTGTTGCTGTGATTGAAACCTTTGACACTGAAGAAGAAGGCTATAGCTACAGTTTGTTCTGCCGGGAACGTAACCGGGAAATGGAAATTTGGAACGGCTATCGTGCAGGTATTGATGGAGCTATTCAGGATTATGATGCAGATGAAGCCTATGCGATTGATCTGCTCGATGAAGAAATTCTGGAAAAACTGCAAAATAAGGATCGGTTATTCTATCGCATCGGGCAGCATGCAGAATTTGATGCGCGTGTCGCGAAATGGATTGCAACTGCAAGTGGTGAAAGCCGTCGTGGGACTTCTGCACCAGCGCAAGTCATTCAGCTGGATCGTATTGTCGATGAAATGCGTCTGCATAAAGATGCAAATGAAATTGAACTGATGCAGATTGCCTCCGATATTTCTGCTGATGCGCATACTCAAGCAATGCTGGCAGTACGGCCGGGCATGATGGAATATGCACTGGAAGCCGAGCTGAATTATGTTTTTGGCAAAAATGGCGGTGTTCCAGCTTACAACAGTATTGTCGGTGGCGGTGAAAATGCATGTATCCTGCATTATGTAGAAAATGACAAAGAACTCAAAGATGGCGATTTAGTCCTGATTGATGCTGCGGCTGAATATCAGTTCTATGCTTCAGACATTACCCGTACCTTTCCAGTGAATGGTAAATTTAGCCCGGAACAGAAAGCTTTATATAATGTAGTGCTGGATGCTCAAATTGCTGCAATTAATGCTGTGCAAATTGGTAACTCGTATAAAGAACCACATAATGTTGCAGTGCGCATCCTAGTGCAAGGTTTGCTCGATCTTGGCTTGATGCAGGGGAATATCGACGACATTATAGAAAAAGAAGCTTTCCGCCAGTTCTACATGCATGGGACCGGACACTGGCTCGGGATGGATGTACATGATGTCGGTGCTTATAAGGTTGATGGTGAATGGCGTGCATATGAAGAGGGCATGGTCGTAACAGTTGAGCCTGGTCTTTACATCGCGCCCGATGATGACACCGTAGATCCAAAATGGCGCGGTATTGGTATCCGGATTGAAGATGATGTTGTTGCTACCGAAAATGGTCCACTGGTTTTAACCGCGAAAGTGGTCAAAACGGTAGAAGAGATTGAAGCATTGATGGCAAAAGCTCAAGCTGCCTGATCTGAGAAAACTCAAAAAAGCCGGTCGAAAGATCGGCTTTTTTATGACACTTATATGCTGTGCAAAGTAGGCGTCTTAAAATATTTCGTAATGATCAACAAGCAATATAACTTACGTTTATATTGAACAAGTCAAATAAAACAAACCTAATTAAAATTTACAGCTTAAAAATTGACAGGAAGTCAACACAGAAAATCCGTTTTTAGCATCAAAGCTACATATTATATCTACTGATATTCTCATAATTTCTCTGATACTTAAATAAACTTAAATAAAAGCAGGAGAAGACTTATGAGATTAAATACGATTGACTGGATTGCTTATGCCTTGACAATTATTGGTGGCATCAATTGGGGTTTAATTGGTGCATTCGATTTTAATTTGGTTGCTGCGATCTTTGGTGATATGAGCGCCTTATCTCGAATTATTTATGTCTTGGTTGGTTTGTCGGCATTGTACCTGATCTATACAGGAACGAAGCTTGGCAAAACAGTACACCATACAGATCATCATACCAAGGTTGTGCGTTAAACAGCTAAAGCAGATCTAGATGATTTGCATGGCTATAAGGCCAATTTTGAATAATCTAAAATCCGGCTTTAATTATGATACCAGAATAAAAAACGGAGCTTAGGCTCCGTTTTTTATTACTATCTTGTTAGTTTTTTATTCCGTAAACAGAGATTTTCCTATACTTTTATAAGCATAAAATTCTTGAATGATCAGAAAATTAATAACGATAATTTATTGTTAAGTTGGGTACTTATGTAGGACCAAGGAGATATAAACGTGCAAAAGAAGAATAACGTGCAAAAGAAGAATAATGGTATTATCTTTGGCGGTAAGTCTACAGAACATGAAGTTTCACTTCAGTCAGCAAGAAATATTGTTGATACGATCGATTGAGAAAAATTTGATATTACTTTGATTGGGATTGATAAAAATGGGATTGGGCATCTGAATGAAAGTACCCATTTTTTATTAAATTCGGATAATCCGTCTTTAATCGCATTGCATCAATTCGGTAGAAATCTTGCCTTTATTCCGGATTAGAGTAAAAAGCAAGTCATTGAATTTAAAGAACAGGCTTTATTCCAGCTGGATGTTATTTTTCCAATTGTGTATGGAACGCTGGGCGAAGATGGCTCTATTCCTGACCAAAATGGGGAAATTTTAGTAAATGAAATAAATACCTTACCAGGATTTACCAACATCAGTATATATCCGAAGCTTTGGGAAGCAAGTGGATGACATACACTAATTTAATTACTCGTTTAATTGAGCTGGCTATTGAATATCATCAGAATCAGATAAAATTACAGCATTCAGTCTTCTAAATAGCTACTGGAAAAGCTGGTGTTATTTTAGTCTGAGTATTATCTGAAAATAAAAAACTGGTTTTAGAGAAATATCAATCATAAAAAAAAGAGTCTGTAACTATTGAATTTGTACCAATAGATATTGTCTTTTTTATCACAGTAAATGTGATAATTTACCTTTTTACTGATATGAGAAGATGGAAGGTACTTAAAAATTTTTATATTATTTTAATTGATATTTAAACTATAGTACTAACATTAATTTTATGGTTGTATGTTAAAAAAATAAAGTGAGGACATTAATATACAACTATAATAAAGATAGTTAATAAAATGATCAGTGCTCAGTCTTATCTTAAGAGCTCTTAATGAGTACATGCGCTGTTTAAGAAATCTATAGTAAATTCAAATATTAAGAAGAAATTATTCGCCATTTGGAATAGTTTGATTGTATTAAATATGGGAACTAGGTTTAAGTATAGTGTAATCACTTAATTACTAGCTTCGATATTTTGTATTTTAGGTGAAATGTTTTATCTGATACTTGATTAATATAAACAATGCCAGCTCCAAAAATGTTAAAATTTATAAGATTAAGGACGTACCTCAATATGAAAATACCAAAAATAATTCATCAAATTCATACAAAAGGAATAAATTTTCTATCTGAAGAAGATAGAACGGCAAGGGCTGTTCTTCTGAAAAATAATCCTGATTGGGAATACCGTTTTTATGATTATAATACCATGGTAGATTTTGTTAAAAATCATTATTCTTCCAGATATTTAAATGCGTTTCTTAAAATTAATCCATTATACGGCGCTGCATAAACTGATTATTTTCGATATTTATTGCTTTATAGCTTAGGTGGGGCATATTTTGATTTAAAAAGTTTTACCACCTGTAGTTTAAGTGACATTATTTTAGAAGATGATGAACTGCTAGTCTTTGAATGGCAAGGAGGAGCAGCTGAATATGAAGAGTTCGGAAAGCATAAACAGATTAAAAGAGGTAAAGAATACCAACAATGGAATATTATATCTTCGCCGGGAAACAAATATTTGGCTAATGTGGTTGAAAAAATAACGGAAAATTTAGAAAATTATACTTATATTAAATTTGGATATGGCTGGAGTGGTGTGCTGAATACCACAGGACCTATTCCCTATACCAATGCCATAGATGAAGTTACTGATAAGCATGGACTGCGTTGTCTGGGAAGTAGTTGTCAAAATGGAATTATTTATAGAGATAACACTTTACCTAGAAGATTGGATCGTAGTCACTATTCAAGACAAACCAAACCAATTATTAGCTCAGCGAGCTTGTTGGAAGAAATAGAAGCTGAAATTTTATTAATCCTTTTTAAAATCTTCAATTTTATAAAAAGATATCTTAGAAAAATGATCTATTAAAAATATAAAATTATTTAGGGTGAATTTTCATTCACTTTAATTTTTTCTACAGTTTTGAAAATGGATTCTAATCTTTTCTTTTAAATAAGAGCTAACCTGATTGACCGAGTATTTTTGGTAGTCATGCATTTCAGCCTTTGTCTGGTCTGCCAGACAGCAGAACATTGAGGTCAAAACAAGCTACAACAACAGCATGTATCACAATGTCAAAATCTCGAGTCATGATGTAATATAAAATCCATCATGATTATAAGTATCTATCTGCATAGATACGACATTGAAAGGATTACAGCATGCAACAAGAAGTCATCATTGTCGGTGGTGGGATGGTGGGCTTAAGCCTCGCATTAATGTTGGCGAAAACCAATATTGCAGTCAAACTTTTGGAAGCCATCAAATACCCAAATTATGATGATGAAAATCTTGCGCCATATCATTCCAGTTTTGATGCACGTAATAGCGCCTTGTCACGTCGTAGCGTACAAATCTATCAGGAGCTTGGACTTTGGAATGCCTTGCAAGAGCATGCTACCCCAATTCTGGAAGTGAATATTACCGAACAGGGCAGCTTTGGTAAGGCCCGACTGAAAGCCGAGCAGGAAAAAGTCGAAAGCTTTGGTCAGGTCATTGAAAATGCTTGGCTCGGTCGGGTGCTTCTCACTCAAGTCAAAAAAGAGCCATTGATTGAACTGATTGATGGTGTGCAGGTGAGCTCACTGACTCAAGATGCAGAGTTTGCTTATATCGAAGCGCATCGTGGCGAATCTCTACTGAAATTACAGTCCAAACTGGTTATTGCCGCCGATGGGCGGGATTCTTTCTGTCGTAAGGCTTTGGGTATTGGTGCATCAGAACATGATTATGATCAGGTCGCGATTGTGACCACAGTACAAACGTCGAAGCCACATGGTCATGTGGGTTTTGAGCGTTTCAGTCATTTAGGCCCTTTGGCACTGTTGCCCTTACCGGGTGAGTATCGCCGTTCAGTGGTCTGGCCTGTGAAAAAAGGTACTGAAGGAGAATGGTTGGGAGATGAAAATGACCAGCATTTTCTGGATGCCTTGCAGGACACGTATGGCGATCGTGCCGGAAAATTCCAGAAAACCGGAAAACGGTTCAGTTTTCCCTTATCTCAAGTGTTAGCTGAAAAGCAGGCTGTTGGTCGTGTAGTGCTCATGGGTAATGCAGCACATACGATTCATCCGGTCGCTGGACAGGGTTTTAACCTGTGTATGCGTGATGCGCATGTATTGGTGCGTTACCTGAAAGAGCAGCAGGCACAAGGCGCAGACTTGGGCGATGCTGCAATATTGCTAGACTATGAGAAATCCCGTCTCAGTGACCAGCAGCGTGTGATCAAGTTCTGTGATTCAGTGGTACGCGGTTTCAGTAACCAGAATCCGTTTTTAAGATTGATGCGTAATACAGGTTTAGTCGCCTTTGATACGATTCCAGGCATCAAGCCACTCGTTGCAAATTATGCCATGGGGTTAAAAGCATGAGCTTAAATCAAACTAACGAAATATTAGACGTTGTCATTATTGGTGGTGGGTTGGTAGGCGGGCTCACTGCGCTATTGCTGGCCCAAGGGGGCGTGCAGCCTACAGTTCTGGATGCAGCGCCAATTCTGGATGCAGATAAAACCTTAAGGGTGGCTAATCCGCGTGTCCTGGCTTTAAGTCAGGCAACCATTCACCTATTAAAAACGGTGGGTGTCTGGGAAAATTTAGCACGTCAGCAGCCTTATACCGGCATGCAGGTCTGGAATAAAAATGGCTATGGAGAAATTAATTTTGGCCAGTCTTCAGAAAAAACACTATCGGTAGAGCAGGCTTTAGGCTCGATGGTGGAACCAAGCATTTTGAATTTGGCCATTCAGCAAAAGATGCTGGAAGATGTTCAAGATTATAGAACACAGGTTAAAGTTAGTCGTATGGAACGTGGCGTCGGTGTGTGGATCATTCATCTGGCCGATGGCACTCAGCTTAAAACCAAGCTGGTGATCGGTGCCGATGGTGCCAATTCCTTTGTTCGTGAGCAAGCGTTCATCGACATTGATGTACTGGACTATAAACAGGCAGGCATCAGTTGTGCCATTAAAACTGCACAGCCTCATCAGCACATGGCACGTCAGATTTTTCTCGAAACTGGCCCTCTGGCTTTTTTACCTATGGCCAGCCTTAATCCAGAAGAGCAGGGACACTGGCAATCAATTGTCTGGACCTTGCCAGAGGATTATGCCGAGGAGTATGCAGCGCTCCCAGATGCTGAATTTACCCAGCTATTAACCCGTGAAAGCCAGCATATGCTGGGTGAAGTATTGCAGGCAACACCACGTGCCACTTTCCCTTTAAAAGCCCGTGCCGCTCAGCAATATGTTCAAGACGGTTTAGCCCTGATTGGCGATGCCGCACATGTGATTCATCCGCTGGCAGGTCAAGGGGTGAATATTGGCTGTCTGGATGCTGCAGTGCTCTGTGATGTTTTACTGCATGATCAGGCGCGTGGCGTATGGGCACATGAGCAGACCCTCAAACGCTATGAACATCGCCGTAAAGGTCAGAACGATGCCATGATGCATAGCATGTCTGCGATTGGCTGGATGGAAACCACTTCATTCTTCCCAATGGTTTGGGTACGTAATTTTGGTTTAAAACAGGTAGAAAATCAGCCAATATTAAAAGATGCATTTATGTCACAGGCCAACGGCCTGAGTTTACTCAAAGACACACGCTACGCAGCTTAAGGGAGAAATGTAAATTTTTTAAACAAACGCCAATAAAGAGTAACGTTTTTGTTTAAAAAAGATACGATTTTTTGAGTTTTGGTACTAGGCGAAGGTCAAAGAGATTGCTAAATTTCACTTAATTCGATACCTGACTTGGAATACCAAGCGAGGGCCATTTTTGGGGAGATGCAAATGACAGACATGAATGATTATGATGATGACGTTGAAGATTCAATTGTTGACGATGATGAAGCAAAAGCCGCTGAAAAAGGCGCGGTCGATAGCACAGAGGTCGTCAGTGATACCGATCTTGTAGAAGCTGAAACTTTGACCGTCACTGCAAAGCTGAAAAAGCGTCAAGCACTTGAAGACGAGATTGCGGCTTTCCTTGCTAGTGGTGGTCGTATTGTTGAAGTGCCGGCAGATGAATCAGTAGCCAAAGAATAAGTTATTGATTAACTTGTTTCTTATAAAAAACACCACATTAAATGTGGTGTTTTTTTGCAAACCAAAATGAGATAGAAATATCTAAAGCAATTAGTCGTTTGCCGAAGTCAGTTCTAAAGCACGTTGATAAGCGACTTTCTTTTTGATTCCGGTTAAATCTGCCGCCAGTTGTGAAGCAGCTTTGACCGAAAGGTCCTGTAATAGGCGATTCAATAATTTATCCAGCTTTTCCTGATCCAGATCTTTTTCTTCGGTGGCGCCGCCAATCACCAGAACAATTTCGCCTTTTTGCTGATTGTGATCATTGCTAATGAATTCGACTAGTTCACCCAAGGTCATTTTCTTGATAGTTTCAAAGGTCTTGGTAATCTCACGCGCAAAACCGACCGGGCGATCTGCTCCGAAAACGCTGGCCATATCTTTAACGGACTCCAGAATTCGATGCGGTGCTTCATAGAAAATTAAAGTCTGGGTTTCATCTTTCAGTTTTTCCAGATTCAGCAGGCGCTGACTTTGTCTGGATGGCAGAAAACCTTCAAAGCTGAAGCGGTCACTCGGCAAGCCAACAGCACTTAAGGCAGCAATAGCCGCACAAGCACCAGGTACAGGAATCACGCGAATATTATGCGCTTGTGCAGCACGGACAAATTTAAAGCCAGGGTCGCTAATCAGGGGAGTGCCAGCATCACTGATCAGGGCCATATCTTCGCCATTCAGCAGGCGTTGGATCAGCTGATCAATCTTGTTGCTTTCATTATGCTCATGACAGGCAGTCAGAGGTGTTTGAATATTAAAGTGTTTAAGTAATTGTGCTGAAGTTCGTGTATCCTCAGCAGCAATAAGACTCACCGACTTTAACACCTGAATTGCACGATAACTAATATCATCTAAGTGCCCGATTGGAGTCGCAACAACAAATAACTGAGCACTCATAGGTTTCTCCATGTGGAATAAATTGAATAATAAAAAATGGAAGATTAAAAATAAAATATTGGGCTTGTGTTTAGTCAGCTACATCAGCAGCGTACAAGCAGAAGTGCTGATCATTCTACCCGAATCCGGGCCTTTGGCGCGAGCTGCATCGAGTATCAAACAGGGTTTTCTCAGTGCCTATACTACTTCCGGGCAGAAAGTTCCATTAAAATGGGTCAATTCCAATCAGAAAAATATCTCCCAGCTACTGAAACAGCATGTCAATAAAAAGACCAAAATGGTGGTGGGTCCATTGGCACGTAGCGATGTGGAACAACTACTCAAGAGCAAACCTAAAGTACGTACCCTCAGCCTGAATGATGTAGCAGGGTCATCACCCCAAGTCTGGCAATTCAGCCTGTCCAAAAAAGAAGATGCCGCTGCCTTAAAAACCTTATTGCACAAAGATGGAATTCAACAGCTGCTGATTTTACGCCAGCCGGGCAGTGAAGCCGAGCATGAACTGTTGCTGATGTCATTGTTCAGTCAAAGTGATCTGAAATTTAAGATCGTGAACAAGGCGCCGATTTTTTTAATGCCACAACAAGGGCTGTTATACCTCGGCAATGCAGAAGGGCTGGCTGCCATACCTGAATTAAGCCATAAACGGATGTATACCGTGGCCAATGCGATCAGCGAGCAGCATAGACCCCCGAAAGGGATCAAGTTCTGTGATGTTCCGGTACTTTATCTGGCTGACTGGCCAGATGTTGTACAGGCCTATGCCAAAGAGCCGGTAGATATGTCCTATCAGCGGCTGATTGCCTTCGGGGGAGATGCCTGGCAGATTACCCAGCAGTACCTGTCACAACCACATTTACAGCATATTGAATTTCAGGGTAGAACTGGCCGGATTGAAATCACGGACCATAGTATTCAGCGTAGTCCACAATGTTTTCAGTATAGTGGCACAGGCGTCAAGCTACTATGAGCGAAAGAGGAATGCTACGACAGCAACTAGGTGCATGGGCAGAGCAGCAAGCGGCCCAATTGATGCAAAACCATGGATTTCAGTTCCTGACAGCCAATTATCACAGTCGCTATGGCGAGCTGGATCTGATTCTGGTACGTGATCAGGAGCTGGTCTTTGTGGAAGTCAAGGCACGTGCACAAACTGGATACGCACAAGCCATTGAATCGGTTTCCAGAGCGAAACAGGGCAAGATGCTCAAGACAGCCATGTGTTTTATTCAGAAAAATCCACAATTTGCACACTATTACTATCGTTTTGACGTGATTTGTTTTGATTTTAAACAGCAATTTGCAAAAACCCTACAGCATGACTTTTCGCAATACCCTTATGATCTGGAATGGATTGAAAATGCTTTTACTTTTGATCAAGAGTTTATTAACCTTTAAACAAAATAAGATCTAAAGATGCTTATATTTGCTTCAAGATCGTTGTAAAGTTCAAGCAGAATTGCCATGATCTGAGCTTGGAAAAGATGATTAGATTGAAAAGACGTAATAAAATGAAGGAGTCTTGCTGAGTGGTTAAGCGTATTGCAATAACAATGCTGTGTGTCGCAAGTTTATCAGGTTGTGCCAGTTTTATTTCCAGCGGCACAGGTACGGCTCCTGTCGGAACTGAAAGTGGGGCGCGTACCTTGGGGCAGGTATTTATTGATTCCTCGATTGTCCGTACTGCAAAAATTAATCTTTATAAACTGGACTCGCGCTTTAAGCAGGCCCGGGTCAATATTGAAAGTTTTCATGGCAATGTCCTGCTGACCGGTCAGGTGCCAGATGCCCATCTGAAACAATTGGCCGAAGACAATGTCAAATCCATGAGTGATGTGAAGGCAGTTCATAATTTTATTACTGTCGGTAATCAGATCAGCTATAGCACTATCATGCAGGATACTGCGGTGACTGCAAATACCCGCGGTTTAATTATGAAGGCGCCTGTAGTTGCAGATAGCAAGGTGCATGTTCATACTGAAGATGGCATATTGTATGTGATGGGACGTTTAAACAGTGCCGAGATTACTGACCTGAATCAGGTGTTACAGCAGGTAGGCAATGTTACTAAAATCGTGACCCTGATCGATAATGTTGAGCAATCCTCAAGTCTGGCCAGTCAGAATTTTGCTGCACCGGCATATGCACAGCCAGGTATTGAACAGACACCGGTTGCCATTGATCCTGATACGGTTGAACCGACCTATGAACCATAAGGTCGGCCAGTTTAAAACCCAAATCTCACAGCGTATTCTGCAGTTTCAGCAACATTATCAAGATTTCCGGTTATACGATTTTGGCAGTTATGCTTTAAATCGTTTAACCCCGAAACAGGGTTATATGGTCGAAACCCAATTGGCCTATGGTCTGAAATCCCGACAACGCTTTGACCTGTTTCGAAGTCATCAGCCTTTGCCCCATCGTCCCCTGATTGTGTTTGTACATGGCGGTGCATGGTTGCATGGCGATAAAAAGGATTACCAGTTTATTGGCGAGTCCTTTGCCAAAGAAGGTTATGATGTAGTGGTGATGAATTATCATCTGGCACCACAGCATATTTTCCCCACCTATATTCATGATCTGCATTTGTTGCTAAATCATTTGCAGCAGTCGGCTGAGCAGTTGAAGATCTGTGCTGAAAATCTGGTCTTGATGGGACATTCTGCCGGCGCATTCAATGTGATGTCTGCCTTGTATCATCCGCAATCTGCCACTATTGATCATAATCAAATCCGGGCGATTATTGGTCTGGCAGGGCCTTATCATTTTGATTATAAAAATGATCCGATCTGTGCAGGTGCATTTGATCAGGCAGTACCTTATCAGCAGGTCATGCCTTATTATTTTGTTAGAAATAGCTCAACCCGGCATTATCTGTTTATTGCCGAAAAAGACAAGATTGTCGGGCATTTCAATAGCCATGATTTGGTCCGCGTACTGAAAGAGAAGGGCAATCATAGCCATTTGATTCACATTCCGAAACTTGGCCATATTACGATCGTGGGTTCACTCTCCAGTTTGTTTAGCCGCTTTTTCCAGACCAAGTCTCAGGTGCTTTGGGCGCTCGAAGATGCATTTAAATCCTGAGCTGATAGCTGGATAACCCTGTAGCAACACATAAAAAAAAGAACCTAGGGCGATTATCCACTGGGTTCTTTTTTTAAGCCTTGAAAAATTTACTTTTAAGTACAGGCTTATAGCCAGGTTTTAGTGTCGTCTGCGACGGGCGTGCCTTGAGTCACATGCATTATCATGGCATGGGCAATACTACCTTTGAATGGAATTTCCGGCAGCTGATCGAATTTGAAGAATTGCGCATCACTAATTTCCTCTTCCTGCAGCTGTAGCTCACCGCCAGCATATTCTGCCTTGAAGGCAATCATCAGGTTGCTTGGGAAAGGCCAGGGCTGGCTGGCCAGATACTGAATATTCTTGAGCTTTAAACCGACTTCTTCCAGCGTTTCACGACGTACTGCATCTTCCAGGGTTTCACCCACTTCAACGAAACCGGCAATCAGTCCATGCATCTGGCTTTTGGTATTACGTGCATTTTTAGCCAGTAAAATCTCGTCTTTACCTCGGGTAATGATGGTAATAACGCAAGGCTGTACCCGTGGATATTGACGGTAGTTGCAGGATGGACAGACCATGGCATATTCAACAGCATGTGCTTCAGTGGCTGTGCCACAATGACTGCAAAATTTATGGTTACGACGCCATTCTAAAAGCTGTACCGCACGGCTGGCCTGTTCAAATTGCCGGGTATTCCAGAACTGTAACAGCTGACGGATGGGAAGCAGTTGCAAGCCTGGAGGAATTGGCTCATCGGGAAGGAGGTCACGGGCAATCACCTGATCACCCGTGTGGAGTAGCAAATCACTTGCTAAGGCTTCAACCCGTGGAAGTTGAAAGTGTTGATCGACCAGCAGTTGCTGTTGTTGAAAAATATAAGCAAGTGATAATTTGGACATTAGGCAACTATTTTGAGTTTCTCACTACTGTCCAATGCTACCTGAAACATGGTCTGTAATACAGGCTGTTTGTTCTTTAAGTTATCAATCATCATGTCGGCACTGGCCAGGGTGTCTAGAGCACGATGAATTTCTTCTGGACTTAATGCAATCGACAGATCAATACGGTTCTTGATAAATTCCGCAGTTGTGACGAAGGCAGTACGAACATGTTCTGCATTCAGGAATAGCATGGCGCCGCCAATCTCGTAAAACTGTACGGGTACAGCTTCAAGGGCAGCCAAGTCCTGGTCTTGCAGGTAATTGCTGAGAATCTGGCTGGAAAGCTCAATCAGGGCCTTGGTTTCTGTGAGTAAAGCAGCATGTGCTTCATCCAGACGGTCCAGGGAAATATTCATGTTATTGACGCGCAGCTGCAAACGGCTCGAAGTATGATGACGCTCCAGTACGCCAATCGAGTTCATGGCAGACAGAATGACATTCATTAACTGCTGGGCAAAACTGGCATCCTGCATCATCTCCGGCTGGCTCAGTGTAGCAGCCTGACGGGTCAGGTCATGATAGGCTTCATTCAGGTTCAACACCTTGAAGATATTGGCCAGATTATTCAGTTGAGCCTGTAATTCCTGGGTCTTTTCAGGTGTCATGCTGTGATAGTTGAACTCGATGTCATTACGAATTTGCGCCATTTCCGTGGTCACCAATTCGCTGATGGTATGCATGGTTTCAAAGTCTGGACCATATAGATGGCGACTGAAGACCTGTAATTGCATATCGGTCAGCAGGTCATCGCTCACATTCAGTTGGCTGCGGATAGACTGCGCAGTTTCATCTTCCTGACTGATACACAGGCTGAGCACATTGGCCAGATCAGCCAGCGAAGCCTTGAAACTGTCTGCCGAGCTAAAATACTGTGCCATGTTACGTTCAATGCCCACCAAGGTGCGTAGACGTGGCTCATTAATGATCAGATGCTCGATATTATTGAAGGCAACATAGACCAGATTCCAGTACTGCTTGCTGCCATCATGCTGTTCGGAAAGTCCAGCCAGATAGGCTCCTACCAGTTTGATGGCTTGCAGATCCAGTTCACTTTCTTCCTGAGTAATCAGCTTGTTCAGTGACAGCTTATACAGGCAGTGTACATATTCGGATTTTTCCAGACCTGGCGCTTGTGGCAATGCAAAGTCAGGAGTAATGCAATCCAGTAAGGATTCTACATGCTGGCCTTCAGTTGTCAGCGGTTTATCTAAAGCCAGTTCCAGGCGGTTCAGGGTATCTAGCAAAAATTGTGGAATTTTCACTTCACGCAGGCAGATGAATTCGATATAGCGTTTCAGCATGGTGGTGCCTTCACTCAAGGCAATGACATCCTGAGTATTAACCTGCGCTGGATTCCCCATGATCTTGCGCATCAGTTCTGCTGAATATTGAGCGATTTTTGCCAGACTGGACATGTCGATCAGAGCCAGAACCTGGGCGCATTGTTCAAACTGAGTTAATGCATCATCAATGCCAAAAGGTAAAGTCTGATCTTCTACCAAGGTGCTTACTGCTGATTCGACTAACTTGATCGAGTTATCAACCTCATTTTTTATTATCAGTAAGGCTGTTGGATCAAAATGTATAGAGGTTTGGTAAGACATGATCTGCACCTTTCCTGAAGTATTATCTATATATGAGCCCCGCTTCAAACTGCGGGACCTCTTTGTATTTACTATAACTGAAGAACGATAGTTTTAAACCTAAAGTATCCCCGGAAATGTAGATTTTATTTCGCGAAAAGGCAAGCAGTTCCATGTTTTTCTTCGAAATGTTTGACCCATTTCTCATGTTCCTGCAATTCCTGTTCTGATGGAAGAATCAGGGGTAAATCAATTTCAACCCTAGCCATCCCGGAGCGACTGTTCTGCTCTTCCGACTGAGACAGGGCATCAATATCAAAAGAGACCTGTCCACCGGTCATGGCCAGATAAACATCGGACAGGATTTCCGCATCGAGCAAGGCACCGTGGAAGGTACGGTCGCGTTGTGGAATCTCGTAACGGCGCACGAGTGCATCCAGTGAATTTTTCTGTCCAGGATGCTTGGACTTGGCCAGTGCCAGAGTGTCGGTGACTTCACAGACCTCGGAGAGTGCTTTAAAACCTGCGCGTTTGAATTCCATATCCAGGAAGTTCATATCGAAGGCCGCGTTATGCGCAATGATTTCCGCACCGTGCAAATAGTCAAACAGCACCTGGGAAATTTCTTCAAACAGCGGTTTGTCTTGCAGGAATTCGTCGGTAATACCGTGGACATTGACGGAATCACCGACCGGTTTTTTCGGATTGATATAAATATGAATCGAGCTGCCGGTAAGCTTCCGGTTAATCATCTCAAGGGCACCCACTTCAATGATCCGGTCACCATCCTGATAATAAAAACCGGTGGTTTCAGTATCCAGAATCAATTGACGTGGGCCATGCAGCTGTAACTTGGCTGGTGTAATGACAATTTGCGGGTGTAATTGAGCCGCGGCAGATGCGTCTGAAGATGAAGTATCTTCATGGATGTCCGCTGCTAAAACTTCAGTCTGTACAATTTCTTCAACAGTCACTTCGATGATGTCTTCGGACAGCTCTTCCAGTTCTTCTTCACTCTCGGCCAGATCCAGACCAAAAGGATCATCTAGCAGCCAGTCTGGTTCAGATTTTTTTTTATCTTCAGAAATTGAAGGGCTTTGCTTGGATTTTTTCAGGGTTTCATCGGCACCCAGATTGGCTAACTGATCGGCCATTTCATTACCTGGATGGCCAGCATGGCCTTTAACCCAGTGCCATTCAATTTCTCGTCCCTGACATACTGCATCCAGTTTTTGCCACAGGTCAGGATTTTTGACGTCTTTCCAGTTTTTCCTCTTCCAGCCATGAATCCATTCGGTAATACCTTGTTTGACATAGTTGGAGTCGGTATAGATCACCAGTTTGTCTTGCTTGTCACAAAACAGAATGCCCTCAATGGCAGCCGTCAGTTCCATGCGGTTGTTGGTGGTATGGTCTTCACCACCATATATTTTGTATTCTTGCTGTTCATTCACAATATATGCCCCCCAACCACCTAAACCCGGGTTGCCGCGGCAGGCGCCATCGACATAAAGTGTGATAGTGTGTGACATAAATTAAATCCGATCAAAATGGAACAAACTGGAAGGGTTATTGTATAGCGCAAATGCAGTCGATCAATCTATATGTTCCGGATTTTTTAATTTCTTGTAACATTTAACGTGAAATCGCGGTAAATTATTGCCTTGTGTCTTCGACATGCTTCACTACAATGGCATATCTAAAAAATAAATTTATATACGAGTTGTTTGGATTTCTTTATGTATAAACCAACCACAAACTTGTGGCAGCCGACATTACCGACTTTCTTGAAATTTTCTGTACTGGGAGCTGCACTTGCGTCTCTGGGACTGACGGGCTGTTCGTCTACACATAATGCGAACCAAACAGCAAAAAGCAAGCAGGTTGGATCTCAATATCTGGATGGCAGCAGTCTGGATGGACTGGAAGATTTACTTTCTGCAACAGATATGCGTGCAGTTGAGGGTGACCGTTTACAGATTCTGAAACATGGTGATGTCTGGAAGCGCATGACTGTAGGTTTCAAGATGAATTTAAGTGTCTGGAATCCACGGATTGATGCACAGCGCGGCTGGTTTATTTCGCGTCAGCCTTATCTGGACCGCTTAAGTGCCCGTGCATCACGCTATTTGTATTATACGGTAAAAGAAGCAGAACGCCGTGGCATGCCGACCGAGTTGGCGCTGTTACCGATTATTGAAAGTTCCTATGACCCGGCAGCGACCAGTAGTGCGGCAGCGGCAGGTTTATGGCAGTTTATTCCAAGTACCGGCCGTATTTATGGTTTAAAGCAGACCCCTTTATACGATGGTCGTCGTGATGTCGTGGAATCGACCCGTGCAGCCTATGAGTTTTTAGGCAGTCTGTATAATCAGTTTGGTTCTTGGGAATTGGCACTTGCTTCTTATAATGCCGGCCCAGGCCGTATCCAGCAGGCGATTAACCGCAACAAAGCTGCAGGTCTGCCTACCGATTATTGGTCATTGAAATTGCCACAAGAAACCATGAGCTATGTGCCACGTTTCCTGGCAGTTGCACAGATTATTAAAAATCCAGGCAGCTATGGGGTGAGCTTGCCACCGATTGCCAACCGTCCACATTTCCGTGAAGTTCCGGTCGGTGTGGCCAGTTTAAATGAAATTGCAGCCATCACTGGTCTAAGCCGTGCAGAACTGTATCAATTAAACCCGGGTCATCGTGGTGATCATATTGATCCTTCAAGTCCACGTCGTATTCTGATTCCTGCTGACCTAAGTCCTTCAGTGGATGAGAAGCTGAAAAAACTATCCGGCTCAGGCGGTTTATGGGCGAGTAACACGAGCAGCCTGCCTAGAAATACGACGACAGTGGTGCCCAGCAGAGCTGCACCGCCAGAATTAAATACGAAAACGATTACACCTTCTAAACAGACTCCGCCAGCAGTTGCTAGTAATCAGCCAGCAACGACCGTTGCCAAAACGACAACTCCGGCAAGAAATGTCACGACTGCACCCGTGGTAACAGCTGCTGTAAGTACGACGACCACAGCACATACTGTGACCCAGACCACGAAAAAGGTTTCGACACCTCAAGGCCCATCTGCCCTGGCGAGTTTTGCGGCACAAAGTGATTTGCCTATTCCAAGTGCACCACGTATTCCGGTGGCAGTGACACCTTCCGCACCAGTGAAACAGATTCAGGTTGAACCACCGATTTCAGCAGCTGAACGTCAGCAAATTCAACAGGTCGTAGCCGCACAGGATATGAACAAGACTGTGGATGAAATTCTGCAGCCTGTCGCAACACCGGCAGAACAGGCTCAGGTGGTTGAGGAGCTAAAAGCGTTGGCACCGGCAGGTACAGAAATTGTTGATCCTTATGACGGCAAAATCAAGCTGACTGCCATTCAAACCAGCCTGTCTGTGGCCGAGCAACAAGGCAAGGAACTGACCAAAGGCTTCTCTTATCCAAAAGAGGTTGCTGAAAATACCACCGCAAACTCTGTTGAAGCCAAGCTAAATCAGGGCAAAAATTTCGTCAAGACGGATTCTGAAGTGGTAGTGGTCGCTCCAAAAGGCAAACGCAGTACCTATAAGGTCGTAGCAGGCGATAATCTGGCTCTGATTGCAGCTAAAAATGGGGTGAACTGGCGTGATGTGGCGAAATGGAACCAGATTGATCCAAATTCTCCGCTATATGTGGGCACCACCATTTATCTGTATGATGCCAAACCTGTACAGGAAGCAAATGCAACCAAAGAAAAACCGGAAAACTATGTGGTTCAGGCCAATGATTCCCTGACCAGTGTAGCGAATCAGTTTGGTTTCAGTGTGAAACAACTGGCTGATTTCAATGGCTTGAGTACCAATAGCGGTCTGTTTGTTGGGCAAAAGCTGTCATTGAAAGATACAGGGCAATCCAAAGCCAAAGCTGAAGAGATTAAAAAAGCTGAAACTGCCAAGGTTCAGACCAAATCCTATACAGTGAAACGCGGTGAGTATCTGAAACTGATTGCCGATCGTTACGGGCTTTCAAATACTGAACTGGCATCTTTGACTTCAGGTCTGACTGCCGGTAGCAGTCTGATGGTGGGTCAGAAAATCCATGTCCCACTTCAGGAAGTTGAAGGGCTAACGGCATCTAGCCAGAAAACTGAACAGAAGTTTGAAAATGTCAAAGTCGATCAGACTGCGACTGAAAACTATCAGGTCAAACGCGGTGAAACCCTGTATAGCATTGCCAGTCAAAGCAAGCTGAGTGTCTCTGAACTGGCTGCACTGAATGGATTGTCTGCCAATAGTGGTTTACGTATAGGTCAGACCATCAAGATTCCAGCCGGCAGTCAAATCCCTGAAACCTATACGGTTCAATCGGGTGATACGTTGACTGGCATTGCCGCAAAATACAATCTGTCAATGGACCAGGTGGCGAGCCTGAATGGCATGTCACGTAATGCCGGCTTGCGTGTAGGACAGCGTCTGAAACTCAGTGGTGAAGTCGTAGAACCGGTACGTGAAGTGGTCGCGGAAACTGCGGCCAAGAATACAAAATCGGATTCGCATGTGGTGAAATCAGGTGAAACCTTAAGCTCTATTGCGCGTCAGTATCATTTACAACTGCAATATCTGGCAGATTTAAACGGCCTGAATACCAATAGTACAGTACGTATTGGTCAGCGTTTAAAAATTGAGGGTGACTTTCCGGCAGATAAAAAAGTTGAAGACGTGAAAGTGGCAGCTAAGCCTGTAGCTTCGAAGGCAACTGAATCCTATACGGTAAAATCCGGTGAATCCCTGAATGCAATTGCCAGCCGTTTAGGCATAAGCGTGACCGACCTGGCTCAGTTAAATAATCTGAGTCCACGCGCAGGATTGCGTGTCAGTCAAACGATCCAGATTCCAAAACTGGTAACGGATTATAAAGTCAAACGCGGTGATACCTTAATCGGTCTGGCTTCACGTTATGGTCTGAACAGCAATGAACTGGCGGAAATGAATGATCTCAAACCGAATACACAATTGCGTATTGGTGATGTGATTAAAGTGCCGAATTAATGAATGGATCATGAGATTCGCTCATTTATTTAAAACTTTCAGGTTGATCTGGCTAGCCCCGCTGCTCGTGAGTAGCAGTTGGGCAGCCTTTATTACCACCCCATATATCGCGTTATATAACCAGCCGAAATATGCCCAGGCCAAATCCCTGCCTTATGCCAATCCGCAAGCGCCCAAAGGCGGTACGCTGATTCTGGCAGCTGATGGCAGTTTCGATAATTTGAACAGCATGAATGGCAAGGGCAATGTCACTGAAGGGATCAACTATATTTTTGACAGTTTGCTGTCCAAGTCACTGGATGAGCCCGGTGTGTACTATCCCTTGCTGGCAGAAAAAGTCAGTTTTGACCCCAAGAAAACCGCCTTTATTATTTTTCATTTAAATCCGAAAGCACGGTTTAGCAATGGCCAGCCGGTAACTGCACAAGATGTCAAATACAGTTTTGAGTTGTTTCAGACCCAGTCCAATTTTGGCCTGCAGATGTATCTGGCTGATTTAAACCGGCTGGAAGTCCTGTCACCTTTACAGGTCAAAATGCATTTTAAATCCGGACATAATCCGGAAATGGCGATGATTGTCGCGCAGATGCCCATTTATTCTAAACAGGAATGGCAAAAACGTAATTTTAAAGAATTGACGTTGAAACCGATACTGGGTTCAGGGCCTTATGTCATTGAACACATAGATGCTGGACGTAGTATTAGCTACAAACGCAATCCCCGATACTGGGGCAAAGACTTGATGGTCAACCGCGGACGTTATAATTTTGACCGGATCAAGTATCGTTATTATCGTAGTCCTGAAATCAAGTTCGAAGCTTTCAAGTCGGGCCAATTTACTTTGCATGAGGAAAGACAGGTCAACCGCTGGGTGAAAGACTACCAGTTTCCCGCCGTTCGGCAAGGACAGGTGCAGCGTTACCGCTTTCAGCATCACAACCCGATTCCGACCCAGAGTCTGATATTCAATACCCGCCGCCAGCCTTTTGCCGATATCCATTTCCGCCAAGCCTTGAGTTTTGCCTATGACTTTGAATGGCTGAATAAAGCCATGTTCTATGGTGAATATCAGCGCCTGAACAGCTTTTTTTCCAATAGCGAGCTTGCATCTCATGGACGGCCAAGTGTTCAAGAACTGCACATTTTAAAACCCCATTTAAAGCAGCTTGATCCGGTTCAACGTCAGGCTGTACTGCAGGACTGGAAATATCCTCAGTCAGATGCCTCCGGTTTTAACCGGAACAATGTGTTAAAAGCCCGTCAATTGCTATTAAAGGCAGGCTATCGTTATCAACAGGGAAAGCTGATCAATGCTGCGGATCAACCGGTACAGATTGAATTCCTGTTGCATCAGGCGGAACAGCAGCGTGATCTGATGCCATATCTACGTCATTTAAAACGCTTGGGTATTCAGGCCAGTATTCGTATGGTAGAAACCGTGCAATATTATGAACGGCTGCGGAATTATCAGTTTGATATGATTGTCGATACCATGCCGCAATCCCTGACACCGGGGCAGGAGCAGAAACAGTTCTGGGGCAGTCAGGCCGCCACGCAGCCAGGTAATTATAATTATGCTGGCATTCGAAATCCGGCCATTGATGGAGTCATTCAGCAGGTAACTCAGGCTCAAAACCGTGAACAGCTGGTGAATAGTACCCGAGCATTAGACCGTTTACTGCGTGCAGGCTATTATCATATTCTGACTTATGGTACGGGCGAATACTGGTATGCTTACTGGAATATGTATCAGCAGCCGCAACGAAAACCTAAACTCTCTACCGGGATTGATTACTGGTGGGTCGATGCGGCAAAGGCCAGACATGTGGCTGATTATTTCAAACAGCATTAAGCTCCAAGCCTATCAGGGAGTGCCATGAGCACTTATATTCTCAAACGTCTGTTGCTGATGATTCCAACCTTGCTGATCATTTTGCTGATCAATTTCATGGTGATCCAGCTGGCACCCGGTGGTCCGGTGGAGCAGGCGATTTATCAGGCGCAACAGATTAATGGTTTGGCGCATACCGGATTGCAGTATCAGGGAAAGCAAGGCCTCACACCGGAGATGCTTGAGCAGATCAATATCCAGTACGGCTTTGACCAACCGCTGCATATCCGCTTTTGGGAAATGGTAACGCGTTATGCGCAGTTTGATCTGGGGCAGAGTTTTTTCAAAGACAAACCTGTGACTGAGCTCATCTGGGAAAAATTGCCAGTATCGCTTTCTTTAGGCCTGTGGAGTACTTTGCTGATTTATCTGGTCTCCATTCCTTTAGGTATCAGAAAAGCCCGAAAACATGGTAGTCTGTTTGATCAGACTACCTCTCTAGTGTTGGCCGTGGGCTATGCCATTCCAGCCTTTATTTTTGCCATTTTACTCATCGTATTTTTTGCTGGCGGGTCTTATCTGCACTGGTTTCCCTTGCAGGGCATTCGCTCTGAAAATTTTGCAGAACTCTCATTCTTTGCGAAAATTCAGGATTATTTCTGGCATATGGCCTTGCCGCTGTTGGCCATGGTGCTTGGTGGATTTGCCAGTTTAACTTATCTGGTGAAATTTTCTTTTGTGGAAGAGCTGAGCAAACAATATGTCCTGGCTGCGCGGGCCAAAGGTTTAACTGAACATGCAGTACTGTATCGGCATGTATTCCGGAATGCCATTTTAGTGCTTATCGCAGGTTTGCCCGAAGTTCTGATCGGGGTGTTTTTCTTGGGCAACCTGTTCATCGAGATTATCTTTAATCTGGATGGGTTAGGCGTTTTAGGTTTTGAGGCGATTATCCAGCGTGACTATCCGGTGATTTTTGGTACTTTGTTTATCTTTACCTTGCTCGGCCTGCTGCTGCGTTTACTCAGCGATTTGCTGTATCAACTGATTGATCCAAGGATTCATTTCAGTTCACGTCGAGGATCACCATAATGTCTTCCTTGATGCAAGCACGCTGGCAACGTTTTAAGCAGCATAAGCTGGGCTTTAGCTGCTTTATTATTTTCAGTGCTATTTTCATCATTTCCTTGGGTGCAGAACTGATTGCTAACGATAAGCCCTTACTGGTGAAATATGATCATGCTTTTTATCTGCCCATCCTGAAATCCTATCCGGAAACCACGTTTGGTGGAGTATTTGAGACAGAAGCAGAATATAAAGATCCGGCTGTGCAGCAACTGATTGCAGAAAAAGGCTGGGCGATCTGGCCCATCATTCCGTTTTCCTATCAAACGCCAAATTTTGAACTGGCTAAACCAGTGCCTTCGCCCCCGAGTGCGCAAAACTGGCTGGGAACAGATGACCAGGGCCGTGACGTTCTGGCACGGATTCTATATGGCTTAAGGATTTCATTACTGTTTGGTTTTGCTCTGACTTTATTGTCTGCAGCGTTGGGAATTTTAGCAGGGGCAATTCAGGGTTATTATGGTGGATGGATTGACCTGATCGGGCAACGCATACTCGAAGTCTGGAGCGGTTTGCCGATGCTGTTTATGGTGATGGTACTGGTCAGTCTGTTTACCCCGAGTATTTACTGGCTATTTCTGATCATGCTGTTATTTGGCTGGACCACACTGGTGAGTATGGTGCGCGCTGAGTTTTTGCGCGCCAGAAATCTGGAATATGTCTGGGCAGCAAAAAGTATCGGGGCCGGGGATGGACGGATCATGTTCAAACATATTCTCCCCAATGTGATAGGTTCTAGCCTGTCACAGTTACCTTTTATGCTAACCGCCAATATTACTGCACTGACAGCGCTGGATTTTTTAGGGTATGGTTTGCCACCCGATTCGGCATCCCTAGGGGAACTCTTGCTTCAGGCCAAAAACAACTTAAATGCGCCGTGGCTGGCATTGTCGGGATTCTTTAGTTTGGCGATTGTACTGAGTTTGCTGATCTATATGGGAGAAGCAGTACGGGATGCTTTTGATCCAAGAAACTAAATCACAAAAATCTTTAACTATGAAAAAATAAGCAGATAAAAATTGTGTAAATTTGACAAGACTGATTGTCAATTGTTCTGGCTTACGTTATAAACGAGTACAAAATAAAAGTAACGTATCAGGACAGATCATGACTCAATTGGCCGATTCCATTCAAATTCGCAATATCACTTTTAAAAACCGCATCATTAAAGGTGCCATGAGTGAAGCACTGGCCAATGATGCCGGCCAACCCAATCAGGCACATTTCAAGTTGTATGAAGCATGGGCCGAAGGTGGCTTGGGTTGTGCTATTACGGGTAATGTCATGGTGGATTATCGTGCCAAGAATGAACCGGGCGTCGTAGTGGTAGAAACAGAACGTGATCTGGCACAGCTCAAAGTCTGGGCTGACGTAGGCAAACAGCATGGCATGGTACAATTGGTCCAGTTGTCACATCCGGGCCGCCAGTGTCCTAAAGGTCTGAATAAAGAAACAGTTGCACCGTCCGCAGTACCCTTTAGTCCGGCATTGGCAATGAGCTTTGGAACCCCACGGGAACTGCGTGAAGATGAAATCCTGGATATTATCCAGCGCTTTGCCACTTCGGCTGCCATCTGTGAAAAAGCAGGATTTGAGGGGGTGCAGTTGCATGGGGCACATGGTTATCTGATTAGCCAGTTTCTGTCACCGCTGACCAATAAGCGTCAGGATCAATGGGGTGGTAGTATTGAGAATCGTACCCGTTTCTTGCTGCAAACCTATCAGGCTGTTCGTACTGCGACTTCGGAAAATTTTATTATTTCAGTCAAGCTGAATTCAGCTGATTTCCAGCGCGGTGGTATTAGCGAAGAAGATGTCATTTATGTCTTTAAGGCGATGGACGCTGCAGGCATCGACATCATTGAAGTGTCAGGTGGTAGCTATGAAGCACCTGCGATGGCCGGCGTGAAAGCAGACAAGCGCAAGGCCTCGACCATTGCCCGTGAAGCCTATTTCCTCGATTTTGCCGAAAAAATTCGTCAGGAAGTAAAGTGCCATATCATGGTCACTGGTGGATTCCGAACAGTTGAAGGCATGAATGCCGCGCTCGACAGTGGTGCTTGTGATTTTGTCGGGATTGCACGTCCCTTTGCGGTAGAACCTGACTTGGGCAATCGTCTGGTTGCAGGGCAGGATGTACGTTATGCAGTTGAGAAAATTAAAACCGGTATTCCAATGGTCGACAAGATGGCGATTATGGAAATCATCTGGTATGCCGCGCAGTTTAAGGAAATTGCCAAAGGCAAGCAGCCTAATCCGAAACTCTCACCACTAAAAGTCTTTTTGCAGTATCTGAAAGGCAATGTCAAAGCGGTGATCAAGGGACAATTAAACTCGCGAAAATCGGCTTAATCTTTATTAAAAAACCGGACACTGCAAATGTCCGGTTTTTTTAATTTCTGGCACTTAGGGGGGCTTTAGGAGTAATGCATCGCCTGGGTCTGAAAAGGAAATAATAACTGACTTAACTGACGAGTCGCCCATAAGCCTATTTCGGTATGATGCATATGCGGTGCAGTATAAGGAATCAGTAAATCAATTTTCTGTTCAGCACCCTCACAGCGCATGAAGCGGCTTTTTAACTGATTTAAGCGCTGCTGGTCCATACGGCTCATTGCAGGTTCAATTTTTGCTTGTGATGGGGCTGCACTACGTGAGGACAGGCGAGTTGCCAAGCCTGCACCCTGAATCCAGTCTTTAATAATCTGTTTTTCGGTCGCATTAAAGACCCCAAACATTTTACCTTCCGGATGATCGATCATTTTCCAGAAGCGACTTTGTTCTACTGGCGCATCTTTCACGATCCAGCCTTTTTCAATCATCACCTGCAAAAACTCGGCAATCTGGGCAGGATCGGATAACCAGTCATTGATGGTCTTGCCACTAAACTGGCATTTCTGATTATGAATATATTGACCAATCAGCGCTTTATTCTGAAAAATTTTTAAAGCCATCTGCTCAATGTCCAGTTCCCGGATGATTTGGGAAGAACTTTTACCAAGGTCATTTAGAACATAGCCTTTTTTAATCAGATCCAGATAAGCGTGTGGATCTTCAGCATGATTAAAATGCTGGATAAATGCTTGCAGGGATTTCTGCGCATGACCATTGTGAGCATTATCAATAGTAATGTGCACATTGAAATAATGCGGATCAATACCCAGTTCAGCCAGTTCATAATTGGTGATTAACAGATGCAGCGGTAACTGTTCATAACCGAGATTAAAGCCAATGACCAGAGGTAAATATTTGGCCGGGGCATAAGCCAGTGCCAACTGTACGGCAGCCTGTTCATAGTAACTGTCATCCAGATGCTCGGCATAACTGTTCAGCTCATAATGACTTAACACGTCCTGATACATGGTGACATGATTGGCACGCGGATGCCCTAAACCGAGTTCTTCTAGATAGATGTAAATCAAATCTTTCAGCTCGGGCTGATTGCAATTCGGTACGGTCGAATATAACCAGGCACCATCGACCAGTTTGACTGGTGCAACTTTTGCCAGGAATTCGAAAGCATGGGAAACCGTCGGAAAATATTCCCGGGCTTGGTGCTGTTTCCGGCGATTGACATAGGCCTGGAAAGTCGCACAAACCTGATGATGTTGTTCTAAAAGATGCTGTTCAACCTGTGCAGGCTGATCTAACCATCCGAGAGTATCAATATTTAAATTTTTAATCAGATCGCTCAAATAAGATTTGGCTTTTTCGGTTTTGGTATATGTCGAAATTTCAGTATCTTGAAAAAAGTCGACCCAATCCTTAAAGCTTTTAATTTGATAATTATGATTTTTATTTGGCGATAAAGGTAAACTTAGCTCTGTGCTGACGAACATAATCTGATCCTTGCAGATTTCTCTTGATTTACCTTAACGTGCCCTCTAAAAGCAGGGTGTTGAATTTTTGTTCTAATTTATTGGTGTATTGCTTTAAATGAAAATGAACGGATATTTCTGTGCATAGAAATGTAAAAAAATAAAAATTATAAAATTAAGAATGGGTTGGCATTCAGGAAAGTAACCGCAGAATTTGAACGAGCGGTAAAAATAGAATTGAGGTTTCTAAGTGGGTAAAAAAAAGCCCAGGTCGCAATGCCTGAGCTTTTTTGTGAGAAGATCATTTATAAGATAATCATCTCGAATATGGCGTCCCTACGGGGATTCGAACCCCGGTTACCGCCGTGAAAGGGCGATGTCCTAGGCCTCTAGACGATAGGGACAGTACAGAAGATAAATTTTAAAACCGCTACTTTTAGCTTGAAGTAATGGCGTCCCTACGGGGATTCGAACCCCGGTTACCGCCGTGAAAGGGCGATGTCCTAGGCCTCTAGACGATAGGGACTTAATAAAATGTACTTCTGAAAATTGGCGTCCCTACGGGGATTCGAACCCCGGTTACCGCCGTGAAAGGGCGATGTCCTAGGCCTCTAGACGATAGGGACGTTTCAGAGGTGGGCGTATAATAGGGTGAAAACAGGGGGGTGTCAAACGCATTTCCATAAAAAAAATGATTTTACGGATTGAGTGCGTAAATTTAAAACAATCTTGTTGAAATAGAGGAAAATTACCCGAATTAAGCTGGATTTTTAAGCAATTCCAGCATGGCAGTTAATACTTTCGGATGCTGTAAATAACCTTCAACGTCATGGGGGCGTTCCACAAGAGTACGAATTTCCTGATTGATAATGGCCGGTTGAAAGTTAAAAGGATTTTTTGTGAGCGGGAATGCAGTAAGAAAATCATCAGGTGAATAAAAATTTATCCAATCGCCTGAAATGGCAGCAGGTCGTATGATCGATTGCTGGAGATGAGCTTGGATGACCCGAAATGCCAGCGGTGATCCGAGGGTAATAAAACGTTTGATATTCAGTTCCGGGTGCTCAATCAAATAATTATAGGCAATCACGGTGCCAAGCGAATGTGCTACCACAATCTGTGGTTTGCTGCTATAAAGTTGATGACGAATGCGAAGGTGAACTTCCTGCATAAACTCTGGATTGGCCAAGTAAAGATAAGTTTCCTGTAAAAATTTTTGCAACAAACTGGCATGCAAGCGGGGAAAATAATTAAGGAGTATCACAAAATCGCGTAAAGCAATATCCTTGCTTAATGCTGTGATGAACCTCAGTTTCTGGTTGAACTTGAGTGCATCATCAAGGTTCAATTGTGGGACGTCACAAATTTGATCGCTACGCTGATCTACAGTTGGCGGGGGTTGCCGCTGAACTGGATGCAGGAAGGGAAAATGCGGCCACTGTTGGGGTGTTAATGTATTCCCAGTAAGCAGATTGCGCAAATGATGCTGAGAGAGTAGATCTCCATAAAAAGGGATGCGGATATGCCGTTTTAAATAAGTAAAACGAGCTTGCTGTTGCGGGTTTTTGCGTAGGCCTTTTTTAAGAAGGTGCAGCCAGTGTTGACGTAATGAAGTCGCCGTATACTGTTGCTTGTTCATGCCATGAATAAAAACAATTTTCATCGACGCCTCACTGAGACCGATTGACTGACTTACAGTATAAAAAATCTGCCTCACATGAAACGGCGTTTTTTGTGGCAATAATGTTTTAAATTTTTTTGATAAAACAAGCATTAACAGCCATATCCATATTTATGGAAAAAGGTGAAAACAAAGCAGTAAATTTGTAGATTTGAATTAAAGATATATTGACAAAAAGAGCAGCCGGAGCTGCTCTTTTATGTGCTTTAAGATTTAAGCTTTATTGTGATAGAACTTGTAGTAACTTGCATAACATAATGCAATAAATACCAGACAGCCTATAAAGCTGATCCGCATTGATGGATCAAAAACCATGCTAATACAGGTAATAAAACAGAACACAAAGCCCAGGATTGGCACAATTGGGAACAATGGTGCAGCGAAGCCCAGCTCTTTGGCAGTATGACCTTGTTTATACCACTGACGACGGAAGTTGAACTGGCTTAAGCAGATACTCATCCAGACCACCACCATGGTAAACGCCGCGACGCCCAGCAAGTTGGTAAAGATAGTCTCTGGCGCAAACTGTTCAGACAATAAACCTGGCAATGCACCCAGCATAGTTACCATGACTGCAATATACGGTACACCGCGAGCATTGAGTCTTGAGAATATTGCAGGCAACTGTTTGCTATATGACAATGACCACATCATACGTGAAGCAGCAAACAGGCCCGAGTTGGCAGCAGACAGCAATGCAGTGATAATCACAAAACGGATGATATCTTCAGCATAAGGAATACCAATATGCTGAAATACTGTTACGAATGGACTGCTACTTACGCCTTCCGCAGCTAAGCCCGCTTCCTGATGCGGAAGTAAAGCTGTTACCACAATAATCGTACCTACAAAGAAAATTAATAAGCGGAAAATCGCAGTATTAATCGCTTTAGGAACATTTTTGGCAGGGTTTTCAGTCTCACCCGCAGCCACACCAATCAACTCGGTGCCAGAGAAGGCGAAGTTCACAATCAGCATCGTCGCAAAAATCGGGAACAGACCTTCAGGGAACCAGCCCTGTGCAGTCAGATTGGTAAATAAAGGAGCGGCTTCATATCCCTGATAGCCCAAAACACCAAATATGGCCAATAGGCCTAAAAGAATAAAAGCAACAACCGTGACCACTTTGACCAGTGCCAGCCAGAATTCGGATTCGGCAAACCAGCGGGTTGAAATCATATTTAGACTAAATACGAATACACCAAAGATAATGGTCCATAACCACATGGAAATATCCGGGAACCATTCCTGCATCAGCAAGGCAGCTGCAGTAAATTCAGTTCCGAGAGTGACCGACCACGTCAGCCAGTATAACCAGGTGATGGTATAGCCTGTACCTGGTCCGATATAACGTTTGGCATAAGCGCCAAATGAACCAGATTCTGGCATGTGGACGGCAAGTTCGCCCAAACATAGCATCACCATGTACGCGATAATACCGCCCAGGAGATAAGCGAGAATGGCACCTACAGGCCCCGTTTGTGCAATGACTTCACCCGACCCTAAAAATAGGCCTGTTCCGATTGCGCCACCCAGCGAAATCATGACCAGATGTCGTGTACTCATAGCGCGTTTTAAAGGCGCAGAATTGCCCTGATGCGTAGCATCATTCGGAGATGAGTGCATAGGAAATAAGAAATACTTCAAAGGAATGAAGCGAGCTATTGTAGTGAAAAACTACAAATCTGCAATCGAATAATAGTAATTTCGAATAAGGTCTGATCGTATGAGATCAATAGATGGCGTCCCTACGGGGATTCGAACCCCGGTTACCGCCGTGAAAGGGCGATGTCCTAGGCCTCTAGACGATAGGGACGTTGCGAGGTGATGCGTATATTAAGGATTAAGCCGGGTTTTGTCAAAAGGGTTTTTGCTAAAATTCATTTAACAGTTTAAACATTAGGCAAAACAAAAACTTTATTTTATTAAGATATTATTTTCTGAACAGATTTGCAGATTATAAAAAATAAACCCAATCGAAATTGGGTTTATTAAAGAGAGAAAAAACGCTATACCGAAGTCTAAAAATTAAGCTTTATTATGATAGAGCCAGTAATAACTTGCATAACATGCCGCCATAAACAGTAGGCAGCCAATAAAGCCGGACAGCATTTCAGGATCAGCCGCCATACTTAATCCCGTTGCGGTACAGCATACAAAACCTAAAATTGGTACAAGTGGAAACCATGGGGTACGGAATTTAAGATCAGACAGCGCATGACCAGATTTGAGCCACTGGCGCCGGAAATTAAACTGGCTCCAGCAAATACTCATCCAGACTATGACCATAGTGAATGCGGCAACACCCATCAGGTTTTTAAAGATCACATCAGCACCGAACTGTTCAGACAGTAAGCCCGGTAAACCCCCAATCATGGTCACCCAAACTGCAATATAAGGCACACCTGATTTACTGACTTTGGCAAATATTCGGGGCAAATGATTTTTTGAAGAAAGTGCCCACATCATACGTGAAGCGGCATATAGGCCGGAGTTTGCAGTAGAAAGCAGGGCAGTGATAATTACAAAACGGATGAAGTCTTCTGCATAGGGAATACCCATCTGGGTAAATACCGAGACAAATGGACTGCTACTCAGGCCACCATGACCACCGACTTGCAGACCTGCATCAGTATAAGATAGTAGTGAACTGATAACGATAATGGTGCCGACAAAGAAAATAATCAGACGCCATACCGCAGCATGAATCGCCTTAGGTACATTTTTCTCGGGATTTTCAGTTTCACCTGCAGCGATTCCGATCATCTCGGTACCGTTAAAGGCAAAATTTACGATCAGAAGGGTGGTAAATAGGGGAATCAAGCCATTCGGCAACCAGCCATGCTCGGTCAGATTGCTAAACAGGGGAGCAGATTCATAACCTTGGAAAGGAATAAATCCAAAAATACACGCAAAACCCAGAATGATGAAAATCAATACAGTAGCGACTTTAATCATTGATAACCAGAATTCAGACTCGGCAAAGGTGCGGGTTGAACTCAGGTTGGACAACAGGACCCCGCCAGCAAAGATTAATGTCCATAACCAGATGGAAGTTTGCGGGAACCACTCCTGCATCAGAATGGCAGCGGCCGTAAATTCTGTACCCAAGGTCGCGGACCAACCCAACCAGTACATCCAGGACACCATATAGCCGGTACCCGGACCGATATAATTTGTGGCGAATGCACCAAAGGAGCCGGATACTGGCAAATGTACTGCCAGTTCACCCAGGCAGAGCATGACCATATAAGCGATCAGGCCACCAATAATATAGGCCAGTACGGCACCGAGCGGACCAGCTTGGGAAATCACTTCACCTGAGCCCATAAATAGCCCAGTACCAATCGCACCACCCAGAGAAAGCATGATCAGATGGCGTGTGCCCATGGCACGTTTTAACGACGGAGTTTGACCCTCAACAGACGAATGCTGTGAAGGTGGAGAGGGAGATTGCATAACTAAATCGAGAGAGGAGATTCAAAAGAGGTATTTTAGTTTTAATTATATGAAATATTATATAAATTGAAATTTCCCCATAAAGTTATTTTTTAATTTAAAAAATAAATCTTTGAAAAGATCTCTCAAAATTAGTGATCTGGAGTTTGATATTGCTCAGGCTGAGAGTTTTTATCTGGCGTTGTCACTGTCTCAGTCTCCGCAGTGTTGTTATCATCACGGTTGACGATATAGAGATATAGCGCGGATGGGGCTAAAATCAGTAAAACCAGTAAAATCTTTTTTAACATGACACAAAGGCACAATATGAAATCGCATTAATTATAGCCTAAGCAAATTAAAAAGAGCAGCAGCAGGTACCTATTCAGGCTCTAGAATTTAAAAGTGACATCTGCAATAAATTGGCGGCCAATTTGTGGATAGGCAACACCCGAATCCAGATAGAAATTATCACGATTCGTCACATTGTTAATCGTTAAACCTAAAATGGCTTTAAGGTCCTTATTTAAAGGAATATCATAGGTCGTCCGTACATCCCAGTAGAAGGTATTTTTGGTGGTGTATGGGGTATACATATCATATTGTTCATTATTTTTATCAGAATAACCTTTTGATATTTTCTTCATGGCATCCACTTTGCCTTGGTAACTGATGAAGTTATTAATGCTTAAAGGAATCCGGTCAAATTTAATATTCCAACCTAAACGTGTTGTCCAGGGAGTATTAAAGATTTCAGAGGGCTTATCTTCAGCATTGATCAATTTACCATCGTAGTAGATGATGGGTGTGCCGGTATAATACGCTGTGCTGTATGAGTCGAAGTTACGCTGGGTTTCAGTATAATCCGCATTTAGGCTGAATAAATGCTGTGTGCCAAATAACTTCAATGGGCTAATGTTAATCAGGCTTAAGGTATAAATATTAGATTCAGATTTGCCTTCATTATCATAAGTATAGCTAAAGCGATTGGTTGAAATGGCGGGATCTTTAACTGATTCTGTGCGGCGGATCTGGTCCTTATTTTTACGATTAACCCATTTTAGACCAATACGGCTATTTGCATATTCAGCATTGATTCCGAACATGGTTTCATCTGCATAAGGGATATCAAGTTGCGAACGATAAGTAAAAGAACCGGCATATGCTTTTTCTTTCCAGTCGGCTGATAGGTTGTCACGTGTTTGGCGAATGATCAATAAGCCTTTTTGATCTTGTAATTCATTATAAAAGGCATTTAAACCATAGTAGCGGTTCCAGCCAGTGGTAAAGGATAATTGTTCATTAGCAAAAGGTTTAAAAACAAATGAGCTACGTGGTGCAACATTATTATTTTTAGTTAAGCTGTCATAGTCTGCACGAAAGCCAAGTGTTGCTGTGAAGTATTTGTCCCATTGAATCTGATCCTGTAAAAATGCATGCCAACGGTCTTGCTGTACCTCAGTTTTACCTGCCAAATAAGAGGTGCGATTTTTTAGAAACTGTCCGTCTTGGCCATTTCCTTCATCACATGCATCATATTTATGACCAGTATTTGAATAACAGCTGAGATTGGCAATATTTCCAGTCGCACTAGAATAAATGCTTGTTGTGACAGGACGTTTCCAATGAGCATTATAGTGTCCATATCCTCCGCCCATTTTGAACGTATGGGTCGTATGCTGGGTTTGAATGGGTTCAAATAATGCCTTAAGACTATATTCCAGTTTTTCTTCCTGCTGCTGAGTGCTTCCGAAGCTACCTTCAATTTGCATACCCGAGGACTTCCAGTTTTTGGTTGATGATTTCAACCAGGAAATATTATCTGTCGCACTTTTACGGTTTGCAGTCTGCGTTTGATAATTGGCTTGTTGCTCAAGTTCAACTGAATTCAATTTATTTTTTAAGTTGATATAGAAACTTTGGCTGTCTGATGTATGTGAGCTTTGGGAGTTATGAGTGGATGAAAGAAAATAGTCACCACTCGATTCCATAAATTGTGTGCCAATCTTTAAAACCGTATTGTCACTGGGAGTATAGAAAAACTCTATACCTGCATTGTTTGAACCTCGTTTTTGTTCATAAGAATCTGGGTTATCAATACTTGTTTTTAAAGGAATATCTGCACGGCGATATGAACCAAATGCATTTAAACCCAAACTTTCAGCAAGTTTGCCATATGACGTTGCACTGATCCCTTGACGTGTAAAGAAAGGTTGTTTGCTTTCACTGGTTGAATTTTCAAATTCTTCAGCTGCTTCTTTACTAGGGAAATTGATGTCTGACCAATGATCAGAAGTATAGTCATAGCTCAGGCTGCCATGAATTTTACCAATTTCGGTTTGGGGAACACAGGTTTCTGCACTGACTACGCCACCTGTGAACTCACCAAATTCGGCACCCACATTGCTATCAAGTAGGGTGATTTTACACAGCAGATCGGCATTAATTGTCACCGTTTGTGAACTTCCCATTATTTCATTCAGGGTATTACTTTTTGCGTCACTACCTGGATTAATATTGTTATTAATGCTGAGGCCATTGATCAAAAACTTATTATCGTAGGGTAGGCTGCCATTAATACTGATATCCGTCGCGTTGAGTTCGCCTTGCTGCAATCCACTACGTGCGTTTGAATCAAATTGTACATTCGGATTAACTTTTAATAATTCGGTGATGGTCTTAGAGCCATTTGGTATTTGCTGTATGTCCTCTTTATTGTAAACCGTTTTCCCCACCTCATTTTCTGTTTTAGCTTGAATCACAATGGTGGAAAACTTAACAGAAGCTTGTGATTTGACTTGTTCTGATTGATCGGATTTTTCAGCAAAAACAGTTGAACTCAATGCAGTTAAAACCGCAATAGAAAGTGGGGAATAAGCAAAACGCATGAGAGAGCTTGATTATGAGAAAGATAATGTAAGTAATTATCATTAACTTTGGTGTGGTAATCAATGAAAATGAGAATTATTTTCATTAATAAAATAATGAATGTTCATGAATTAATCAGCTTGAGGTGCTGGTACAAGATATATAAAGGAAGAGAAGAAGATAGATGGCGTCCCTACGGGGATTCGAACCCCGGTTACCGCCGTGAAAGGGCGATGTCCTAGGCCTCTAGACGATAGGGACGTTTAGAAGATGGCGGTATCTTATTGATCCGCCACCAGAGTGTCAAGCAGGTGAGGTGCGAGTTTGTTTAAAATATAGCAAAACAGTTCAGCGGTCTTCTGCGTATCATATAATGCAGAGTGAGCCTCTTTGCCATCAAACTCGATTCCGGCCTGAATACAGGATTTTGCCAGTACGGTCTGACCAAACATCACCGCACTTAAAGTCACTGTATCGAAGACAGAAAAACTATGAAACGGGTTCTGGTTTTTGGTTCCGGTACGGGCAATCGCGGCCTGAAGAAAACCTAAATCGAAATGTGCATTGTGTCCGACTAAAACCGCATGGGTACAGTTTTGCTGGCGACGTACTTCATTCACAGATTTAAAAATACGCTTAAGCGCAGTTTTTTCATCTTCAGCCATGGCGATTCGCATCGGATTAGAGGGATCGATCCCAATAAACTCCAGCGAACGGCGGTCGAGGTTTGCCCCTTCGAAAGGATTGATATGTGCATGGTAGGCTTGACCTGGCACAAATTGACCATCTTCATTATAAACAATCGGAATGGCCGCAATTTCCAGCAATGCATCAGTCTGTGCATTAAAACCTGCAGTCTCGACATCGACAACTACAGGTAAGAATCCACGAAAACGTTGACCAATGATTGGGAGAGTTTCATTTGTCACACTTTTCTCCATTGAATGGTTTTACCCGCATACAGAGGGATAATCTGTTCACCATCCAGGTAGTTTAAACTTTCAGGAATCACTTGATCTTCTTTGATCAGGGTAATAGTGCTGGTATTACGTGGCAGACCATAGAAATCTGCGCCAAAGTGGCTGGCAAAACCTTCCAGGCGTTCAATTTTACCCACCTGATCAAATGCCTGAGCATACAGCTCAATGGCAGTCGGCGCACTATAACATCCTGCACAGCCACACGCATTTTCTTTTGCATTTTTTGAATGTGGCGCGCTGTCTGTTCCCAAGAAAAATTTAGGATTACCGCTGGTTGCGACTTCCAGCAAAGTTTGCTGATGCGTTTGACGCTTTAAAATTGGCAAGCAGTAGAAATGCGGCTTGATCCCACCGACCAGCATGTCATTTCGGTTAAACAATAAATGTTGCGGGGTAATGGTTGCAGCGACATTCCGGTCTTGCTCGAGCACAAAATTTGCAGCCTCACTGGTGGTAATGTGTTCGAGTACCAGTTTTAGCTTGGGAAACTGTCTGAGTAAGGGAGCCAGCACTTCATCCAGGAAGCGCTTTTCACGGTCAAAAATATCCACATGATTATGCGTTACTTCACCATGCAGTAATAAAGGCACCTGGTGTTCTTCAAGCTGTTCAATTACGCCGTAGACCTTGCTCATATCGCTCACACCGCTATCGGAGTTGGTGGTCGCACCTGCAGGATAGAGCTTGATGGCATTGACATGCTCAGATTCTTTAATCTTCTTAACTTCGCTTGCCGGGGTGTTGTCAGTGAAATACAGCACCATACGTGGGTCGAAATTTACCCCTTCAGGCACATGGGCCATAATGCGTTCACGATAGGCATTGGCTTCCTCCACGGTTTTAACGGGTGGCACCAGGTTTGGCATGCAAATGGCGCGAGAAAACTGTTTGGCTAAATCGGGAACGGTACGTTGAAGTGCTAAACCATCACGCAGGTGAACGTGCCAGTCATCTGGCTGGAGAATCGTAATCGTATTCAAGGCAAATTCAGTCGAACAAATAAAGTGAATGATAATCCATCTATAGCAAAAATGGTAACGAGAAAGCGCTACAAAATAAGGGATATCTATAATTTAATTTCAAAAAGTATGTTATTTTAGAATTACTAAAAAAATTACATAAATACTTGGCAATGGAATACAAGTACAGTCTAGCGAAATTACAAGATAATAAAGAAGACATAGAAAAATTGATCACACGGCAAAGTCAGCGTGTAGGTCCGGTCTTCCCTCAAAATCTGGAACAAGAATTCTGGACAAAAAATCTGGAACGTGCCCGTAAACATGTCGAAAAATATGTTTGGGGCGGAGTATTGGCTTATTTTATTTTTTTAGTGGTGATCATTCCTACAGATTACTGGATTATCAGCAAAGAACATTTCGTACATGATTTTGTGTTGTGCATGCTGGGTCTCATCAATGGCTGCATCGCATTAACCCTCTTTTATATGTTTTCCTGTTTACCCAAAATCAGGCGGTTTTTCCCGCAGGCATCAATGTTGCTGGTATTTTGGATGCTGGTTTCAATTTCGTGTATTACCATGTCGATTAAAACTCCAGCTTTACAGCATCAGTCGATGGCGATTGTCACCATTATTTATATACTGGGATATGTTCTGACCGGTATCAAGCCTGTACAGATGTTGGTGACAGGACTGGCTGCAGCAGCTACCACGATTATTGCTTTATCAATCATGTCCATAGAATTTAGCCCCTTGGTTTTTGGGCGTATTCTGATTGGGAGTTGCTTGCTGGGTTATGTGATTAGTCATATGATTTTTGCACGTGAACGTGTGATTTTTCTCTATAGCATTCGTGCCAGAATCAGTGAGCAAATCCAGCGTATTCATACCACCGAATTATTACATTTAAGCCAGTATGATGAACTGACCAAGATTTCGAACCGACGGACCTTTGATGAGACACTGGAGGTCCATTTCGAACGTGCTCGCCGTGAGGGAACGGCTTTGGCGATTCTGTTTATTGATGTAGATTTCTTTAAAAATTACAACGATTTTTATGGACATCAGAAAGGTGATGACGTTATTTCAAGCATTGCTAAAACAATCAAGAATGCGATCCGGCATATGGACTTTGTCGCACGTTATGGTGGAGAAGAGTTTGTGGTCCTCTTGCCTGAAACAGATGCGCATGGCGCTTATGCCGTGGCTTCAAATATCTTTAAGGCGATTGACCGTCTGGAAATTCCCCATGAAAAATCCTCAGTTGCGAAACATATCACTATTAGTCTAGGTATTACTGTCTATCGTGGTGAGGAAGATATTGATAAGGATGCATTGTTGGGAATCGCAGATCAGGCACTATATCGGGCCAAGCAGCTTGGACGCAATCAGATCTATTATCAGTCCATTCGATCAGTCAATTCAGATATCGCAAATGGTTAGAAATTCTAAATATCTATAAGCATCACTAATAAAAAACCGCGCTCAAGGCGCGGTTTTTTTGCTAAAGACAAAACTTAGTTTTTGTCTTTCAGCTGTGGCACTGCAGATGCTGTACCGACTGCGAGTAAACCCGTCTCTGTATAGATGCCCAGTTTCGCGCGAGTATCTGTAATATCCAGGTTACGCATGGTTAACTGGCCAATACGATCCATCGGCGAGAACATGGAATCACCTTTCTCCATAGTCAAACGCTCAGCTTCATAAGTGAGGTTAGGAGATTCAGTATTCATAATGGTGTAGTCATTACCGCGACGAAGTTCAAGCGTTACTGTACCGGTAACTGCTTTCGCAACCCAGCGCTGTGCAGTTTCACGCAGCATCAGCGCTTGAGAATCGAACCAGCGACCTTGGTAGAGCAAACGACCTAAACGTAGACCGTTAATACGGTATTGTTCGATGGTATCTTCGTTATGAATACCGGTCACAAGACGTTCATAAGCAATATGCAGAAGTGCCATACCCGGAGCTTCGTAGATACCACGAGATTTTGCTTCGATAATCCGGTTTTCAATCTGATCCGACATACCTAGACCATGACGGCCACCGATACGGTTCGCTTCAAGAATGAACTCAACTGGGTCTTCGATACGTTGGCCATTGATGGCCACAGGGAAGCCTTCTTCAAAAGTAATGGATACTTCTTCAGGTTTGATTTCTACTTCTTCTTTCCAGAACGCAACGCCCATGATTGGCTCAACGATTTTGATGCCTGCATCCAGGTATTCAAGATCTTTGGCTTCATGAGTCGCGCCAAGCATGTTCGAGTCAGTTGAATATGCTTTTTCTTTTGACATTTTATAGTCAAAACCGTTGTCGATCAGGAACTGTGACATTTCTGCACGGCCGCCTAATTCGTCAATAAACGTCTGGTCTAACCAAGGCTTATAGATTTTAAGATTTGGGTTAGTCAACAAGCCATAACGATAGAAACGCTCAATGTCGTTACCTTTATAAGTAGAGCCGTCACCCCAGATGTTGACGTCATCTTCTTTCATGGCAGTAACCAGCATGGTGCCTGTAACTGCACGACCAAGCGGGGTCGTATTGAAGTAAGGAACACCACCGGTAGAAATGTGGAACGCGCCACATTGAATTGCTGCAATACCTTCTAATGCAAGCTGTAAACGGCAGTCGATTAAACGTGCTTTTACTGCGCCATAAGCTTCAGCTTTTTTTGGAATCGCATCGTAATCGTCTTCGTCTGGCTGACCCAAGTTAGCTGTGTAAGCATAAGGTTCAGCGCCTTTTTGTTTCATCCACAAAAGAGCAGCAGAAGTATCTAGACCACCAGAGAAGGCAATACCAACTTTTTTACCTACTGGGACATTCTGCAAGATAGTTGCATTATCAGACATTGTTCATCCTAATGATATGAAATAGGCACGCCAGAATTGGTGGCCTGAAAAAATACATATTGCATCAATTGTATCATTAATTTATTTAGGTTTGCTTTAGAAAAGAAAAACTCGTTTTAAAATCTCTATTCAATAGACTTAAATAATCATAAATCGCACAATTTTGACCAGAATTCTGCTAAAAAATTAAAAATTCGCTATATTCAGCACATAAAGTTAAAAAATCAGATAAATGAGGAATAAAATCATGGCGTCTCCTATTCCACCATTACCTAATTTAAATCCCAAAACCAAGAATGAAACGCTGGCCCTGTTGCATGGGATTTATGCCGGTTTGCTGGTTTTTAGTACGATTGCTTTTTTATATCTGGAATATCAGCAATCCACGATTTCCATGCTGAGTCTTGGAATGATCCTACTACTTTTGTTGATACTGATTGTTTTAAATATACAAGCCTGTCTCAAGGTGAAGCAGGGGAATGGTTCAGGGCGGACATTATCCAGAGTGATGGCAATCCTCATGCTGTTCAGTTTTCCGATTGGGACAGTATTGGGTGCGATTGCATTATGGAAATCCAGTGCAAGGCAATGGCAGCAATAATTTAATTGCGAAGGTTCGATATAAATATGCCACCAATTGGTATTTGTGCCTGAGAATGCAGACCTGATAGTCATAAAAAGCCCCTAAAAATCAGTTAAAGTACCTTTATGAGATTTAAGCTATTAGCCAAATAAAAATCAGGGATATGTTATGACTACGACGCGCTATGCCAATATTTTAAAACCACTTCATCTGGGTTTCACCACCATTAAAAACCGGGTGGTAATGGGATCGATGCATACTGGTCTGGAAGATCGTTTTTATAATTATCCTAAACTGGCAGCTTATTTTGGCGAACGTGCAAAGGGTGGTGTGGGTCTGCTGATTACAGGTGGAATATCGCCAAACCGTCAAGGCTGGTTGTTGCCGGCGGGCGGTACCATGAATACCTTGGGCGATATTGCACCTCACCGCTTGGTGACGCATGCAGTTCATAAGCATGGCGCCAAAATTCTTTTACAGATTCTGCATGCCGGACGTTATGGCTATCAGCCTTTTGTGGTTTCGGCCAGCCCGATCAAATCACCAATTTCTCCTTTTAAACCGCGTGAAATGTCAGATAAACAGATCCTGAATACCATTCAGGATTATGTGAAAACTGCCAGTATTGCCAAAAAAGCCGGCTATGATGGCGTGGAAATCATGGGTTCTGAAGGCTATTTGCTGAATCAGTTTTTAAGTCGTCATGTCAATCAGCGTACTGACCGTTGGGGCGGCCCGATTGAAAACCGGATGCGTTTTGCCGTAGAAATTGTTAAAGCGATTCGCGCTGAAATTGGTGAGAAATTTATTATCTGTTTCCGTTTGTCGCTTCTCGATTTGGTGCATGATGGCAATACTATGCAGGAAGTGATTACCGTAGCTAAAGCATTGGAAAAGGCCGGAATTACTTTACTTAATACCGGTATTGGCTGGCATGAAGCGCGTATTCCGACTATTGTCACTTCTGTGCCGCGAGCAGCTTTTGTCGATTACACCGCTGAAGTCAAAAAACATGTTTCGGTGCCAGTGATTGCGTCTAACCGCATCAATATGCCAGACACTGCCGAAGCGATTCTGGCTTCCGGTCAGGCAGATATGGTACAGATGGCACGTCCACTTTTGGCAGATGCGTTCTGGGTCAATAAAACTGCAACCAATCGCGTTGATGAAATCAATACCTGTATTGCCTGTAATCAGGCCTGTCTGGATCATACCTTTAAAAACCAGCGGGCAACCTGTCTGGTCAATCCACGTGCCGGTTATGAAACCGAACTGGTCTATGTCAAAACCAAAAAACCAAAAAGTATTGCAGTGATTGGCGGAGGAGTTGCGGGTTTATCAGCAGCCACAGTCGCTGCCAGCCGTGGCCATGATGTGACGCTATTTGAAGCCAGTCACGAAGTAGGCGGGCAGTTTAACCTGGCTAAAGTGATTCCGGGGAAAGAGGAATTTCACGAAACAATTCGCTATTTTAAGGTGCAACTGGAAAAAACCGGAGTAGATGTACGTTTAAATACGCGGGTAAACCGCGAGCAGTTGGAGCGTGAAGGTTTTGATGAAGTGATTGTGGCTACAGGTGTCGTGCCACGTGCCTTGAATATCGAAGGCAGTCAGGCACCACAAGTCTTGTCTTATGCAGAAGTGTTACGTGGCGCACCTGTCGGTGATCGTGTTGCGGTCATTGGTGCTGGCGGGATCGGTTTTGATGTGTCCGAGTTTTTATTAAAGCCACCGCATCAAATACAGCCGCAACCTGTAGATGAATGGAAGCGAGAGTGGGGTGTTGATGCACATCCAGATTATGTGACTGAAGGTGGGTTACAGCGAGCTGAAATAGAACCTCCGGTACGGGAAATTTATCTGTTGCAGCGTAAAAAAACACCACTTGGTGCAGGACTGGGCAAGACTTCAGGCTGGGTACATCGTGCCCAGTTAAAAAAACATGCAGTACGTATGTTGCGCGGTGTGCAATATAAATCTGTTACCGATGAAGGTTTATGGATTGAGGTCGATGGTCATGCTCAATTATTACGTGTGGATAGCATTGTGGTATGTGCAGGCCAAGAATCGGTGAAGGATCTGATGCCGCTTAACGGGGAAAATACCTTGGCGCAGTATCATATTATTGGCGGTGCAAAACTGGCAGCTGAACTGGATGCCAAGCGTGCTATTCGTGAAGGAGCAGAATTGGCAGCAAAATTGTAGCGATTTGATGAAACTATATGCAGTTGATTGCATTCACTGTAATTTTCACTTGTCAGTCGGATAAAAGCTCCGTATTATTGCGCACATGGAAGCGTGGCAGAGCGGTTTAATGCACCGGTCTTGAAAACCGACGAGGGTGTGAGTCCTCCGTGAGTTCGAATCTCACCGCTTCCGCCAGATTTTAAAACCCCAGTCGAAAGATTGGGGTTTTTTATTACTTTAAAATTTTAATAGCATGCTGGAAAATAAACGGGGTTCGAAGAAAACCACCATTTAAAAAGTCAATAATTTATAAATAGATATTATTCAAGCACGTACTTCAATCTTGATCAGCGCTAAAGCAATTCTTTCTACATGTTGGTAAGCCGGCTGCTCTAGCTCTTCACCAAAGATATCCGGGTCAATTTCTTCATAGGACCAGATTATATTTTGATGCTGTTTCATCAAATCTTTAAGATGCTGCAAAAATAGATTGCCCTGCTCATTCACGGTCACACCTGTATAGAGAAATAAACGTCCGCCAGAATTCAGCCGTTGTAAACCTTCTTTTATAATCCTGAATGATAAATCACAGCCATCCAGCTTATTACCGCCATGCCGGTATTGACGTTGATCCGGATCAATCAAATACGGCGGATTAGCAAAAATTAGGTCAAAATTCCCCTCAAGATTAGAAAATAAATTACTTTGAACCGGATGAATATGGTTTAAGCCGGCAAAACTGATATTAATCTGGCTATAGAGCAAGGCTTTGGGATTCAGATCAGCAACCATAATTTCATTAACATCTGGAAAATGTCTGGCGAGGCTGATCGCAGCTGCTGAAGTGCCACAACATATTTCTACGGCCTGTTTAAAAGGACGAGGCTGAGTGGCTAGATATTGCTTAAGATGATAGACAAAGCGATAAGTATCCGGGCCAAAAAATACTGCATCCTGCTGAGTGGTGGGAAAAACAGAATGAATAAAGAGTTCATTATCAAGTGAAGAAACCCGAACCTGACTCAAGTATTGGCCTTGCTGTAGCTGTAGAAGTTGATGTTCTTGCAATAATTCAAACAGGACGGGATCAAGATCAGTTTTCTTGAAACCTAGATTCCAGCCAAAGATATCCTGAAGGGTTCTGTGCTTATAAATTTCATTCTTTTTTCGGTCCAGAATTCGCTGATGTGAAAGCGGGGTAATGGTTGTAAAGTGATAATCTTGTTCTTTTAAAAAGGCTAATAAATAAAGCAAAGCTTGTTGTTGGCTGTTTTGAATCTCTAAAATCTGGTTCATACCGATATGCTCTTCTATTTATTTAACCTAAATGAAAAGGCCAATTCACTTTATGCCTATAAAAGACAACATCAAACTAGTCATGAATGATCAACGCTATACAGCGTTTGATTTCCTGGAAATAGATCAGTTTATATTCACCTAAATAGTGCTGTGGTTAGGTAAAAATGTGATGAGAATTGGTTGGATTTGTATAGGTAGTAGGCATAATTTTCTTAGTGAGGAAACCTTATAATGATTCTGCGAACTTATATTTCTTATTCATTATTCTATGGATAAAAAAGGCTATTCATCAAAATGATCAATAGCCTTTGTAGAGGGAGCCTTATTAAAAGCTTAGTTTGGTACTTCAGGTAAGTCAAACCAGATGACTTGCGCATCTTCACTTGCTTTAATTTCGGAGTCTTCCAGAAAAGCAATTGCACCACCCGCCTTAACTGTATGTTCTGCAATCTCGACAGTACCAGAAACCACATGTACATAATTAATATGCTGGGTTGCTTTGACTTCCAGGCTCTGGCCTCGCTGAATTACCGCAGTTTTGACTTCGGCATTCTGACGAATATGCATCGGTGCATTGTCATTTGGACCACAAATCAAATGCCACTGGTTGGGTTGCTCATGGGGATCAAGACGAATTTGCTGATAATTCGGTTTGGCATTACGTTCATTGGGAATAATCCAGATCTGTAACAGATGGACCTGTTCATCACCCTGGTTCATTTCACTATGTCGTACACCTGTTCCGGCGCTCATGAGTTGCCATTCACCCGCAGAGATTCCGCCATGATTGCCCATGCTGTCCTGATGGGTAATGGTTCCTTTTAGCACGCAGGTCAGGATTTCCATATTGTCATGCGGATGTGTGCCAAAACCCTGATGACCATCGATCAGATCATCATTAATCACGCGTAAGGCACTGACTCCCATGTAGTTCGGGTTATACCAGTTACCAAATGAGAAGCTGTGTTTAGACTCCAGCCAGCCCATTTTTACATGACCACGATTTTCACTCGGATGTAGAAAAGCTTTCATGATTTAATCTCGATATTATTTTGAACTTGAGATCATCATACTGTCGTTTTAAAGCTGAAAAAATCTCAAATAGGCGACAGATCATTGCATTTTTGCAACGACACAGCTCAAAGCAAAAACTCAGGAATAAAAAAGCCCGCTCAAAAGCAGGCTATTCTATTTTAACCGGTAGAGAGGTCATTATTCTAGGAAACGGACCGTCACACCAGATTTCACTTTACGGCCTAAGTCATTGGCATCCCAGTTGGTTAGACGGATACAGCCATGCGATGCAGTTTTAGAAATTGCAGACGGGTTTGGCGTACCGTGAATACCAAAGGATTTTTTACTTAAACCAATCCAGATATTGCCGACCGGACCATTTGGACCAGGTGGTAAAGATAACGGTTTCTTGTTATTGCCCTGAACAAAGTTGCTTGGTGAGTAGCTATACCATGGGTTTGGAGCTACTCCAGTCACTTTATAAGTACCGGTAGGAGATGGAGTGTCCGAACTACCAATAGTGGCAGGGAAAGAGCCGATCATCTGGTTACGGTTATTAAATAAATATAACTGTTTGGCACCTTTATGCGCCACAATTAAATGGATGTCTTCAGGAACTTCGTTACGGATATTGGCAACAATCAGTTTTTCCCCGGCTTTTTTAAAGGTCGCTTTCGGATTTAACTTTTTCAAAAAGTCTTCATCCATATGGAACTTTTCGCCCAACATTTCAGATACACGGGTGTAATACAGGCCTTTCATTTTAGCCTGCAAGGCGTAATCATGCGGAATAGACTGGGCATATGGACCTTTCAGGTCATCCTCAGTGATGGTGTATTCAACAAAGGCAGGTTTAGAGCCCTGTTTTGCTACCAGCGCATCCCAGGTTTCTTTAGTCAGTGTGCCAGTAGGCTTGATGCCGTTCATTTGCTGGAAAGAAGCAATCGCTTTCAGCGTATTTTTACCGCTGGTACCATCAATTGCACCTGGAGAAGCATGTGCATTATTCAGCATGACATGAGCACGTGCATAGACAGGAAATTGACCTTTACCGATATTTTCATACCATTCCGCATTATTAAGACCGTCTAAGGTCCAGGAAGCTTTGGCTGCAGCCGAGCTGGCTGGAGTTTTACTGGTTGGAGCGGCGCCAATATCAGCAGTCTGGTCTTCAGTATTTTGTAGTACATTCAGAGCGTCAGAAGCTTTCTTCAGGTCTTGTTGTTCTTGGGCAGTAATTCTGGTTTCAGCTTGGGCTGCCGAAGCTTCAGTCGCCAAAGGATCAATCGGATCCTGTACTGAAACATCAGTTACTACTTGGGGGTTTAATGGTTGTTCAGCAGTAGACGCAGCGAAAACAGTACCTGCGAAAATGCAACCTAGACTCACAGCGAGCATTGTGCGAACGAACATGTAACTCAACCTTAAAATATTTCTTAACTATGTGAAAAAACACTATAAGTATTACAGAAAAAATGTGGAGATGCAGTAGTTGTTTTGTGTAATTGATCACATTTGATCACGACATATGATCGGTTTTAAAAGTCGGCAGAAGTTATTAAAACTGTAGCCTTTTTGCTATGATGTCGGCAATGTCAAAGAAAGATGGGAATGTGAATGACGACCTTAAAAAATGATCGTTTTCTGCGCGCACTGTTGCGTGAGCCTGTAGATGCTACACCCGTATGGATGATGCGTCAGGCTGGCCGTTATTTACCAGAATATCGTGAAACACGTGCCAAAGCTGGAGATTTCCTGTCTCTTTGCAAAAATACAGAATTTGCCTGTGAAGTGACCTTACAGCCTTTGCGCCGTTATGATCTGGATGCTGCGATTTTATTCTCAGATATCTTGACGGTTCCGGACGCTCTGGGATTGGGACTGTATTTTGAAGCCGGGGAGGGTCCTAAGTTTCATAAAACTGTACGTACCGAGCAGGATGTCGCAAACCTGCCTGCATTTAATGCCAAGTCCGATCTCGACTATGTGATGAATGCAGTTTCGACCATTCGTTCAGCCTTGGGTGGTCAGGTGCCTCTGATTGGTTTCTCGGGAAGCCCTTGGACTTTAGCGACATATATGGTCGAAGGCGGTTCAAGCAAAGATTTCCGGTTTACCAAACAGATGATGTATGCGCAGCCTGAAGTTTTGCATGCTTTACTGGACCGTCTGGCTGATGCAGTCACTGAGTATTTGAATGCGCAGATTGATGCGGGTGCGCAAGCGGTACAGATCTTTGATAGTTGGGGTGGGGCATTAGCACATCGTGAGTATATCGAGTTCTCGCTGAACTATATGCAGAAGATTGTCGCTGGCCTGCAACGTGAGAAAGACGGTCGCAAGATTCCGGTGATTCTGTTTACCAAAGGTGGTGGTCAGTGGCTGGAACCGATGGTTACCACAGGTGCAGATGCATTTGGACTGGACTGGACGACACCATTGAATGTTGCTCGTCAGACCATTGCTGGACGTGCAGCACTTCAGGGTAATCTGGATCCTGCCACTTTATATGGTTCATCAGAAACCATCATGAAAGCGACCAAAGCCATGCTGGACGATGCCTATGCCAATGGGGAAAAAACCGGTTATGTCGCCAATCTGGGGCATGGTATTACCCAATGGGTCGATCCGGCCAAGCCTAAGGTATTTATTGATACCGTACATGAGTACAGTGCTAAATATTTTTAGGATGTGAACTTTGATTGACCTACTTAAATCAGGGTTTGAATTTACCTATAAGGCAGCTTCGGCTGCCTTATTTGGGATTTTACTCCTGCTGGCTTTTGCGCTGACCGCTTCTATGGGCAGTGATCGTTTTTTTGGTTTTTACCGCTATGACTATTTACTGTTTTTTGCCCTGATCATTCAGGTATTGCTGCTCTATACCAAACTTGAATCCTGGGCTGAAGCTAAAGTCATTGCCCTGTTTCATCTCATGGCTATGGTCATGGAAATTTTTCTGACCCATCCAGCAATTGCATCCTGGCATTACCCTCAACCTGCAGTCTTTAAAATTATGACTGTGCCTTTATTTGCCGGTTTTATGTATTCTGCGGTTGGCAGTTTTTTTGCCCGTTCTTTGCGCTTATATCAGGTGTCATTCGAAAAGTTACCGCGTTTTAGTCATATGCTGGCTCTGGCAGTCTTGTCTTATATCAACTTTATGAGCAAGTTTTTTATTCCCGACTATCGGGTGATTTTATTTGTCTGGAGCGTGGTCATGTTCTGGAAAACCAAAATCCGCTTTCAGCTGAATCAGCATGCTTTTCAGTTGCCGATGCTACCAGTCCTGCTGATTCTGGCATTTGTTATCTGGATTGCCGAGAATATCAGCACCTTTTACCAGATCTGGCTCTATCCAAGCCAGGTAGAAAAATGGCATATGGTGGGATGGGGCAAACTCGGGTCCTGGTATCTGTTGTTATTGCTGAGTCTGGTGTTGGTATTGAAAATCTTGGGACAGCGTAATTCGCAAGGCAATTGGACGCTCAAAGCGCAGTAAAATTATTCAGGTTATGTTTATGTAAAGCATGTATTTTTTCGATTGCGCCAAACTTGACTTATCGCTACTCTGCTCAGTATGTAATTTAAATTACATAATTAGAGTAATAACAAAGATTGCATGAGAATAATCGGAGAATAAATATGTTGAAAAAAATTATGCTCGCTGTGGTTTTGGCAACGGGTTCTGGTATGGCGATGGCGGATAACGATGTCGGTTGTGGTATCGGTAGTCAGGTCTGGGCGGGCCAGTCAGGCATTATTCCTAAGCTACTTGCAGGTACGACTAACGTTCTGTTTACGAATCAGTGGCTCGGGATTACTTTTGGTACTCTAGGATGTAGTCAAGGTGGTACTGTAACTGCTCAAGTGGTGACCTTTACCAATGAAAATGCTGAAGCACTGGCACGTGATATGGCGGTTGGCGAAGGTGAAAGCTTGAATGTACTGGCAGAACTACTTAATATCAAGTCTGAAGATAAAGCACGTTTCTTTAGCGTTTCCAAGCAAAATTTTTCTGAAATCTATTCTGCGCACAACCAGAATACCTTACAGGTTTTAAACACCTTACAAACCGTGATGGCCAAAGATGAAGTCTTAAAAGCTTACATCTGATCCACACCATAAAAACCCTGCTGTTCTGGCAGGGTTTTCTTATGATTAAAAGAAATTGATGAGAATAAGTTAACTGAATGAAATATGCGTTCTTTGTGCTGGGCCTCACATTCAGCCCTTTAAGTTTTTCCAGTGAAATTAATTCAGACATCCAGCATTATCTGGTTCAGGCCGAAACACAGCATCTGGACCAAAGCACTACCTGGCAACGTCTGATGTATGCCAATCCCAAAGGTCATAGCGAAGTAAGCTACTCAGGATATTTTCTGGCAGAACAGGGAAAAACCGATTTAAAAAAGGAAATGCAACATAACATTCAGGCTTTATTTTTGAGTGCAGAACCGAATCAGTCCGTGCGCTGTAAGTTTCCGGCACGAAGCAGCTGGTTAATGCAGCAACTGGATATTTCTGAACAGCAATTGCCTGCGGTCAGCTGTCCGGATTTGGAGAAATGGCTAGGCGAAGTCAAGCCTTATCAGGCGACCCTGATTTATGCCACTGATTTTATGGGCAATCCCAGCTCCATGTTTGGCCATACCTTGTTACGTCTGGACCCTAAAGATCAGCAACAACTTAATCTGATTTCTTATGCCGTCAACTATGCTGCAACGGTTAATAGTAATGATAACTGGTCCTTTGCCTGGAAAGGACTAACCGGACAATATCCCGGTGAATATTCACTGATGCCGTATTACCGCAAGGTCAAAGAGTATGGTGACTTCGAAAGCCGGGATTTATGGGAATACGAATTAAATTTAAGTCCGCAAGAAACCAGATTTCTGGTACAGCATCTTTGGGAAATGCAAAATGTAAGTTTCCCTTATTATTTTATCAACGATAATTGCTCCTATCGTTTACTCGGGTTGTTTGATCTGGTTCGTCCCGAGTTAAATCTACAGAAACAGTTTAATTCGACTGCAATTCCGATTGAAACGCTGAAAGTCGTAGAACAGCAGGGCTTGGTTAAGCAGAAAGTTTATCGTCCGGCGCTTGAGACTCAATTGTTGGCTCAGTCCAGACAGCATGGCAAAGCGCTGGCAAAAAGTGCACATCAGTTAGCTTATGCAGAAGCAGACATAATGCCTTCAATCTTGCAAGATTATCCGGCAGAGGATCAGGCCAAAATTCTGGAAATGGCCTATGATCATTTATATCTGGATTTCCTCCGGCAGAAAGTCGATGAATCATTTTCCCAGCCACGTTTCCGCAAGCTATTGGGTTTAAGAAGTCAGCTAAATGTCGAGAAACAGCGTAAAGCGCCGGAACGTCCAAAAATAGATCCGGTACAAAGCCATCATGCACGCAATATCAGTATTCAGGCCGGACAGGTTCAGGGTGAATCTTTTGTCCAGCTTGGCCATCGGCAGGCCTATCACGATCTCGTCGACCCGCAAGGCGGTTTTCGAACCGGCACACAACTGCTGTTTCTAGATGGGGCTTTGCAATATCGTGACAGTGAACTCAAACTGGAGCATCTGGATCTATTGACTGTCAACTCCTATAACCCGGTCAATCCGTTTAATACACCATTATCTTGGGGTTTTAATCTGGGTTGGCAACAGGAAGCACTGGATGCGCATGGCCGATTTAGTGAAAATGCGCAACATGGCGTTACCAGCTTAAAATCTCAGGTTGGCTATAGCTGGGCAAATGCCAGCCGTGAACATCTATGTTATGCACAAATGCAAACTCAGCTACAGGCCGGCAAGGCACTCGATCAGGGCTGGCGCATAGGTGCTGGCCCCACCGTGGGTTGTCAGAATATCTGGAGCGATCAGATTAACAGTCTGGTACAGGTAGAGCTGCCGTATTGGGAGGATTCGCATCACTGGCACCTGAAATTGAATACCCAGCTCCAATATGCATTCAATCCACAACATGCGCTTCGGCTGTCTTGGACGTATCAGCAACAGCAATCCAAAGACTGGGATCAATGGAGCCTTGGCTTGATACGGTTTTTTTAAAATGGGTTAAAATAGATTTAAACTATTCATCAATCCTTGGTTCTCCATAAGGCTGTCTTTCCGTTTGCCCTTATCTTGTATAGAGAGTGGCTTGGTCTGATACAAATAATCTGATCAATATTTTAGGAAAAATACCTGATATTTGTTATATTTGTCACATAATGTGAGTGCAAATTTCAGAGTTTTGGGGAACAGGCAGTATGGATAATGAATGCATGGCAAGGTTGGCCGAGCAGTGGAAACAGATCTGTCAAAATTATTCATCAGATAATTTATTGCATGCCTTTCAGTTTATTCAAGACCATTCCCTGATTCTGGTTGAAGAGTTCTATAAAAACATGCTTATCGAAAAGGAATCTGCAGAATTCTTTTCCGATGACCTGATTCAGAAGCGCTTGCGTGACACCTTGAATGCCTGGCTACTTGAAAGCTTTAGTGTAGGAATTAATAAACGTTATGCTGATGCCGTACAAAAACAGGCATTGGTAGGACATGTGCATGCACGTGTCGGGATTCCATCTTGGTTGATCATGCGCGGTGTACGTGAAATTGAACGTAAAATGTTTGAACTGCTGGATGAGAATCCTGACCAGGGTATGTTGACCACCTGCAGTTATATTATCCAAATTATGGGCTTTGCCACAGAAATAATGTGCCGATCCTATGAAGCCAAAACAGCCCTGAACCAGGAAATCAAACACAGCTATCGTGTTTTTTCAGCAATGCAGGATGTGGCCGTACAAAAAGATAAACAGCGCAGCTCACTGCTGGACTGGGAAAATGAACTCATGTTCAAGGTCTTTTCCGAGCATGAGAAATTGAATCATCCGATGCTGTCCAAGTCGGAGTTCGGTTTATGGTTTGTCCATAAAGCCTCTTATGCTTTTACCGGTTCTGATCAGGTCGATTTAATCATTGAGCGGATTTATCAGGTTGATGAACTCAATCAAGATATTATGAACTGTACGGATAAGAATAATATGCTGGGGTTGATCCAGAAAATTCGGAATCTGAATCGTGAAATTCAGCTACTGGTAGATCAGTTATTCCAGGTAGCCGAGTATATTGAATCAGGCAATGACTCCTTGACTCAATTACTGAATCGTCGTTATTTGAATACGATTATTTCACGTGAAATCACTTTTTCTCGCAAGAATCATACCCCCTTGTCTTTGCTTGCCATTGATGCCGACTATTTCAAAAGTATCAATGACAAATTCGGGCATGCTGCAGGTGACTTGGCCTTGAAGTTTCTGGCCGAAGGCTTGCAAAAATACAGTCAGGGCAGTGATTATGTTTTCCGGATCGGCGGTGAAGAATTTTTGCTGTTACTGGTGGATACTGATGAAAAACGCGCCCTGAATATTGCAGAAAGTATTCGTAAATATATTGAAAATGGCATGATTAATTCGGTACAAGGCCATCAATTTAAATTTACTGTCAGTATTGGGTGTGCCCTCTATGATGGACATCCGGATTATCAGCGCTTCCTGAACGCAGCAGATTCTGCCTTGTATATGGCGAAGAATAACGGGCGTAACAGAGTCTATATGGCTCATCAGTCCGTAAAGCCGGCCGTACAGCCACTTTCAGTCTAAATTATATGCATTTATCCAGTTAGAGACTGCTGTTGTAAAAAATCCTGAAATTTCTGTTTTTGCTCAAGATATGCCGGATGGGTTTTGGCTTCATCCCATTTCTGTTTAAAAATTTCGGCAGCAGCGGCTTTAACCGGATCTTCCTGATGGCGTGGCAGCTCTGAACGGCCATGTGCGCCACTCAAGCCTTTTTTATCTTCTGGAACCGGACCATCGTATTTTTTGCCACCTTTATGGTTGGCATAACGACGCGCACGGGTAAAACCCATCTGTAAAAACTTGCGTGCCATGTCTGCCCCGATAAAATCTTCTTGTTTCAAATATTCTAGGAAAAGCTGGTAGATCTTGTCACTGCTGGCTTGGGCTTTGTCTGCATCGGCAAAGCGCCAGTGCGGCAGGATTTCCGATTTGTAAGGTTCAACCAGTAACACGCCTTGTTCACCACGGCCAATCCGGTACAGTTCTGGTCGTTTGCGGAAATTAATTTTTTTAAAGTCCAGGCTATAGTCAAAACTGTTTGAATAAATACGTGAAGTGCGTTTAAGAGGATCGGGCTGCTTCTTGCTCATGGTAACTTCCAGTATTTGCATACCTGAATCATGCAATTTTTTAACAGCAAGATCTGTATTTAAACATGACAGAAAATGTAGTTTAGCAATCCGCAATAGAGGATATGAAACGACTGATTTTCATTTTTAGGACTTACGCATTGACGGATTTAAAAAAGTCTCAAACTACTTTATAACGTATCTGTGATCAGACGAACTAAACATGCTTCTACAGCAACTTGTACATTACCCATTTATATGGGCTTTCTCATGACAGAACCAAACTCTATTAGCTGCACACAACTTGCCGAGACTTATAATATCTCGCATGACAGTGTAAATCGCTTTTTGGAGCGTGAAGACTACACAGCTCACGATCTATATCAAGAAGCAATTCAACACATTGATAATAATAAACTTATAGTCAGTATTGATGATACTGTTTTAGATAAGCCATATAGTCAACATATGGACTTAGTTAGCTATTTTTGGTCAGGTAAACACCACCGATCCGTCAAGGGTATTAATCTCATTACCTTGTATGCGACAGATCAACATGGCAAAAATATTCCAATTAATTTTCGAATTTATGATAAGTCAGAAAGTAAAACCAAGAATGATTACTTTATGGAGATGTTAAGTGAAGTACTCGATTGGGGTGCAAAGATTCAATTCATTACAGGTGATAGTTGGTATTCATCGACTGAAAATCTAAAAACCATAAGAAAACATGGTATTCGATTTATGTTTGGTGTCGACAGTAACCGTAAGGTTTCCCCTGAAAAAGGACAATGGTTTCAACTCCGTTTATTGCCGAATTTTCATCAGGGTCAAGTGGTCTGGCTCAAAGATGTTGGCTTTGTACAATTATTTAAGACTCAGTTAAAAGAACAGCAGAGATTTTATATTGTGCATCAAGATGAAGATGATTTATTGTCCTTTGATGGTTTTTATGAATTACATTCAAGTCATTGGAAAATAGAACAATATCATCGAGTAATTAAACAGGTTTGTCATATTGAAAAGTTTCAAGTAAGACGATCCAAGCTGATTTTGAATCATATTTTCTCAGCCTTGATGGCCTATGTTGAGATACAAAAGAACCAGTTTGAGCGGATCTTTGAAAATGTATATCGTTGGCAGAAGAAATTATTTAGACCAATTATCAAGAACTTTATTGATGAATTTATTCTCGATAAGAATCATCTGCTGCCACAGAAAATCTATAAATAATAGTGCGTAAGTCCTAATTTTTTATTTATAAAAGTAAAAGAGAGATTCAGATCATATACTGAGAAAGTTTTTAGCTAAACAAGCGTTATAGAAAGAATATTAAAACACCTAAGGAGTTTATTACGAAATTTCTTCACCGTTGAGGAAAATAAAGTGCGAAAAGCCTTTTAACATTCCACTACCACATAATACTTTTTAACAGCTTCAATCACTTCAAAAGTACCAATAAAACCAGGAGGAATAATGCCGGCTTCACCTGCCTTAATTTCAACAAATGACTGTTTTTGGGTATCATGTAAACGTACGATGCCTTCAATGACCTGAAAAAATTCCTGTTTATTCTCGGCAAATACAATATTCCAGGCACCGATTTCACATTGCCAGATGCCGCAGTCCATATGAGGATGCTGATAGGCACTCTGAGTCAGGCGTTGAGGATTGGCTTTGACCAGACGATCTGGTCGTGGATAATCGACACTTTCCTTAGCCTGACTTAAACCCTGACCCGCAATCCAGATAGATGACATTGGTAGCCTCGGTGTGATAAAAAAGCCCCAATATCAATTGAGGCTTCCATTTATGAATTTATTAGAAATTTTCTGGAACTGCACTTAAAAATTCACGACGTGTTTCTTTATCGGTTTTAAAATCCCCAATAAACGATACCGTACGAGTAGTTGATTCCTGCTTGCCTACACCACGCATCATCATACACATATGTGCAGAATCAATCATGACTGCAACACCGCGTGCTTTGGTGACTTCAGCCACTGCTTCTGCAATTTGCTGGGTCAGATTTTCTTGGATTTGCAAGCGGCGCGCAAACATTTCCGTAATGCGGGCAAATTTGGATAAACCTAAAACATGGCCTTCCGGTAAATAGGCGATATGCACGCGGCCATAAAATGGCAGTAAGTGATGTTCACAGAGCGAATAAAATTCGATGTTTTTGACCAGTACCATTTCACGGTTATCAGAAGGGAAGACCGCCTTGTTGGTTACTTCCTCAAGTGTCTGGCTATAACCCGATGTTAAATATGAAAATGCTTTCGCAGCGCGCACTGGCGTATCTTTGAGACCAGGGCGATTGAGATCTTCGCCAACGGCAGTAAGAATGTTTGCGTAGGATTGCTGCATAGTCATATGACGTATTCACTTAAACTGAGAATGAACAAGGACGGCATTGTAGCAGAAAACTTTTACAATGCCTTGTTTTGGAGCTAAAACCGTTTATTGTTTGAACTTTGGATTCTTTTCCGCACGTTTCAGCAGAACCAGTACCGCACCAGTACCGCCCTGTTTTTCAGGGGCACTGACAAAGGCCAAAACGTCACGATGCTGACGCAGCCAGCCGTTGACATAGGTTTTTAAAATCGCTTCTGGGCCTTTGCCATGTACGATCTTAATCACGTTTTGATTTTCATCTTTGGCGATCTGGATAATCTGCAGCACAGCTTGTCGCGCTTCTTCTACGGTACAGCCATGCAGATCCACAGCTTCAAACCAGCGCAAGTTACCGGCTTTTAAGTCTTCAAAAACTTTATGTTGCAAGGTGGCAATACGATAGCTCAAGTTGGCCTGACTACCGACTGGATTCAGCATGGCTTGAGTATCTGAAAGAACGGTTTCATCGGTGTGCATTGGCCCTTCGGCAGCGGCACGCTTTGCCAGAATTTGTGCATCCGGCTTTTTCTTGGCAGATTTTTCAATTTTGGCAGTATTGCCGGCATCGATTTTTTGTACACCTTGCATTTGTTTACGAAACAGGTCGAGGTCTTCAGCCTGTTCTTGCTCCGCTGTTTTCACGACAGGGGCAACAGGTTCAGCCTTAGGCTGACTAATTTGCTTTTTTAAATCTTTCAGTAAGTTGTACTGATCTTTAGAAAGCGAAGAATCATGTTTGCTCATAATCTGAAAATGGGGAGAGAAACGGAATTTAATAGAATTATAGTCTTAAATGGCTGAAAGGAGAAATGAAATGCGTTTATAACCACATAATATAAAAATTGGACTTTAAAATAGCGGCACATTTTTACAATCAAAAAACCGAATCCGCTGTAAATAAAAGATGTTTCGTGATTTTTCTGATTTGATCACTTAAAGAGTTGCTTCTATGGAATATCTCTTTTTTAAATATAAGATCATATAATCGCGAAAATAAAAAATGAATTATTCAGGCAGCTGTTTATGCGGCAATGTAAAATTTAGGGTTAATACAGACATTCATAGCATGTATCACTGTCATTGCAGTTTGTGTCGGAAACAGAGTGGTACGGCCGCCAATGCAGCCACTTTAATCAATCAGCAATATTTTGAATGGACGTCAGTCACGTCCTCAATATCCTGTTATCAAAAAGAGACTGGCTTTCGCTCCCATTTTTGTCAGCGCTGTGGCTCACCCGTTCCCAATCAAGTGGGCACAACTGCATTGATATGGATTCCTTTAGGGTTGTTAGATAATGCACCAAAGATTCAGCAAAAATTAAGTTTTTGCCTGAGCTCTAAAATTACTTGGGCAGACGAAATCAAGGTGAATCAAAGCTATACTGAACTGCCGGAGTTTGAAGAACTGCTATCTTATTTTGATCAGTAAAATGAAGTTTTCAGATATAGAAATGCATAAGTCCGATATATACTCTTAATAAAAAGGAAATGAGGATATGTGGCATCTTCAATATTTTTATAACTTGAGTATTGTCGGATTATTTTCGCTCATTTTATTCGATATCCAGTCAGTAAAATTATTCAGTCCAACATTGATTATTTTTATGTTCGCTGCAATGTTTGCAGGATTATATTTTAAGACCAAGGCTCAAAGTGCAGGGGCTCGTTTCGAGGCAGTACTTTGTCAATCTTCGCCTGTTTTATTTCCACTCTCTTTAGTTCTGCTTAAAACAATTGCAATGTAATTTGAGTTTATCTGCTGTGAAACTTTGCTGAATAAAATTAAAAAGCCCAATTCTGAGATTGGGCTTTTTTAATGCTTAGGTGAGCATTTACATTTTAAACCGCTTCAGGCTCACCAAACAGATCGCGGAAAGCATGATCCGGACGTGGCTGTTTCATGAAGCTTTCGCCGACCAAGAAGGCGTGAATATCATTTTCCTGCATCATGGCCACATCGGCAGGAGTTGCAATACCGCTTTCAGTCACTAGCAGGCGTGAAGGGTCCAGTAATTTTTTCAAACGTAATGATGTATTTAAATCGACATCAAAGGTTTTTAAATTACGGTTATTCACGCCGAGCAGACAACGATCAGAAAGCTTTAAAGCACGTGATAGTTCTTCTTCATCGTGAACTTCAACCAGTACATCCAGATGATGTTCAAATGCAGTTTTAGACATTTCTTCTAACTGCTGGTCAGACAGGCAAGCCACAATCAGCAAGATACAGTCTGCATGCAGGGCACGTGCTTCGATGACCCCATAAGGGTCGATCAGAAAGTCTTTGCGCAGTGCAGGCAGGTCACAATGTGAACGGGCAATCTGAATATTGTCATCATGACCCTGGAAAAAGTCTACATCGGTCAGCACCGATAAACAGGCTGCGCCTGCATCCTGATACTGTGCCGCAATTTCCGCAGGGTTGAAGTTCTCGCGAATAATCCCTTTGGATGGCGAAGCTTTTTTAATTTCAGCAATCACACCAAGACGTTTCGACATTAAAGACTGTGCAAAACCACGTACAGGTGATGCACCCTGAGCCAGTTCCTCCAGATCTTTATAGCTTTTCTGCTTTAAACGTAGGGCAAATTCTTCTTTTTTACGGTCAACAATCTTGCCTAAAATTGTGTTTGCGATATCCACCATGATCAAAATTCCTGACCGAATTAAGCTTCGTAATGTTTAATGGTTTTGGTAAATTCAGACAGCACACTCATTTTTTCAAGTGCCTGACCGCCGTAAATAATGTCATGTGCCAGCGCAACACCTTGCTTATAACTGCTGGTTAAACCGGAGACATAAATACCCGCGCCGGCATTCAGTGCGATCATGTTGGCGGCTTTATCGCCGATGTCTGATTTTTTCTTGCCCAGTGCATCTTTGATTAAAGCCAGACTTTGCGCAGAATCTTCCACAATCAGTCCGGTCAGGGTTTGCGATTCAATATCGACCGATTCAGGAATAATTTCCCATTCCGTGACTTCGCCATTTTTCAGTTCAGCGACATGAGTTGAAGAGGCAATACTGATTTCATCCAGACCATCACGTGAATGTACTACCATCACATGTTCAGCACCGAGCTGTTTCATGACTTCGGCAATAGGACGGCAGAGTTCATTGGAAAATACACCAATGACTAAACGATTTACTCCGGCCGGATTCGTAAGCGGACCAAGTAAGTTGAAAATGCTGCGAATCCCTAATTCTTTACGTGGGCCGATTGCATATTTCATGGCTTGATGATGATTGGGTGCAAACAGGAAGCCGACACCGACATCACGGATACAGCGCTCGGTCTGCTGCATATTCAGGTCCAGATTAATCCCGGCCTGTTCCAGTAAATCTGACGAACCTGATTTGGTCGAAACGCCACGGTTACCATGTTTGGCAATGGTTGCGCCCGCTGCTGCAATTACAAATGCCGAAGCAGTAGAGACATTAAACAGGTTCTGGCCATCACCGCCTGTACCGACTATATCGACCAGATAAGGAATGTCACTGACATCAATTTTGGTGGCAAGTTCACGCATGACACGTGCAGCTGCGGTAATCTCATCAATGCTTTCGCCTTTCAGACGTAAACCCATCAGCAGGGCACCAATCTGGGCATCGGTCGCTTCACCTGACATGATGGCACGCATCACGTCTTGCATTTGATCCTGAGTCAGGTGAATGTTTTTAGTAATATTGCTTAAAGCTTGTTGAATATTCATAAGGTGTTCTTAGGCATAAATTTCGAGAAAGTTTTTAAAGATTTGATGACCATGCTGGCTCAGAATCGATTCAGGATGGAACTGCACGCCTTCGACCGGCAATGTCTTATGTTTCACACCCATAATTTCTTCCATAGAGCCATCCGCTTCATTGGTCCAGCAGGTGACTTCCAGACATTCAGGCAAGGTAGCTTGATCAATCACCAGTGAATGATAGCGCGTTGCAGGAAATGGAGAAGGAAGATTGCTGAAAATCCCGGTATTACTGTGGTACATATCAGACAGACGGCCATGCATCACACGTTTGGCACGCACGATATCGCCGCCAAATGCCTGACCAATACTCTGGTGACCAAGACAAACGCCCAGTAAGGGAATTTTACCAGCAAAATGCTGAATTGCAGGAATAGAAATTCCTGCTTCACTTGGCGAGCACGGTCCAGGACCAATCACTAAATACTTGGGTTGCCATCGCTCTATATCTTCCAATGTCACGGCATCATTACGGACTACTTTTACTTCTTGATTCAGTTCGCCAAAATATTGGACGATGTTATAAGTAAAGGAGTCATAGTTGTCGACCATTAAAAGCATGAGCTTAACCTATTGAAATTAATGCACTTAACTGTGCTAAAGTTGTCCCGATCGTACTTTAATTCGCGCTTATTGCAAGCACTTGGGTAACACAACTAAATCATTGATTTCATTGTGTGAAAATAAAGCACGCTTCATCATAGCAAAAAATAGCCATATTCGGCGCAACAATTTCATCAAATTTGATGGCTTAAGAAGCCGATCTAAACAGAATGGAAATTATTGAATCATTATTTTAAGTAATAGACTTACCATTAGAAAGTTATAAGTATGATTAGTTTTAGAGTAGAACTTAAAAATTAAAAAGAAAGTTAAAAAAAGATTAAAATTTTTTGGTGAAAAAAACATCACTTGAATCAGACCGCGTGATATAAAATTTTATTTCAAAAGTATAGTTAAAGAAAATGCCTCAAAATAATCAGGTGATCCTAAGTCAATCCGGAAGTTTTCTTTACTGATATCTCATAAAAAATGCTTAATTCTTAGCTAAAACTAAATAAAAACTAAACAAAAGTTGAAAAAAGCAGCATATCCACTATAAAAAATTATGTTTCTAATACATTTTTATTCACCACTGCACTATTTAGGTGCGCTAAAAAATAAAGCTGAAATAAAATAAATGAAGAATGCTTGAATATAGTGCATTTAGTTTTGCAGCTAGTATAATAGCCGCAAAGTATTTTTATTAATTCATGAATTCTTATAAAGAATTCAAGATTTTATCTATACTTTTAAAAGTTGGTATGGTAATTGCTTAATAACTATCAACTGCTAACACGCACTTCACGGGTGCAACAAAAACATCGGAGCAAAATGAGCATGGCGAACAAGGTCCTTCAACTCATACAAGAAAGTGGCGCAAAATGGGTCGATTTTCGCTTTACTGATACCAAGGGTAAAGAGCAACACGTTACTTATCCAGCAGACAGTATTGATGAAGATACATTTGAAGACGGCAAAATGTTTGACGGTTCTTCAATTGCAGGTTGGAAAGGCATCGAAGCATCGGACATGATTTTACGTCCGGACGCGGAAACTGGTTTTATCGACCCGTTCTTTGCAGAGCCAACAGTTGTTGTAACTTGTGACGTAATCGAGCCATCTACTGGTCAAGGTTATGATCGTGATCCACGTTCGATTGCGCGCCGTGCAGAAGAATATTTGAAATCTACTGGTATCGGTGATACAGCATTCTTTGGCCCAGAACCAGAATTCTTCGTATTTGACGAAGTAAAATGGGAAATCGACATGTCTGGCGCGCGCCATACATTGATCGCTGAAGAAGCTGCATGGTCAACCAACAAAGACTATGAAGGCGGCAACTCTGGTCACCGTCCACGCGTAAAAGGCGGTTACTTCCCAGTTCCTCCTGTAGATTCTTCACATGACATGCGTGCTGATATGTGTGCGCGTATCGAAGACATTATGGGGCCAGGTCGTGTAGAAGTGCATCACCACGAAGTTGCTTCTTGCCAGTTAGAAATTGGTGTGAGCTTCAATACCATGGTGCGTAAAGCAGATGAAGTTCAGCAGTTCAAATATGCAGTTTGGAACGTTGCGCATCAATATGCAAAAACTGCAACCTTTATGCCTAAACCAATGGTGGGTGATAACGGTTCTGGTATGCACGTGCATATGTCGATCTCTAAAGACGGCAAAAACCTGTTTGCTGGTGATGAATATGCAGGCCTTTCAGAAATGGCGTTGTACTTCATCGGTGGTGTAATTAAACATGCCCGTTCTTTGAATGCGATCACTAACCCTTCTACAAACTCGTACAAGCGTTTAGTACCGCACTTCGAAGCACCGATTATGCTTGCTTACTCAGCACGTAACCGTTCTGCGTCTATCCGTATTCCTTATGTGTCTAGCCCGAAAGGCAAGCGTATTGAAGCACGTTTCCCAGATCCAATGATGAACCCATACTTAGGTTTCGCAGCATTGCTAATGGCGGGTATCGACGGTATTCAAAACAAGATTCACCCAGGTGAGGCTGCTGACAAGAACTTGTACGATCTTCCACCGGAAGAAGAAGCAAAAATCCCTACAGTGGCGCACAGCCTGGATATGGCTCTTGATGCGCTTAAAGCGGACCAAGATTACCTGCTTAAAGGTGGTGTGTTCACCAAAGAAATGCTTGACGCATACATCGAGCTTAAAACTGAAGAAGTTCGTCGTCTGAACACGACTACTCATCCAGTTGAATTTGAAATGTACTACAGCTTGTAATTCTTTCCGAATTAAAGCGAAGAAAACCCGCGCATGTCGCGGGTTTTTTTGTATCATCTATTTATAATTTTAAATGATTGATAGGCTTAAATGGCACAGCGTAAAAAGCACACCAGCTTTTATCCATGGATTGATCCAAAAGATCATGACAAAGGTTTTAAGTTGAACTTCTCCGAAGTAACTTATCTTGAAGTGGGGCGGACACCTGAAGGGTACAAGCAGGCTCAATTTATGGGGCTGAAAAATCCAGAAATGGCGCTAGATTATGCTTATCCCGATTCATTTTATTTGAGTGCTGAAGGTTTTATTTTAATTAAGACTCCGCAAGGTAAATATGAAATCATTGCAAAAACAGATAACTGTTAACAATGAATAGTCGTTCTAGAAAACAAAATCCGCGTGTGTTGCTGTCAGCTCTGCCGGCTGAGTTAAAACCGTGGCTGTATGCATCAGGTTCACTCACGCAACAACTAACCGATTTGGCTCAGGGACAGTTTCATGTCGAGCCAATTCAAGAGCATTTTCAGCGTTTAAGCTTTGCCAATGCCAAATGGATGCAGATGTCACCTCAGCATACTTCCTGGGTGCGTGAAAGTTATCTCTATGGTTCGGAACAATCTCCTTGGGTGAAAGCCAAAAGTATTTTTCCAATTTTAAGCCTGCAAAAAAAAGCCCGAATTTTTCAGCATATTGGCACCAAACCTATTGGCTGGTTTCTGTTTCAACGTACCAATCCACTCTGCCAGCGTCGGGTGGTACTTTTAGATGAAGGCTGGACCCGTCAGAGCTGCTATACTTGGCACGGCTGTAAATTTATTGTACAAGAAACATTTTTACCGGCATTTGAACACTTTATACAAAATTCACAGGCTTGATTTTTATGGCAACCGCACAAGCAATCACCTGGCGTGAGCGTCTTAGCGCCTATTATTATCTTTGTCGTTTTGATAAACCGATTGGCACTGAACTGGTCTTTTGGCCCACCATGTGGGCGCTGTGGATTGCTGCTCAGGGCATGCCACGCATTGAAATTTTAATTCCCATGATTTTGGGGGTGATTTTTATGCGGGCAGCAGGTTGTGCCATTAATGATTTTGCTGACCGTAAAGTCGATGCACATGTAGAGCGTACTAAAAACCGTCCGTTAGCGACCGGAGTTATCAGTGCCAAAGAAGCCGTGATGGTATTTCTGGTTTTGGTGGCTGCCAGTGCCTGCCTGCTTCTTTTCCTGCCGATTGAAACCTTTTACTGGTCATTCGGGGCTTTGTTTTTAGCGTTTATTTATCCTTTTATGAAGCGCTATACCCATTTACCTCAAGTCTTTTTGGGTGCAGCATTTTCCTGGTCGATTCCGATGGCCTATACTGCAGTCGGGCAAACGCCTGATTTAACCTGCTGGCTTCTATATTTTGGTAATCTGGCTTGGACCGTAGCCTATGATACCCAATATGCAATTGCAGATCGTGAGTATGATTTGAAAATTGGGGTAAAATCGACAGCGATCTTATTTGGGCGGCACGATATTCAGATCATTAGTGCATTGCAGGTGAGCAGTATTTTATTGATAGGTGCTGCATTATGGCTAGAAAATTTACTGGTTCCATTTGGTCTGGCTGCACTAATTGTTGTTGCTCTTGATTTTATTTACCAATGGTTTAAAACTCGAGATAAAAATCCACAGCTGTGTTTCTGGGCGTTTAGGCATAACCGCTGGATTGGATTCATAATCTTTGCTGGAATTTTTCTGGCTCTTTGGTACTAACCGTCTATCGGCTAATAACAAAAGCGTCCTATAAGGATGCTTTTTTTTATGCTTAATTTTGAGTGATCTCGATAAAAAGAGATAGGGAATAACAATAAAAGGATAGAAATATGCAGAACAGTTATAAGAAATTGATGTTGGGCGTACTGTGTTCTTCGGTACTGTTTTTATCTGCGTGTGGAGATGATGATAAAGATGATTTCTTTGTTGCACAGCCCAAGGTTTTTCTAAGTGAGCAAGCATATACCCAAGATGTGATGTCTCAAGCCTCAAGTATCAGGGTAATGCGTTATAACATGCCTAACGTACAAGAAAAAACTGCAGAAGCTACCGCGTTGGTGATCTATCCTAAAACCCCGCAACCAAGAGATGGTTGGCGGGTTGTTGTATGGGAGCATGGCACGGTGGGTAGTGGAGATAGTTGCGCACCGAGTCGAAATAGCTTTAATCCACGTTTTAAGGCTATGGCAGAAAGTTTACTTGCGAAAGGCTATGTCATTGTCGCACCTGATTATGAGGGGCTAGGTACAGAGGGTATTCATCCTTATTTGCATTTAAAAAGTGCGGCGCAGTCTGCAATTTATGCAGTGAAAGGGTTTAAGCAGCAACAAGGAAATAAGTTTAATGGGGCCTGGGTTTCTGTGGGACAATCCCAAGGAGGGCATGCTTCGCTTGCGACTGCAGAGTTTGCAGGGAATGATCCAAATTATAAAGCAGCAGTTGCAGCAGCACCTGCATCTAGTCTGGGCTATATTATTGGTACAGTTGCACCGCAAGCTTTAAATAAATTGATTTTAGGTGAAGGAGCAGGTGCCGTTCAACCAGGAACTGCGAAAGCTGTTTATTCAGAACTTCTTGCCTATGCAGCTTATGTTGGTGTTGGAATAAAAGCCTATGAGCCAAATTTTGCTTATCAAGCTATCTTTGAAAGCACATCTGAGCTGGTTGCAGAACGTGCTGAAGGTACGACTGGTGAAAATGGTCTGTGTTTAGAAGATTTAATCACAGCTTTTAGTACGGATATGGATCAATGGTTACAGCAAAATCCTGGGAAAACAGTGGTGGACTATCCAGGGCTGACTGATAATTTTGATCAAAATTTATCTGTGAAAAATTTCTTAAGGGATAATCAGCCTGCTACCAAAAAAATAAATGTACCGGTAATGATTATTCAGGGTAAAGAAGATAGGGTAGTACCTTATGATGTTACAGATGCCTTGCAAAAGAATTTGGTGGCTTTGGGTACGGATGTGACTTTCCTAGGAGTTGATGGTGCATCACATACTCAAGCAATCGTTTTAAGGAATAGAGAGCTTGTAGAATTCATTGAAGAAAATATGCCAGCGAAGTAAAAATAAAAGCGAAGATATTAAAAGGAGCTACGGCTCCTTTTTTATTCTCGCATTTTCAAAATTTGAGCAAGAGCTTTAATTTGTTATAGTAGGGGCGAAAGTTAAATGATTGTAAAAATAGGTTTGTTATGTCTGAGCAGTCACAGCCCCGCAGTGTCAAAAAACTTTTGATTTTCGGTACACTTGCCCTCTGTATTCCGGTATTTTTAATTAGTATGGCATTTCTCGCAGTAAATAGTGATGCTAAAAATCAGGAAAAATACAAGCAGCAGCAGGCAGATATGATTGCACGTATTGAAGCACGAGAGGCTGCTGAAAGGCTCAAAGCAGAGCAGGAAACTTTAGCAAATTCAACTCAAGCTGCATCTGAAAGTACAGTAACCGTTCCTTAACTTATCTTAAATCCCTTTGCAGTTGTCTAATAGTTGGAATCTGGGTATATCGAATCACGGTATATCCTGCTGCAATCAGCATGGCATCACGTTCAGCATCTTCCTGTTCTTTGCCAATATGACTCGGATCATCTAATTCAATAATCGCCACCACATTATATTCGCGATCCAGTACCACGAAGTCTGTAACTTTACGATTGAACTGATTGCGCATTTTGATCTGGTCATGCGTAATCAAGGCGCTAAACGCAACTTGGGCCAGAATATGATGATGAGGAAAGGCATCTTTTAGACGGGTAAACATCCTGCTTTCAAAAGCAGTAATCACACGTTTTGGATAGAATTTCTTTTGACGGGTAAACAGATGTGGGAAGAGCAGACAAACTAATGCAAAGGTTGCCAGGCAACCAATCACAAAAAATATAAACTGACTCAAATCAAACATAGATCACAGATAGAGAAAATAAAAAAACCCACTTCGCAATGAGTGGGTTTTTAGAATCCTGGCTCTCCCACCTGGGCTCGAACCAGGGACCTGCGGATTAACAGTCCGTCGCTCTACCGACTGAGCTATGGGAGAATAGATTGGCTCTCCAACCTGGGCTCGAACCAGGGACCTGCGGATTAACAGTCCGTCGCTCTACCGACTGAGCTATTGGAGAATCTGACAGCGATTATAGAGAGATTTGAAAAGGGGTCAAGGCACTTTTAGAAAAAAGCAGCATAAATTGAATCAAGTGTTTTAAAAATAGTCGAAAAGGTTTGTAGTTCAAACTGTTATGTTTATGTAAAGCGGTCCTAACCACAAAATCGCGATCAGCCTTAATTTTTATAAGCGAGCTGGAACATAAGCGATGAGTGGTTGATCGCCTATATAAATCAATATGATCTCAATTTTAAAAACACAGGTATAAAAAAACCCACTTCGCAATGAGTGGGTTTTTAGAATCCTGGCTCTCCCACCTGGGCTCGAACCAGGGACCTGCGGATTAACAGTCCGTCGCTCTACCGACTGAGCTATGGGAGAATAGATTGGCTCTCCAACCTGGGCTCGAACCAGGGACCTGCGGATTAACAGTCCGTCGCTCTACCGACTGAGCTATTGGAGAATCTGATCGGCATTTTAGGGAGGAATCGGCAGGTCGTCAATCAATTAATGTAAAGAAATGAATTGTTTGCTTTATAAATATTCATTTAGAGCCTAAAAATAAAAAAATCACCCAAAATGGGTGATTTTTTTAGCAAAGAAATAAAGAATTATTTCTCAACACCTGCAGGCTGACCTGCATATTTCGCATTTGCATAATCCCAGTTCACCAGGCTTTCCAGGAAAGTAGAGATGTACTTAGGACGAGCATTGCGGTAGTCGATATAGTAAGCGTGTTCCCAAACGTCAATCGTCAATACTGCGATTTTACCATGTGCCATTGGCGTATCAGCATTTGAAGTTTTCATGATTGAAAGCTGGCCGTTTACTTCGTCAGCCACTAACCAAGCCCAACCTGAACCAAATTGGGTAGTTGCAGCAGTAGCAAATTCTTCAGCAAATTTTTCGTAAGAACCAAAAGCTTCGTCAATTTTTGCAGCCAGAGTACCAGTTGCTTTACCGCCGCCATTTTTAGCCATACAGTTCCAGTAGAACGTGTGGTTCCAAACTTGAGCCGCGTTATTAAACACACCTGCTTTAGAAGCATCACCAGCAGTTGCTGTAATAATTTCTTCTAGAGTTTTGCCTTCAAGCTCAGTACCAGCGATCAGGTTATTCAGGTTAACCACATAAGTGTTGTGGTGTTTGTCATGATGGTATTCTAAAGTTTCTTTGCTGATGTGTGGAGCAAGATCTTCGTAGCCGTAAGGTAATGCTGGTAAAGTAATGGTTGTCATGTTCTCAATTCCTTGCATTTTGCTGGGTTTTAACAATAAGTGGCGTTATTGTAATAGATAATCGGGCCGAAATGGGCATCGTGTATAAATAACAATACAGAATAAAGCCTGAAAATATATGAATAAAGCCACTGATCATAACCGTCAGTCGAATTAAATCGGATTGTTTAATTCAAAATAATCATACTCAATATTAAACTGTTCTGAAATAGCCTTGGCCAAGCGTTGCACACCGTATTTTTCAGTCGCATGATGGCCACAGGCATAATAGTGCACATTCAGTTCCTGAGCTTCATAAAAGGTCCGTTCAGACACTTCGCCCGAAATATAGGCATCACAGTCTTGTAGGGCGGCTTTTTGAATATAATCCTGCGCGCCACCTGTACAGAAACCAACTTTTTGAATCAAGGATTTTTCTGCAGGCAAATGTAGTGCGTCAAAGCCGAGTCTTTCTGATACATAGGCTTTGAAGCCTTCTGGAGTCAAGGACTGTTTTAAATAGCCAATATTGCCAATTGGATGCCGTTCGGTTGGATCGAGCTGTTCCATATTTTCCAGTTCAAGCAGATCTGCAATTGCGGCATTATTTCCTAAAACAGGGTGACTATCTAAAGGAAGATGATATCCGACTAAAGAAATATCATTTTTAATCAGCATCTTAATGCGTTTTCCACGCATCCCGGTAATTGGGTAAGCTTCACCTTTCCAGAAATATCCATGATGAACCAGCAGCAAGTCTGCGCCTTGTTCAATTGCAGCTTCAATGGCACTCTGGGAAGCAGTCACAGCACAGAGGATTTTATTTACCTCGGGTCTGCCTTCAATTTGCAAGCCATTTGGTGCATAGTCCTTAAATTCACGCGTTACCAAGGTCTGGTCACACCAGTGAATAATATCGTTCAAATTCGCCATAAAAGTCCTGTTAGTTTAAAAGCTTGCCCATAGTTAGCTATGGGTTTGATTGTAACTAAAGCTGCACAAATCTCTGTGGATTTTTTTGTGTTTAGTTAGGTATTTAGCATTACAATAGAATATAAATTACTTAGTCATCAACGAATTAAAATATTTTAGAGGATAATAACGTGCGCCGCACCTTTACATGGTTACCTTGGGTGTTACTGATTTTAGTCATTATCGGTTTTCTGGGGTGGCAACAACTCCAAAAACCAAAGGCACCAGTTGCGCCAGATGGCGTCAAAATGCCTGCTGAAAAAGTAGAGCCGTTGATTGATATTTCGCGCACAGGAGGCGTTGTCTCCTATAATGCTGCGGTTAAAGTGGCAGCACCGGCTGTGGTGAATATTTTTACCACTCAAAAAGTCAAGCAGCAGGCTCATCCTTTGCTGAGTGATCCGGTATTTCGTGAATTCTTTGGCGATCAGTTACCTGACCAGTATGGACAAAGCCCAAATGAAAACAGCTTGGGTTCAGGGGTGATTGTGCGTCCGGACGGTTATATCCTGACCAATAATCATGTGATCGCGCAGGCCGACCAGATTGTAGTGGCTTTGCAGGATGGTCGTCGTGCTGAAGCCAAGGTCGTCGGGACTGACCCGGATACAGACCTTGCCGTGATCAAGATCGAGCTGGATAAATTACCTGTCTTGCCTTTCAAACTCAGTGGTAATGAAGTCGGGGACGTTGTCCTCGCCATTGGTAACCCGTTCGGTGTAGGGCAAACTGTCACTCAGGGCATTATTTCTGCTACAGGCCGTTCTGATCTGGGTATCAATACCTATGAAGATTTTATCCAGACCGATGCCGCCATTAACCCGGGTAACTCGGGTGGTGCACTGATTGATGTCGCCGGTAACTTAATTGGGGTGAATACCGCAATCTTCTCGCAGTCTGGTGGTTCGCTAGGGATCGGTTTTGCCATTCCGGCCAAAATCTGTCAGCAGGTATTGAATGCCATTCTGGAAGATGGCCGTGTCGTTCGTGGCTGGTTGGGGATTAGCTTGTTACCTGCCGAACGCGATGATGTGCTGCAACCTAAAGAAAAAGGTGTCACCGTCGCTGAGGTGCTACCAGATGGACCTGCTGCTAAGGCTGGAATCAAGCGTGGTGATAAAATTATCAAGGTGAATGAGGAAGAGATCAGCTCAGCCTCACATTTGATTAATTTTGTCGCCTTGCAAAAGCCGAACAGTACTATCCAGATTGAAATCGAGCGTGCAGGTAAACCGATGACGCTTGAAGTGGTAGTAACTGAACGTAAGGCACAAAATAGTGCTTCGCAATATATTCCTTTGCCAGGTCAGTAAATTTAAATAAAAAATCCCTCTTGTTGAGGGATTTTTTTTTGGTTATCTTTTTATATTTAGATTACAAAACAAGAATATTTTATGTGATTTAAATCATTTAATTTCATTGAATAAAATTAAAAAGAGTACACAACAATGAGTTTTATGACTGCTGATCAAGCCAAAATATTATCTGATGTCGCAAATATAAATATTGAGATGTTCAAGCCACGTTTAGCGCAATTGATTGAAGATAATGCCAGACAGGGTAATACAGCGGTACTGACAGTTTTTCCCAAGCATCTGCCACTGGAAGAAATCCACCATCTTTCAGCGGAGTTGACAGAGCTGGGCTATAACGTACGCTTTGAGGTAGAGGAGTTCTATTACAGGTTCAATGTGTACTGGCTATAATTTTACCAATTGTTCAAAAATAGTCTTATTCAGGCATATATCTTGCTGTATTTATCTCATAGTTCAAATATGAGAGTTTTATGTCTTTGTTTATTCACTCTGCAGCACAGGCACATGCGCCTTATGTAGTGCTTTCCTCCGGCTTGGGCGGACATGCCAGCTTCTGGAATCCTCAAATTAAAGCCTTACAGCAAAATTTTCATGTAGTGACCTATGATCAGGAAGGTTGTCATTCGGATTCTGAACTCTTGCCAACGCCTTATTCCGTAGATCGTATGGCCCGGCAGATCCTGGATTTATTGATCAATGAGGATATTTGCGAATTTCATTTTATTGGACATGCGTTGGGTGGGCATATTGGCATGCAGCTCGCAACCTATCAGGCGGAGAAAAAATTTAGGTTGCTGAGTCTGACCATGTTGAATGCCTGGGGCGAACTAGACTCACATACCCAAAAATGTTTTCAGGCAAGGACTTCTTTATTGCTGAATAGCGGGGCAGAAGCCTATGTTCGGGCCCAAGCTTTATTTTTATATCCACCACACTGGATCTCAACACATATTGACCCATTAACCGAAGCAGAAAATAAGCAGCTCCTTGACTTTCCACCGATTCAAAATGTCTTGGCACGTATACAGGCAGTACAAGCTTTTCAAGTAGAAGAAGTGCATCAGCAGGCACTCAAACATGTTCCTGTACATCTGATTGCCAATCGGGATGATTTTCTGGTGCCATATCAACGTTCACAACAACTGCAGCAGTTATTGCCACATAGCCGGTTTAACCTGCTCGAAACGGGAGCACATGCTTCTACGGTGACTGAAACTGCCCTGATCAACCAAAACATACTGCATTTTTTAAAATCAGCCTGATATTTTCAGCCAATAAATCTGTTTATTTAAGTCAGACCTTGGGTCTGACTTTTTATTTTTTCTAATGAATCGTTTCTATGGTATGAGCAGGAATTTTACTGCGAATTTATACAGGTTCTGCACACGCATGAATTTTTATAAATGCACTTGAATGAAACATAGTGAGCGAAATTGATTCATGGTTAAAAATAGTTATTTTACTAAAAATTCAAAAAAATAAATATTAAGTTATTGAAATAGAATGAATAAATATAGTTGGCACACGGTTTGCAATGTTTATATTGTAAATAAGACTCCCGTAGTGGATTCAAGATTTTGAATAAGTGTTAAAAAATAATGAGGTGTGAAAATGAAAATAGGTGTCTTCTGTCCAATTGGGAACAACGGCTGGTTACTCTCTGAAAATGCACCACAATATATGCCGACTTTTGAGTTAAACAAACAAATTGTGCAGCGCGCTGAACACTATGGTTTCGATTTCGCACTTTCCATGATCAAGTTGCGTGGCTTTGGTGGCAAGACTGAATTCTGGGAACATAACCTGGAAACTTTCACCCTGATGGCCGGCCTTGCTGCTGTTACCAGCAAAATTCAAATTTATGCAACAGCTGCAACTCTAGTCATGCCACCTGCAATTGTAGCGCGCATGGCATCTACCATTGACTCGATTTCTAATGGCCGATTTGGGCTAAATGTAGTGACTGGCTGGCAGCCGCCTGAATACACCCAGATGGGCATGTGGCCAGGCAATGAGTATTTTGGCAAACGCTATGAATATCTGTCTGAATATGTACAAATTTTGCGTGAGCTTTGGGCAAACGGAAAATCCGACTTTAAAGGTGAGCATTTCCAGATGGAAGACTGCCGTGTTAGTCCGCGCCCACAAGCCGATATGAAAATCATCTGTGCAGGTCAGTCTGATGCCGGTCTGGAATTTTCTGCGCAATATGCCGACTACAACTTTGTTTTTGGTAAAGGGCTGAATACTCCAACGGCTTATGCAGAAATTAATGATCGCTTAAAAGAAAAAACCGACCTAACTGGCCGTGATGTGCAGACGTATGTGCTGTTTATGGTGATTGCGGCAGAAACTGACGAAGAAGCTCAAGCGAAATGGCAGCATTATAACGATGGTGCCGACATGGAAGCGATTAACTGGTTGATGAATCAGGGCGGGAAAGACACGACTTCCGGTACAGATACCAATATCCGTCAAATGGCGTCTAGTGTATCTCCTGTAAATATCAATATGGGGACTCTGGTAGGTTCTTATAAAAATGTGGCACGAATGTTGGATGAAATTGGCGAAATCAAGGGTACAGAAGGTGTGCTGCTGACTTTTGATGATTTTATTCAAGGGGTCGAAGATTTTGGTCAGAAAATCCAGCCATTGATGAAATGTCGTGACCATATTGTGATTGAGGGTGAAGCACCTGTACTGGAGAAAAGCGCATGAGTGAATCAGTGGTAATGGCCGGTTTTACAGAAAAACTGGGTACCGGGAAAATGCTTAAAGCTGAACCTGAAGCGATCTGCCTTGCACCAGAACAGACTGCCCTGATTGTGATTGATATGCAGAATGCTTATACCTCGCAGGGTGGCTATCTGGATCTGGCGGGTTTTGATGTCTCAAAGACCAAACCCGTGGTCGAAAACATCAAGAAAGCAGTCGATGCAGCGCATGCGGCCGGTATTCAGGTCATCTATTTTAAAAATGGCTGGGATGCAGAATATAAGGAAGCAGGTGGTACGGATTCTCCGAATTTCCATAAATCCAATGCTTTAAAGACCATGCGCAAATGTCCCGAATTACAGGGGCAATTACTGGCCAAAGGGGGCTGGGACTTTGAACTGATTGATGAGTTACAGCCACTGCCACAAGATCTGGTCATTGAAAAACCTCGCTATAGCGGTTTCTTTAATACCGCACTGGACAGCATGTTGCGTGTCCGTGGTATCCGTAACCTGGTTTTTGTCGGAATTGCCACCAATGTCTGCGTGGAGTCGACGCTGCGTGATGGTTTCTTTCTGGAATATTTCGGCGTGGCGCTGGCGGATGCCTGCCATCAGGCCGGTCCAGTCGAAGCCCACGAAGCCAGCCTGTACAACATCAAGACCTTCTTTGGCTGGGTGTCGGATACCTCAAATTTTGTCGATACCTTTCAAAAAGAAAGTGAATCACTTAAAGAAACTGGATTAGCTCAAAGCGCTTAAGAAGTTAAATATCAAGATTAAGGAAAACAGTATGCCTAAAGAAGTCATTATTCCAGCAGGAACTTCAAAACCATTAGCACCGTTTGTACCGGCAACCAAGGCAGACAATATTGTCTATGTGTCAGGCACGCTGGCTTTTGATGAAAATAATAACGTTGTGCATGTCGGTGATGCGGCAGCCCAGACCCGTCATATTTTGGAAACCATCAAACGTGTCATTGAAGAAGCCGGTGGCAGCATGGATGACGTGACTTTCAATCATGTATTTGTCAAAGACTGGGCAGATTATGCGGCGATTAATGCCGTTTATGCAGAGTATTTCCCGGGAGATAAACCGGCACGCTATTGCGTACAGACTGGCTTGGTAAAACCGGATGCACTGGTCGAAATTGCTTCGATTGCCCATGTATAAGCCGAACCACCTGATTCAATTTCATCTATATCAGCCCTAAGTCTGTCACTGAAAACTGACTTGGGGCGAAGGAGAACAGCATGAATGCCAAATTGTCTAAAATCATTACAGAAGCAGTTGCAGATAACAGTGCACTAAATAAGGTGGTAAAGACTGAAAACGCAGCTGAAATGTTTACCCAGGTCGATCAGCAGATTTTCCGTCAGGGTATGTCCAATCTGGGTGCGGCAGTGAATGTGATTACTACACAAGGTCGTTCAGGCATGGCTGGATTTACCGCATCCGCCGTGTGTAGTGTGACTGATACGCCGCCGACTTTGCTGGTCTGTCTGAACCGTTCAGCATCAGTTTATGAAACTTTTAAAAATAATCAGGTGTTGTGTGTGAATACCCTAGCTTCACATCAGCAGCATCTATCCAATCTGTTTGGTGGAAAAACACCTATGGCAGAGCGTTTCAGTCAGGGGAACTGGAAAACGTTGCTGACCCAGTCACCTGTACTTGAGGATGCCTTGGTCAGTTTTGACTGTGAGGTGGTGCAGCAAGTATCTGTAGGCAGTCATGACGTGCTGTTCTGTGAAGTGAAAGCCATGGGCCAGCGTCAAGGCAATGCGCTGATGTACTTTAACCGTTCTTACTGTGAGCCACACAAAATGTGCTAAATCAATTCAGTCCTAATCAAGGAGGGGAAGCCCATGCAAGAAAAAGAATCGTGGTTTCCAAAATTTAAGCCTTACCAAGGCAATATCGATACAACACCAGTTCAGACAGACGAATATCTGCCCGCTGGGAAAAGTATTATTCTCGGGTTACAGCATGTGTTTGCGATGTTTGGGGCAACCGTGCTAGCGCCACTTTTAATGGGCTTTGATCCCAATCTCACAATTTTTATTACCGGGATTGGCACCATTTTATTTTTCCTGATCACTGGCGGCCGATTGCCGAGTTATCTGGGGTCGAGTTTTGCATTTATTGGTGCCGTGGTAGCGGTTACCGGCTATTCAGGAGTAGGCGCGAATCCCAATATTGCGCTCGCACTTGGCGGAACCATTGCCTGCGGTATTGTTTATGCCTTGATTGGTTTGCTGGTCATGAAAACTGGTACAGCCTGGATTGAAAAGCTGATGCCCCCCGTGGTCACGGGCGTCATCGTGATGATTATCGGTTTGCATCTCGCACCGGTCGCGATCAAAAGTGTATCTGCCAACCAGTTTGATTCCTGGATGGCGTTAATCACCATTCTCTGTATCAGTGTGATTGCCGTGTTTACCCGCGGAATGGTACGCCGTCTGCTGCTGTTACTCGGCTTATTGTCCTCCTATCTGCTTTATTTTCTTTTCACCAATATTATGGGCTTCGGACCTGCGATTGATTTCAGTAAAGTCAGCGAAGCGGCATGGTTTGGTCTGCCGACTTTCCAGAGTCCCGTCTTTGAAATGAATGCCATGCTGATGATTGCACCGGTGGCCATTATTCTGGTTGCGGAAAATCTGGGACACTTTAAAGCGGTATCTGCAATGACTGGTAAAAATCTGTCGCCGTATATGGGACGCGGTTTCTTTGCAGATGGTGTTTGTACTTCCTTATCCGCTTCTGTGGGAGGTACGGGAATGACCACCTATGCTGAAAATATCGGTGTTATGGCAGTGACCAAAGTGTATACAACCACTGTGTTTGTCTTTGCCGGGATATTCGCTATCTTGCTCGGGCTTTCACCGAAATTTGGTGCGGTGATCAGTACGATTCCTGTGGCCTTGCTTGGCGGTGCCTCGATTGTAGTATTCGGTCTGATTACGGTTGCAGGTGCCAAAATCTGGATAGATAACCGTATTGACTTTACCAAGAACAGCACAATGATTATTGGCGCAGTGTGTCTGATTATGGGTACAGGTAATTATAGCTTGCAGATTGGTAGCTTTGATTTAGGTGGGATTGGCACTGCGACTCTGGCTGCGATTTTACTCAATCTGTTCCTGAATCGTGGGGAAGATAAAGAATCGCCTGTATCTGCATCAACCGCAACGGACATTGAAGTGAAACCGGTTGCTTAAATATAAGGAGTATCTTTTGAGTCATACAATTGCATTTTTAGGACTCGGCGCAATGGGCTGGCATATGGCTTCCCATTTGCCAAAACTCGGACACCCGGTTTGGGTCTGGAACCGGTCTGAACAGAAAGCTGTAGAGCATGCCACACTTTTCGCCACTCAGGCTGTCAGTATTGAGCAGGCGGTTCAAGCCGACTTTATCTTTTCCTGCTTACCCACCAGTCAGGATGTCGAAAATCTAATCGCTGCACATCCACCCAAGCCAGGTGCAATCTGGATTGACTGTACTAGCGGTGTACCAGAATTGGCCCAAAAACTGGCACAACGATTGGAGCAGCAGGGAAGTTATTATCTGGATGCTCCAGTTTCCGGTCAGACCATTGGCGCAGAAAAAGGTACTTTAACCGTGATGGTAGGGGGCAATGCGCATGCATTTGAACAAGCTAAACCGGTAATTGATGCTTTTGCCGGCTTGATTGAATATGTCGGTGAAAGTGGTTCTGGTTTTGCAGTAAAAGCAGTAAATAATACGTTGATGGCTACCCATTTATGGGCACTGGCTGAAGGGTTGACTGTACTGAAAGGGCAGGGTGTAGATTTGGGTAGTGCGTTGAATTGTATTAATCATTCCAGTGGTAAAAGCAGTATGTCGGAAAATATCATGGCGCAGCGTGTCTTAAATCGTGAATTCAGCAAAACTTTTGCGCTGGATTTATTGCAGAAAGATATCGGTATTGCTTTAGAGCTGGTACAGCAACAGCAACTGGATTTGTCAGTCATGTCTTTAGTTCAAGAGCAGTTTCAGCAGATTGCCAAGCCTCAGGCCAGTCAGCTGGATTTTTCCGCTGCGGTACAAGGGTTGGAACAACGTACGCAAATTGAATTAAGGGGTTAAAGTCTTTCTTATAAATTGCTATTCATAGAGAACCTATTAATTTTGAATTAAATTCATAACGACAGATTTACTATCAAAAATATGAAAAGCCGAGAATTTAACAACTCTCGGCTTTCTTATTGATCATTACTTTAAATAGCCTAAGCAATTTCAAATTTAACTGATATTTGAGCAATTTAAACAAATAGATTTCTTTTATAAATCAGAAAAAGATTGTCCATTCATATTTAATGTTCCTTCTCCCTTAGGGGTGAGGAGTATGCTCCGCAAGAGGATGAAAGATTTTTTTATAAAGAACCTCTCCTATGAGGAGCGGGAATTTCATAAATAATTTTTAATCATTAAGAATTATTTATGAAAGAGCTCTAATACACTTATATTCATTTCTCTAGATTCGCTTCATATTCCTGAATCACTTCAAGTGCAGCACGAAAAGCTTCCTGGGTTGTCGGTGCGCCGCAGTAAGGCAGACTATGCAGCAGCACTTCCTGAATTTCCTCAACCGTTGCACCGTTATTTAGGGCACCTCGCACATGGCCTTTCAGTTCAGTGGGACTTTTTTGCGCGGTTAGGAAGGCAATGGTAATTAAAGAACGATATTTACGTGGTAATACACCTTCACGTTGCCAGGTCGAACCCCAGGCATGTTCATTAATCCAGTCTTGTAGAGGCTGGGTAAAAGGCATGGTATTTTCCTGAGCACGCTGCACAAAGCTTTCCCCCATTACTTCGGTACGGACTTTCAAGCCATTTTCATAATCTTGTTGTGACATGCTTTATCCTCAATTTTATTATTGCTTTAGCTTAACGCTTTTAAGCTAAAATACTATCGTGCCATAGTCGTAAAAAAGTGGCTGAAAAGCCACTTGTAAAGCTTCCAGAGTAAAGCAATAAAATGACTTCACTCTGGAATTTATGACATCTTAAATCTAAGTTTTATTTAAGGTGATACCGAGTGTGAAGGATCAGTTTGCACTGAAGTATCCGTTCCTTTGGCATCTTCCTTGATGAGATACGGATTCTCAAGCTCTAATACCTCATTCAAGTGCAGATCGAATACATCGGTCAACATGCTGTCATAACGGCGCGCATTATAGTGCAGCAGTTTTTCTGCTTCCTGATCATTAATAAAGCCTTGTTGATGTGCATCGGCTACATGCTCAGCAAAACTAAGTCCTTTAAATTGTCCTTTATTTTCAGCTTTTTTAAAGCGATCCCAGAGCTTTTCAATCTCTAGGAGCAGATTGAAAGTTGATTCCATACGGCCAGTGACATCATTTTCATTGATATTATAGTAGACATGTTTTTTGAGTGACTGCCGGAAAGCATTGTCTTCCATCATACTGTTCGCTACCTGTTGTTTCAGATAGTCTGATGGTTTCTGTACCGGACGGCCAAATGGGAAACATAACAGTTTGACCATACCTGCTGCTGCACCTGATGGAAAGTTGGCAAACAGGTCAAAAAATGCTTCTTGCGCTGTATACAGAGACTTTTCTACCGCAAGCTGTGCATGTAAACGCTCATCTTCAGTTTTTTTACTATGCTCAAAAAACTTGAGAATTGCCGATGCAATAAACAGGTGAGCATGAATGTCGGCCAGACGACCTGAAAGCATTTCCTTACGTTTGATATCACCCGCGAGTAATCCTAGGCACATATCCGCGGTCAGGGCAAAGTTGGCACTCAGCCGGTTAATCACTTTGTAATAAGGATGGGTAAAGTCAACCGCACTTTGCGGTGCAGCACTGGAGCCACCTGTAAAGGCATAGGCAAAGGAGCGGGCAGTCCGGTTAAAGGTGTATCCCAAATGTTTAAAAAGCAGGTCATCGAAAGGGTTTAGAGCGGCAGCCCGATCTTCAGCCTGTAAAAGCTGTAATTCTTCATAAAGATAAGGATGGCAACGCATTGAACCCTGACCGAAAATCATCAGGGAACGACTAAGAATATTGGCACCTTCAACGGTAATGGAGACTGGAATTGCCTGATAGTAAGGCGCCAGAAAGTTGCGCGGACCCATCTGAATGGCGCGGCCACCGACCACATCCATACCGTGATTGACCACTTTACGCATACCTTCTGTCGCATAATATTTGGCAATCGCCGTCATTACGGCAGGTTTGCCGCCCTGATTCAAACCACAGGTGACCAGATAACGGAAGGCTTCCAGCATATAGGTATCACTGGCGATTTCACTATTGGCTTCCTGTACCCCCTCAAATTTACCGACTGAAATTTTGAATTGCTGACGGATACGAGAGAAAGCACCCACATTTAAATAAGTCATTTCTGCTGTAGACGTAGACAGCGCTGGTAGGGAAATGCCACGACCAACTGCCAAACATTCCATCAGCATGCGCCATCCTTTACCGGCATTTTTGACGCCACCAATAATCCAGTCCAGTGGAATAAAGACATCTTTACCTTCAACTGTACCATTCATGAATGGTGGTCCCGGGTTATGCCGTGGTCCCACTATTACGCCTTCATGACTGGCAGGGAGCAGGGCACAGGTAATGCCGTATTCAGTCTGTTCACCCAGGAGATGATCAGGGTCATACATTTTAAAGGCCAGGCCTACGACTGTCGCGATTGGGGCTAACGTAATCCAGCGTTTGGAAAAATTCATTCTCAAGCCCAGAACTTCCTGACCTTCAAACTGACCATAGCAGACTACACCGGTATCAGGAATCGCACCGGCATCCGAACCGGCTTCTGGACTGGTCAAACCGAAACAGGGAATTTCTTCACCGCGCGCCAGACCTGGCAAATAACGGTTTTTCTGTTCTTCAGTACCGTAATGCAGCAATAACTCACCCGGACCGAGAGAGTTCGGCACCATGCAGCTTACGGCGGTGGTGAGCGAGCGTGAGGAAATCTTGCTCATCACCCGGCTTTGGGCAAATGAACTGAAGGCGCGACCGCCGTATCCTTTGGGAATAATCAGACCCAGAAAACCATGGTCTTTGATGTATTGCCAGATGTGATCAGGCAGCGCTTTTTGCTCATGAATTTCCCATTCATCCAGCATGCTGCACAAGGTTTCAACTTCATTGTCCAGAAAGGCTTGCTCTTCTAGCGACAGCTTTGGATAAGGATAGCTGTTAAAGGTTTCCCAATTCGGTGCACCCATGAACAGCTCTTTTTCCCACCAGCTGGTCCCGGAATCCAGTGCTTCGCGTTCTGTTGGACTAATGCTCGGCATAGCATTGGCCAGTGTTTTATAGGCCGGTTTGGAAATGAATGACATGCGCAAAGGTTCGATCATCACTACAAGGCTAATCAGGATGAGCGGAATACCGAGAATAAGTGACCACGGGCTAATAAAGGCACACACTACTGACATAATAATTAGCGTGATTGCACCCACACTACGCGAGAGCTGAAAATAGAACACAGCCCATAAACTGAGTAATAGCAGTAGTACAGCAAATATAAATAGCATTGTTATATTTCTCCAGATTTATACCAAGCTGGCTTTGCCAAGATCCCTCATGGATATTTCGTTATTACAATTCATTCATTCTTGTCACTTGAGATTTGGATAGCTTCAGCAGTGCACGTGTGAGAATGATCTTTTTCAAGTATTAAAACGAATAAGTTAAGTTGTTTATCTGTTTTTGAGATTGTTTGAAAAATGCTCATTCTTCAAGTGAGAACGCGCAAAGAAATGTGAAGATAAGTAATGACTTAATCTTTGTCTAATAGAGAAAAATCAGCTTAACGCTGAGTTAAATTTTAATTATAGATATTAAAAAGCCCTCTACTTGAGAGGGCTTTTATTTCATCTATTTAAACCGATTAAGCTTCAATTGTCTGAACTGCAATTTTCTTGGCAGGGTCAACCTTACGACGCACTGCTGGTACAGGTTCGCCATAGTATTGACGGTCGGCAAAATAGCTTGAACGAACCATTGGCGCTGCCCAGATATTGCGGAAGCCCAGTTTTTGACCATGTTTAGTATAACGTTCGAATTCTTCAGGTGTCACGAAGCGGTCAATCGCTGCATGTTCCTTGGAAGGCTGCAAATACTGACCAATGGTTACATAGTCCACGCCATGCGCATGCAGATCATCAAGCAGGGCAAGCACTTCTTCTTCGGTTTCACCAATTCCTACCATTAATCCACATTTGGTTGGAATGTCTGGGCAGTATTCCTTAAACATTTTCAGCAGGTTTAAAGAGTGCTGATAGTCAGAACCTGGACGCATGGCTTTATACAGACGTGGCACTGTTTCGATATTGTGGTTAAACACATCTGGTGGACACTCAGTCATGATGCGTAGCGCAATATCCATACGGCCACGGAAGTCTGGCACCAGAATTTCTAGTAGAGTATTCGGGCTTAAGGCACGTGCTTCTTTAATACAATCTACAAAATGCTGAGCACCACCATCCAGCAGATCATCACGGTCTACGGAAGTAATTACTGCATATTTCAAACCCAGGTTGGCAATGGTTTCAGCCATATGACGCGGTTCATCTGCATCGAGTGCATTTGGACGGCCATGTGCTACATCACAGAACGGACAGCGACGGGTACAGATGTCCCCCATAATCATAAAGGTAGCAGTACCGCCACCAAAACATTCAGGCAGGTTTGGACACGCGGCTTCTTCGCACACCGTGTGTAATTTTTGCTGACGTAATGTGGTTTTAATGCGTTGAACTTCTTCCGGTGCCGCCATTTTTACTCGGATCCAGTCCGGTTTGCGTGGCGTTTCAACCGTAGGAACAACTTTTACAGGAATGCGGGCAACTTTTTCCGCACCGCGAAGTTTGACGCCCTGTTCAGGTTTACGGTTTTCAGACATATTCAACTTTTCCACTGTTTTTGAAGGGGGAGATACTCAAAGATAGCCGAGTTATTATAACGGACTTAGCTACAAATGGGGCAAAAAGGACTATTCATTTAATAAATGTTCTTATCAAGTAATATATGTGAGTTAAATACACCAAATCAACAGGATTTACGTCATAATAAGCAGGTAGATTAAAGTAAATTTTTTAATTTTGAGGAGCGTTGAATGCCACGTAAAAAAGAGGTCGTTAGTGGGACTTTCGTTAAATATGATGCGGTAGTTCTAGGTTCGGGCCCTGCGGGCGAAGGCGCGGCAATGAAACTTGCCAAATCAGGTAAGCGTGTTGCAATCGTTGATATGCGTGAACAGCTAGGTGGTAACTGTACCCACGTTGGTACGATTCCAAGTAAAGCATTGCGTCAGACGGTATCGAGCATCATCCGTTATCAACGTGATCCAATGTTTCAAAAAGTAGGTGAATGGAAACAGTTCACCATGAAGCAGGTGCTTCGTAATGCACATAAAGTGATTCAACAGCAGGTTGAAACACACTCGCGTTTTTACGATCGTAATAAAATTGATATTTTCCATGGCCGTGCCTACATTCAGGATGAAAATACCATTTTTGTATTTACCCCGGATGGCATCAAGGAAACGATTCAGTTTAAACAGTTGGTGATCGCGACCGGTTCTCGTCCTTACCGTCCTGAAATTCTAGATTTTAATCACCCGCGTGTATTTGATTCAGACAAAATTCTGGATCTGGATTATACAATCCAAAAAATCATTATTTATGGTGCAGGTGTCATTGGTTGCGAATATGCATCGATCTTTATTGGTCTGGGCCATAAAGTTGACCTGATCAATACACAGCCGAAACTGCTCAGCTACCTGGATGATGAAATTTCTGATGCATTGTCTTATCACTTGCGTGAACAGGGTGTTTTGATCCGTCATAACGAACAGATTGATTATCTTGAAACGTCTGATGAATATGTAGTTCTGCATACTCAGAGTGGCAAGAAAATTAAAGCAGATGCAATTTTGTGGTGTAACGGCCGCTCAGGCAATACCGATGGTTTGGGTCTGGAAAATGTCGGCCTGAAACCGAACAGTCGTGGTCAATTGACTGTAAATGATCAATATCAGACTGACGTTGAAAATATCTATGCTGCTGGTGATGTGATTGGCTGGCCATCTCTGGCTTCTGCTGCCTATGACCAAGGTCGTTGCGCGGGTGCAAACATGAGTGGTGAGAAAGACGTTGCTCCGGTCACTGATATTCCAACCGGGATTTATACCATTCCTGAAATTTCTTCGATTGGTAAGAATGAACAGCAGCTGACTGAAGAGAAAATTCCATATGAAGTCGGTCAGGCATCGTTCCGTCACCTGGCCCGTGCACAGATTACCGGTGATACTGTGGGCGAATTGAAGATTCTGTTCCATCGTGAAACGCTGGAAGTTTTGGGTGTTCATTGTTTCGGTAATAATGCATCTGAGATTATCCACATTGGTCAGGCAGTCATGAACAGCCCGAACAATACCATCAAGTACTTTGTAGAAACTACCTTTAACTATCCGACTATGGCGGAAGCTTATCGTGTGGCAACGCTGAATGGTATGAACCGTTTATTCTAATTTGACTCATTCAAGTTAGCCAAAAACCCGCAAGATCAATCTTGCGGGTTTTTCTTTTTTAATCTTTATAGCTACTTTTGACCAGTCACCGTGAGGGCTAGGCAGCCATTTTTCGACATTCTTCAGCACAACGGCGGCATGCTTCGGCACATTGCTGACAATGTTCATGTTGGTGCTGACCACATTCTTCTGCGCAGTAGTCACATGCTTTTGCACAAAGTTCACATATCTCATGCATGAAAGGAGACTGCTTTTGTTCCATACGGGCACACAGCTGACAAATATCTGCACAATCCAGACAGCGCTGGATACATTCCCGCATCATCTCTAGCTCTTTTTCTTTAAGACAGGCGCTGGCACAGTTGGCACATGCGAGAGAACAGCTCATACAGGTCTGAACACAATCTGAAAATTGAAGCTGATTCATTGTTGTTTCCTCTTTCCAGGGGTTTATTGCTGATTTTCTAATACGCTAAGCAGAAAAAGGAAAATACACCAGACAGATTAAGTGAGAAAAAGTAAACCGCTACTTTGTTTTGTTAAAGATCGACTGGATCAAAGCTAATATTCAAAGTTAATTTTTTGCTTGAAAATAAAAAACCATTGAGGTGGTCAAAGTCTCAATGGTGGAAGATCGACATGATGAATTGTAATTATTGAAGGTTTAAGCTAGTTCTACCTTTCTCGTTATTCTCGTTTTTATTATTAAAATGGACGGCTACCTGCCAGACTGATACGTTTCAATAAACGGCGCTGATCAGCCGGGAAAGGACGACGGGAGTGCAGAGTCACCTGATTGTCCCAGAACACGATATCGCCCACTTCCCAATGATGTTCATAAGCGAACTCAGGTTTTGAAATATGCTCACGCAATGTTGCAATCAGTTCGCTGCCAGCCTGATCATCATAATTGACCAGTTCAACTTCGGTATGCGTATTCAGCCAAAGTGCTTTACGACCGGATTCGGGATGAGTGCGCACCAGTGGATGTGGATAGGCATGACTTAATATGGGCTGATCTTTAAAGCGATACAGCGGGCTATTGCCATAACCTTGATCCTCAACCTGATCTCTAGTTTTTTGACGGCGCACGAATGGGTTGTAAGTAATCAGTTGTAGCTGATCAATTTGTGCTTTGGTTTCTTTATCGAGTGCATCATAGGCTTTAATGGTATTGATCCAGCTGGTCTGACCGCCGTCCTGAGGCAGTTCAATTGCATACAGAAGGGAACCAAAAGAAGGTAGGGGTGTCCATTGATGATCGGCATGTGGAGTCAGTTCACCATGCCCGGTGTAATCTCCCTGACCAACAGCATTGGACACCGGAACGACATCGGGTGGAACACCGCTATCTGACTGCGCAGCCAGTACCGGTGTATCTGCACCTGGGCGGAAAATGGAACCGAAATAAGTTGAAAACGCCAAGTATTGTAAATCATCCAGACTTTGCTGCTTAAAGATCAAAATCAGGTGCTCGGCCAGCGCCTGTTTTAATTTCAGAATGGTTTCAGATGACTGTGCTTTACGGGCATCCAGACCATAGACCACTGCACCTAAGGCCTGATCTGTTTGCGGTACAATCTTGATTTCAGTCGGATGTTGAAATTGATCTTGCTGATGCCAGCGTGGAGCATCATGAATGGCTTGTGAAAGTTGGGTTAAGCTGGTCATTATCGAGTCTCAGAATTTTTTAATAATCAGAATCTAAGAAAATTCCGGACTGAAATAAAATCAAAAGAAGTGATAAGTTTATGAAGAAGCTTATATTTTTATTATTTTGCTGATTTTACAGCATTTAACTTATTGTGCGATGGATTGCGTATTTTTTGCTGAGGATATTCCAGCAGTTTAGTGTGCGCAGAAAGCCTGATTAAAATATTCAAACAGCTCAGGGGTCTGGAACCAGAGCATAATCGACAGAGCCAGTAAAAGCAGGAGAACTAAAGTAATCGAAATTTTGAGTTTCAGTAGAGAATCAGTCATGGACGATTTGCTCCTCATTGACCCAGAAATGCACCAGTACCCCAAAAATGCTGAGGACAATAGACAGCATCCACACCGCATTATAATTGCCACTCAAATCATGGTTGACTCCACCCAGCCAGCCACCGAAAAATGAGCCAACCTGATGGGTAAAGAACACAATGCCACTGAGCATGGTCAGATATTTCACCCCGAACATATTCGCGACAATGCCATTGGTCAGCGGAACGGTCGATAACCAGAGTAATCCCATGATGACACCAAAGGCATAAACTGTCCATGTACTCAGAGGCAGCATGAGAAAGGCAATAATCGCGATCCCGCGCAAACCATAAAGACCCATCAGCAGATGCGGCTTGGAATATTTCCCACCCAACCAGCCGGCAGTATAGGTGCCTACCACATTAAACAAACCGACCAGCGCCAGAAAAATTGTACCTGTTGTGGCATTAAAACCATGATCAATCAGATAGCCAGGCAGGTGGATGCCAATAAATACCACCTGGAAACCACAGACAAAAAAGCCCAGAGCCAGAAACCAGAACGGTTTATGATTTTTCACTACGACCAGAATTTGTTTAAAACTCAATGAGACTATATTTGGGGTAGAGGCTGCGTTGGGATTAACATACATCGGTGCTTTTAGCATCCAGGCCAATGGCACAATCAGTGCAATCAGAATGGCACTAACCACCAATGCTGCTGACCAGCCGACATTCTGTAAGAGTAAAAGGGTTGAAGGCAGCATGATAAACTGGCCAAAAGATCCGGCTGCACTGGCAATTCCCATGGCCAGACTACGCTTTTCTGGCGGTGCTGCACGCCCCACTGCAGACAATAACACCGGAAATGACGTAGCTGACAGGGCGAGACCCAGAATTAACCCTACACTCAGATTGAGTAGTAGCCCGGTCGAGCTGACTGCCATCAGGAGCAGGCCAATTGCATATAAAGCTCCACCTACAGCAACGACAATCTTGCTACCATATTTATCGGCAAATGCCCCGGTAATGGGCTGAACTGCACCCCAGATCAGGTTTTGCATGGCAATCGCCAGACTAAAAACATGATGACCCCAGCCAAATTCTTCACTCATCGGCACCAGATACAGGCCGAATGCATGTCGTACGCCCAGCGACAATGCCAAGATAATGGCGGAGCCAATGAGCATAAAAACCAGAGCTTTGGAAAACTGACCGTCAGCCATACATCATTCATGCCTATAAAAGTTGATAGGTATAGTATTCGATTCAGGCAAGAGAGGCGATTAAATAAAAATTGATCAAAAGATAAATTTTTTTTATCAATATGATTCGCAAAAAAAACGGCCGGAGCCGTTTTCTTAAAAAGTAAAAAATTAACTTAGAAGCGCATTCCAAATCCGGCATAGGCCAGAATCGGATTAATTTCAATATCGGCTTTTGAATTAATCAAGGTCTGTCCGGTATTTTCATTAATTACAGTAATTTTAGATTCATTCTGCAAATGGGCATAAGACACTGAACCCACCGCAAACCACTTATCATTGAAATCATAAGTAAAGCCAACAGTAGCTATGGGGACAAAAGCATCGGTAGCTTCAAGATCCACTTTCATTCTACCCGTGCTATCCTTCATTTCCAGGGAAGCACCAGCATTCTGATTAATAATATTCTGGATCATGTGGCCTGCAGCAACTAGATCAGATTCAATACCTTGATCTATTTCAAGTTCATTGAAATAAGCATACATAAATCCTACCCCAACATAAGGACGGAATTTATTTACCCCAGTTTTACCAAAATGATACTGGAGTTCAAAAGCCGGGGTCCAGGCACGTGCTTCTGCAGCTTTGCTGGACTGCGCTAGATCTGTAATTTTGATGTCATTGGCAAGATTTAAATTACCTGCAATCCCACCCAAAGGCGTTGCCACAGCAGCAAATGGTGCATAGATTGTACCTTTTCCCTTGATATCTACCTTGGGGGGAATACCCGCCTTCATTTCAAAAGAAATATTATCGGTAAAATAATAGTTGGTCAGGAGGCCTAGGGTGGTGACATCATCTGCTTCAAGACCCGTTCCTGGATTATCCCATTCTGAAAGACCGTATACATAGGAATCTCCAGAAAGGCCACTAGATACCTTACCGCCAAAGGCACCAATTAACCTTACTAATCCTTCGACGACACGATTTGGTTTGCGGTCAGGATCAAGGTTGTCTATGACGGTTTCCGCCTGTATATCTCCCACTTTGGATTGATAGCCTTCATTAATTGCAGTATTGACACGAACAGGCTGTGCTTTACCTTGCGGCATTACATGCAATGCACCAACGGATACAGAAAAGCGTTTAAAGCCATCTCCATCCTGCAAGCTAAAATAAGGGGAATCTGCATGAGCGACCATAGGTAAAGTCGCCAAGCCTGCCATACACGCCAGCATTTTTTTCATTGATTTGGAACTCCATGTCCAGTGTATTTATTCGTTTTTCTAGTTCATTAATTATGTGAATTAAATTTAAAAATTCAGTTATAGAACAATAGGCTAAAAGTTAATCAATAGTTAATCTTGGTAACGGCTGTATGCTTTATGTGTATCGTAGTTGCTTTTTTAAAGAAAAGTGCTTTGAAAAATGAGGAGTTTGCTGCTTAATTTTAATGTAAATATAAAGAAAGTTTAGCTTGGAATTAACTCAACTATCGATCAGACTAATTTCTGATTATCTACATGATAATTTAAGTAAATTTTAGGCTGGACATGGTTCATGCAAATGTCTGTCTGAGCACATTTATTATTTTAAAAAATACGTCGAGATGAATTTATCTAAGATCCTGCTACCCAGTGGGTTGAGTTTTTTTGTACAATAGTTATATATATTATTGAGTGAATCATATGAGCACCCAAACGACTCCCAAAAAAAAGCCCTTGGTCAATTTACCTTTCCCTATTAAACAAGCAGAGCAAAATGCTGCTGAAGAAGTTCTGGAAGATTTAAGACCAAGACCACAGCGCTATGCTGACCGTACCTGGATGCCGCCACGTGGTACTCGCCGCTCAATGGGCAAACGCTAATTGATCAGACTCAAAAAGCTATGATAAATCATGGCTTTTTTTGTAGAAATTTTTAGGGAGTTGGCGATCAATATTTCATTTTTGCAGCTTCCTGAGCATGAAAAAGTAAAAAAACCGGATGATCCAAATCTATTTCAATTTTATTTTTAATAAAGCAAACGAAATATTTAAGCTTTCTAGATACCAAACAAAACAAAATCCAGACCTGATCTATTTCATATTCAATATTTGAGTAGCCAAAAAAAAGCCAATTCAGACATTGGCTTTTTTAAAAAGGAGTACTGTGGCCACTTAACGAATACTTTTACGTGCTTTATTTTCCGGTTTGGGTGGAGCAATTTCTCGCTCACCTTGCCAGACATCAATAAAATCTTTCTCGTTAATATTATAAAGTTCCAGTAGCGCTAAAATCACGCCTCCAAACAACATGGCACCTTCTTTCTGGCTTTGAAAATCGACCAGCTTGGTATTCAGGTTATGCAGGATATCTTCAATTTCAAAAACACGTTCCCGTCCATTGCTGTCGGTCGGGTAGATCTGAGTATTTAAAATAATCCTTGCCAGACTTTTTTCATTTTCAGTCAAAGGCAGTTCTTCAATCAGCTCATCACTGGCCGGAGTTAAAATGACCGAATCACGGAAAATGGTATGCAAGAAATTTGCGGTTAATTTGGGCAAGGGTTTTTCGACAAAAGGACGGAAAGATTGCGGGAAAATGACATTGCGCGAGATGCCTTTGAACATCGGTGCAATTTCCTCGACCTTATAACCTGCGATCCCGCAGCCTATGGAAGTAATAAAATATTTGTTTTTAGGATGGTTTTTGGTGTAAATCTTAAAGTCATCAATATAGTGCTGGATTTGTGAGAGCGGCATTTGTTGCAAATGCTCGTTCATGGTGGGAATGGCATAGCTTTGACCCGCCCAGCCACGACCGACGCCCATGACTGCGCCAAAATGCTCAAGTGCCGTTCTAGCTGCACCACCACCATGCTGGCCAGCCAGGTTGCTGCCAAATACAAAAACGGTATTTTCTGGAAGGGATTTAACAATACTTTCATCGTGATAGTGGTAAGTCATAATTGTCTATTCTAGGCCATCCTGATCTTCATGTTGCCCGTGAAATGAAGAGGGGTCAAGGCATTATTCTGCAGCGCTATCCAAACAGATAGGACAATATTCCACCCATGATCCAAAACAGCATACCGAGTAAACCTAAATAAAGTTGTTGTCTGAAAATGCATGGTCTGTACTATATTTATTCGCTTTGTAACTGTATATTTTTTGATGATTTTTCAAACCAGATGGCGATTAAAGTGCTAACAAATAATGAATAGTAATATTGTTTTATTTTACCAAACAGAAACCTAAGCAGGGATTGAGTAATTCCAATTTACCCTCATAATAAATCAAATCTATATCCGCAGCGAAGTCAGCGAAAGCTATGAGTGATAAAAAGCCCTTTGAATTAGTGACCAGTTATCAACCAGCAGGCGATCAGCCACAGGCCATTGAAAAACTTGTCAAAGGCATTGAACAGGGTTTTCATGATCAGCTTTTACTGGGGGTTACCGGGTCTGGTAAAACCTATACCATGGCCAATGTCATTGCACAGACCCAGCGTCCGACCATCGTCATGGCGCATAACAAAACTTTGGCTGCGCAGCTCTATGGCGAATTTAAAGCATTTTTCCCCAATAACGCTGTTGAGTATTTTGTCAGTTATTATGATTATTACCAGCCGGAAGCCTATGTGCCATCTTCAGATACTTTTATCGAGAAAGATGCTGCAATTAATGACCATATTGACCAGATGCGCCTTTCTGCAACCCGTTCACTCCTAGAGCGACGTGATGCGATTATTGTCGCATCGGTATCTGCGATTTATGGTTTGGGTGATCCGAATGCCTATATGAGCATGTTGCTGCATGTGGTGGAAGGCGACCGCATTGGCCGTGATGATATTATTCGCCGTTTGGTCGAAATGCAGTATTCGCGTAACGAACTGGAATTCCTGCGCGGTACTTATCGTATTCGTGGCGAAATTATTGATATTTTTCCGGCTGAATCCGATCAGGATGCGATCCGGATTGAACTGTTTGATGATGAAGTTGACTCCATTCGCTGGTTTGATCCGCTGACCGGGAAAATGGTTCGTAAAGTGCCTCGCGTAACCATTTATCCTAAAAGCCATTATGTTACGCCGAAAGACAATTTGTCCCGTGCCATCGAAACCATTCGGGAAGAACTTAAAGAGCGTCTGGTGTTCTTCCGGGAAAATGACAAACTGCTGGAAGCCCAGCGCATCGAGCAGCGCACACGCTATGATCTGGAAATGATGCAGCAACTGGGTTATACCAACGGCATTGAAAACTATTCACGCCATTTATCTGGCCGTCCTGCGGGTGAAGCGCCACCGACCTTGTTCGATTATATTCCTGATGATGCCTTGCTGATTATTGATGAGTCACATGTGACGGTGCCGCAGATTGGCGCCATGTATAAGGGCGATCGTTCGCGTAAAGAAAATCTGGTCAATTACGGATTCCGTTTGCCGAGTGCGCTGGATAACCGGCCGATGAAATTTGAAGAATGGGAACGTATTGTGCCGACGACTGTTTATGTTAGCGCAACGCCCGCACGTTACGAGCTGGAAAAATCCCAGCAGATTGTCGAGCAGGTGGTACGTCCAACCGGTCTGATCGATCCGGAAATTGAAATCCGTCCAGTTTTGACACAGGTCGATGATGTGCTTTCAGAAATTAATCTGCGTAAAGACATTAATGAGCGGGTGTTGGTTACAACCTTGACCAAGCGCATGGCTGAAGATTTGACTTCTTATTTGAAAGAATATGGGATTAAGGTCGCTTATTTACACTCGGATATCGATACTGTTGAACGGGTAAAAATCATTCATGAGCTGCGTACTGGGGTTCATGACGTGCTGGTCGGAATTAACCTGTTGCGTGAAGGCCTTGATATGCCGGAAGTATCATTAGTGGCGATTCTGGATGCAGATAAAGAAGGATTTTTGCGTTCTGAGCGCTCTCTCATTCAGACCATTGGCCGCGCTGCGCGTAACCTGAAAGGTAAGGCGATTCTGTATGCTGATCGTATTACTGATTCGATGCAGAAAGCGATTGATGAAACGGACCGTCGTCGTGCCAAGCAGATTCAGTTTAATGAAGAGCATGGTATTACGCCACGTAGTGCAGTGCGTCAGGTGATCAAGGAAATTGATACGGGTGAAATATTGAATGATGAATCCATTAAATTACACGTATCAGATCAGGCACGTGCCATCAGTGCGGATGAGCGGCATATCATGGCAGATCCGAAACTTTTTGCGAAACATATTAACAAACTGGAAAAAGAGATGCTGAAAGCTTCCAAAGAGCTGCAGTTTGAGCAGGCTGCACGTATGCGGGATGAAATTTTACGCTTGAAAGCCCAGATGTTTGATTGATTATTGTTGCATTAAATCTTATTTAAATGACGTAAAATCAATCACAAAGCAAACACAATGTAACAAATTAAGGGCTGTGATAAAGCTATTGTAGGAACAGAATTTTTTAAATAAATATTTTGTGAACATGCAATAGGTATCTTTATGACAACTCAAAAATCTTCACGTACCGGATTAAAGCTGGCAAAAATTGCGGTGGGTAGCGCGGTTCTTCTCGGTTTGGGCGCCGCTACTATGGCTTATGCGAAAGACGAGCCATTACCGACCATTGAGAAAGTTGAACTGGACCGTTATTTGGGGACATGGTACGAAGTAGCACGCAAGCCTCTATATTTTCAAAATAAGTGTGATCGTGATGTCACAGCAACTTATACTTTAAATGAAAATGGCAATATTGTGGTGGATAACCGCTGCATTAAAAAAGATGGTGGACAAACCCAATCACTGGGTGAGGCATTTGCGCAGAATCCACCACAGAATACCAAGTTAAAAGTCAGTTTCTTGCCAGACTTTATTCGCTGGATTCCGGTCGCCCGTGGTGATTACTGGGTTTTAAAACTGGATGAGAACTATCAGACTGTTCTGGTGGGCGAGCCTAAACGTAAATACATGTGGATACTTTCCCGTAATCCCCAACTGGATAAAAACGTAGTGAATGAATATTTGCAATATGCACAGTCGGTGGGCTATGACCTGAGTGATGTGATTTATACCAAGCAAACTCAAAGATAAGTTTAGCGTTTTTATGTAAACCATGCTTAGGCATGGTTTTTTATGCTGTGTGAAAACATAATATCTAATTTTAAATGGAGACCTTTTTATATAAGTGAATTATCAAGCTTTCTATAATGCTAGTCGCTATAATGCAGACGAATCAAAGTAGAGTTTGACTATGTATAAAGGCATTGCGTTATCTGTATTGGCCTCCGTGGTTTTTGGAGTGCTCTATATATTTACGCCCTTTTTACAGCCTTTAGACAGTGAACAGACCTTTGCTTGGCGTATGCTGGCGACCTTGCCATTTCTGACTGCATTTATGTGGTGGTCAGGGGACCTGAAACATATCAGCAGTATCTTTAAGCGGGTATTACGACAGCCTTCATTTTTGATCTGGTTGCTGATTAGTTCGCTGTTATGTACCACACAATTGTGGTTGTTTTTATGGGGGCCTATCAATGGGCGTGGTCTCGAAGTCTCGCTCGGCTATTTTCTCCTGCCTCTGGTAATGGTGTTATTCGGCTGTGTGCTCTACAAAGAAAAATTATCATCTTTCCAGATGGTCGCTGTTGCATTGGCAGTATTGGGAGTAGGGCATGAAATCTGGCGAATTGGTTCAATCGCATGGGAAACAGTCTATGTTGCTTTAGCTTACCCAATTTATTTCTTTATGCGGCGTAAATTTGCTACCGATCACCTGGGTGGATTCTGGTGGGATTTATTTCTGATTTTGCCTGTTGCGTTTTATCTTGGCTTTATTTATAGCGACTCTTTGCCATTAATATTCAGTCATTATCACTTGATATTGGCAGTGCTTGGATTAGGCTTTTTAAGTGCGCTCGGTTTAGGCAGTTATATCTTGGCCAGTCGATATTTGCCTTTTGTGATTTTTGGGCTATTGAGCTATCTGGAACCGGTATTGCTGGCTTTTGCTTCAATGGCACTTGGTGAGCGCGTGGAATCAGGTGAATGGTTGACTTATATCCCAATCTGGTTGGCTGTCTTTGTGCTGGTGGTGGAAGGAATCTTGCATTTACTTAGACAACGTAAACAGCAATTGGCCCTTAAGAAAAATCTGGAAAACTATAAAGATCGACTTCAATCTTAAAATTAAGAAGAGATCGCATGAATAAACAACATTTAACAAATTTATGCTTGTGATTAAAAAACAGCTATCTTTAAAATTTTTGGATGCAAAATCATTCAGCTAATTACAATTATTTTTAAAATTTATAGTGAATATACGTTAAAAACTGCCCGTCATAATGAGCTTTTGATTCAAACTTGCCGCCAATTCCATTACAATTGTCGGGTTTAGAAATTTATGCCTAGATTTACAATTAATTAGAGGACGTATCTGTGAGCAAAGACACTATCGTTGCCCTACATGCAGAGCACCAAGGTCGCTGGAAAAACCGTGAAGAACTTGCGGAACGTATGATTGCCCTTGTGGGTCAGTTATATCGTGAAAAAAATATTGTAGCTACAGTTTATGGTCGCTCTTTAATTAACCGTTCTGTGATTCAGATTCTGAAAGCACATCGCCGTACTCGCGTGCTAGACGTTGAACTTTCTGTTGTAGACACTTTCCCAATCCTTGAAGCATTGGCGAAAATTGACAACATCGGTACTGCTGAAGTCGATCTAGGCAAACTTGCTGTTGAGTTCAAAGCAAAAGGTGGGGATGTTAACGCATTCGTTGCTGACGCTGTGAAATCTCTTGAAGGCAATCCAACTTCTGTTGAAGGTAGAGATGTTGTTCTTTACGGTTTCGGTCGTATTGGTCGTATCCTTGCACGTTTGATGATCAGCCAGTCAGGTCTGGGCCGTGGCTTGAACCTGAAAGCAATTGTCGTTCGTAAATCGTCTGATGGTGATCTGGAAAAACGTGCGTCTTTATTGCGTCGTGATTCAATCCACGGTCCATTCGCGGGTACGATTTCTGTTGATGAAGAAAACGAAGCAATTATTGCTAATGGTCAGTTCATCAAAGTGATCTATGCATCAAGCCCATCTGAAGTAGATTACACTGCATACGGTATCGAAAATGCACTTGTTATCGACAATACAGGTAAATGGCGTGATGTGGAAGGCCTTGCTCAGCACCTGAAATGTCCAGGCGCTGCCCGTGTTATTCTGACTGCACCGGGTAAAGGTGACATGAAGAACGTGGTATTTGGTGTGAACCAGGCTGACATTCTGGATGAAGACAAAATCATCTCTGCAGCAAGCTGTACTACAAATGCGATCACTCCAACATTAAAAGTGTTAAACGACAAATACACAGTGATTAATGGTCATGTTGAAACAGTTCACTCGTTCACAAACGACCAGAACCTGATCGATAACTATCATAAAGCTGACCGTCGTGGCCGTGCTGCTACACTGAACATGGTCATTACTGAAACTGGTGCAGCGAAAGCAGTTGCTAAGGCGCTTCCAGCTCTTCAAGGTAAACTGACAGGTAACTCTGTACGTGTACCTACACCAAACGTATCATTGGCGATTCTTAACCTTACCTTGGGTCAGGATGTTGATCGTGATGAAGTGAACGAATACATTCGTCAGATTTCAATCGGATCTAGCCTGCAAGGTCAAATCGGCTATACCAACTCGACTGAAGTGGTATCTTCTGACTTTATCGGTTCACGTACTGCAGGTGTATTTGACGCGCAAGCGACTATCACTTCAGGTAACCGTTTAACTTGCTACGTTTGGTACGATAATGAAGTAGGTTATAGCTGCCAGGTATTACGTATTGCTGAACAGATGGGCGGTGTAAGCTATCCTAAAATTCCTGCTGAAACTAATGCATAATTAGTTTTTAGCTAAAAAAAGAGTCTCATTTGAGGCTCTTTTTTATACGGGATCAAAAAGAGGTAAGTGAAGATTTAACTGTCGTTTCAATTGGGGTGGTAGGACGCTTCAGTAAATTTTCTAAATCTTTACTCTCACTGAAAAATGCACCACGAATTGCTTCAACATCTGCCTCCACCATGGTCTCAGCTAAGCTTTCAGGTAGTCCTGCCTGTAGAAGCATTTGTTTGTAGTCTTCAGCACTCAAGTTCTTATAAATGACAGTTTTCGAGCTAATTTCAGAAATCGTTTTAGCCAAAGTGTCGAAGGTAAATGCTTTAGAACTCGCCAATTCATACGTTTTATTGTCATGATCTGAACCTAGCAGGACATTTGCTGCAACTTCTGCATAATCCTCACGTGGAGCAGCGCTGATAAGGGCATCCTGAGCCGCACCATAGAAAATACCTGAGTCAATCGTGTGTTGAATATTGGCCAGGTAGTTCTCGATATACCAGTTGTTTCTTAATAAGGTATATCTTAAGCCACTATCATGAATAAATTGTTCTGTTTCACGATGTTCCTGTGCAAGACTAAGCCGGGAGGTATCTGCACGCAATAAACTGGTGTAGGCAATATAGGGAACTTTAGCCGCAACAGCAGCATCGATTACCGCTTTGTGCTGCGGTGTCCGTCGACCAATTTCACTGGCAGAGATTAAAAGTAATTTATCGATCCCCTGGAGGGCAGGCTGAAGAGATTCGATTTGATCATAATCAAAATGGCGAACTTCGATTCCTTGCTTTTGAAATGATTCAGCTTTTTCTACATTACGCACCAAGGCAACAATATTATTTGCAGATGTTTGAGGAAGTAGGTGTTGAATAACCAGGTGACCGAGATGACCCGTTGCGCCAGTAATTGCAATTTTCATTTTTTATTCTCGCTTTTTTTGATGAATAAATATTAATCTGATAACTTACTCAATTTAAGCCCATATTAAAAAGTAAGCTTATTACTAGAAAGGAAGATTTTTATGTCTGCTTATGAAACCAGTAAATTATTGGGGCAAGTTTTATCCACTGATTGTCCTTCTCGAGAAATATTAGAGCATATCGCTAATAAGTGGTCTGTTTTAGTTTTGCGCTGTCTCAGTGAAGGAGTGCATCGTTTTAGCGAGTTGAAACAGCGCATCGAAGGGGTGAGTGAAAAGATGCTCTCCCAGACTTTAAAAATGCTGGAGCAGGATGGTTTTATTTTAAGAACAGTTTATCCGGTCGTGCCGCCGAAAGTAGAATATCAGTTGACGATTACCGGTTCACAAGCAGCTGAAAAAATTATGTACTTAATTGGCTGGATTGAGAAAAGTCTGCCAGATATTGTGGAGAATAAAGCGCGCGTAGCAAAATAGGCTGAATTGCTTCTGGGGTGAGCAAGGACAGGAATAAGTCAGAAAATCTGGTTGCTACTTTGTTTGCAGTGTACGCGATCATTTTAGTTTTATGCATTGCGATTTATGCAATCTTTAAACTTTTAAAAGTTGATATTACTTTAGCAACCAATCTCTTGCTTTGGTCTGCAGCGATCTTTGCACCTGTTGCAGTATTGATGACATATAACAGTTGGCGAGAGCAGAAAGGGAGTGAGGTTGTAGCGATCTTAGCTAAAGATATAACCACTGACATATTGGAATTAAGAGCACTTAATAATGAAATATTTAGCGGTTTTTGTGTAAGCAATATCAGCTTCGAAAAGAGTCAGAAAAATGTTAATGAATTTCATGATTTAAGAATACAAATCAAGAAATCTATTATTCTTTTAAATGATAATTTGTATGAAATCACTACAAGTTTTAATCAGCAGACACAAGAACGTAATGTTGAGTATGGGGATATTTTACACAAGAATTCTAATAAATATGCTAGAGAAACGATTAGAAAATCTCAGATAGGATTTGAGCCTATACTAATGCAACTTATTAATTACACCTTATATAAGTAAGAATTATATGATTTTTAATTTTCAAAACAAGGAAATCAGGCTTGTTGAATAAAATTCAGAGCAAGGTGAACGATCTTCATTGATTGTGTCATAAATATAGTCGAGAAATTCTTTAAAATATGGCAGAATATGGGGTTTTAAAGTTTTTAGAGGATTGGCAATATGCGCTTTGTTGATGAAGCAGTCATTACCGTAGAGGCTGGCGACGGTGGCAATGGCGTAGCCAGTTTTCGCCGTGAAAAATTCGTACCATTTGGTGGTCCAGATGGTGGTGATGGTGGTCGTGGCGGCAGCATTTATATTCAGGCTGACGACGACACCAGTACGCTAGTTGATTATCGTTATACACGTAAATTCCGTGCAGAACGAGCAAAAAATGGCCGTGGGGCGAACTGTGCTGGTCGTGGCGGTGAAGATACCGTATTAAAAGTTCCGGTAGGAACAACAATTGTAGATGTAGAGTCTGGTGACATTATTGGCGACTTGATCGAAGATGGTCAACGCGTGAAAGTTGCGGCAGGCGGTGAGGGTGGTTTAGGTAATACCCACTTTAAATCATCGACCAACCGTTCACCACGTAAGTGTACGCATGGTCAAAAAGGTGAATTCCGTGAAATCCGTCTAGAGCTTAAAGTTCTGGCAGATGTCGGCTTGCTGGGTATGCCAAATGCGGGTAAATCAACCTTTATCCGTGCAGTCTCGGCTGCAAAACCAAAAGTGGCAGATTATCCATTTACCACCATGGTGCCAAACCTGGGTGTGGTCGATGCCGACAGTCACCGTTCATTCGTGATGGCAGACATTCCAGGTCTGATCGAAGGTGCATCTGAAGGTGCAGGTCTTGGGATTCGCTTCCTGAAGCACTTGGCGCGTACCCGTATCTTGTTACACATCGTTGACGTACAACCGATTGATGGTTCAGATCCGGCACATAATGCCAAAGCAATTATGAAAGAGCTGAAAAACTTCTCCCCAACGCTTTCAAAACTGCCGATCGTATTGGTGCTGAACAAAGTCGATCAGTTGGCTGAGGAAACACGTGAAGAATGGTGTACTCATATTCTTGAAGAATTGCAGTGGGAAGGTCCGGTTTTTGAAACTTCTGGCTTAACGGCTGAAGGCACCAAGGACGTAGTTTACTACCTGATGGATCAGATCGAAGAGCAGCGTGAACGCGAAACTGAAGATCCAGAATATGCAGCAGAAATGAAAGCATTCCGTGATCAGCTTGAAGCTGAAACACGTGAACAAACCATCGCTGCAAAAGAAGCGTATCGTGAGATGCGTCGTCAGCAACGTCTTGCCGGTATTCTGGGCGATGACGAAGATGATGAAGATGGCGATGATGATAGTGATGTGGAAGTGTACTACGTACGCTAATCTCTGAGAGAAGAGTCTGAGGACAAGATGATAGAAGTGGTAGATGGGCAACGTCAGCTCAAGGGTTGTAAACGAATCGTTGTTAAAATCGGATCATCTTTACTCACAGCAAACGGACAAGGTCTAGATTTAGATGCCATCTCGCACTGGGCGGGACAAATCGCAAATCTACACAATGCAGGACACGAGATTATTCTGGTGTCTTCCGGTGCTGTGGCTGAAGGTATGGTGCGAATGAAACTTGAGAATCGACCCACCGATCTACCCAGTCTTCAGGCTTGTGCTGCCATCGGTCAGATGGGCCTGATTCATACTTGGTCAAGCGTACTTGAGAAACACCAGATTCAAACTGCTCAAGTACTATTGACTCATGATGATCTGGCAGATCGTCGTCGCTATCTCAACTCATGTGATGCCTTGCAGCACCTGATTGAATGGCGTGTGATTCCGGTGATCAATGAGAATGACACGGTTTCTACTGACGAAATCCGTTTTGGTGATAACGACACGCTTGCTGCCATGGTGGCTGGTCAGGTACATGCAGATCTTCTGATTATCTTAACGGATCAGGAAGGAATGTTTGACTCAGACCCGCGGTCTAATCCCGATGCCAAACTGTTCCATACCGTACGTGCGATGGACGAAAGCCTGTTTGATATGGCCGGTGGAGGCGGGAAATTTGGTCGTGGCGGCATGCTGACCAAAGTTCGTGCTGCACGTCTGGCTGCAAAGTCTGGCTGTCCGACCTTAATTGCAAGTGGTGATAGTGATGGTGTTCTATCACGTCTAATGTCTGGCGAATTATTAGGTACCTTGTTTGTAACTGACAAAGATCGTATGACAGCGCATCAGCAATGGTTAGCTGCTCACTTGCAAACTGCAGGTCGTTTAGTGATTGATGATGGTGCAGTAAAAGCCATTAAAGACAATCATCGCAGCTTGTTGCCTGTAGGGGTGAAAGCGGTTGAGGGTCATTTCGAACGCGGTGATGTGGTTGAATGTGTCGATACACAAGGTCACCGGATTGCGGTCGGTCGTGTCAATTTCAGTTCGCGTTCAGCAGATATCGTTCGTGGTCTGGCATCAGATAAAGTACATCAGGTGTTAGGTGAGGCACGTTCTTTAGAGATGATTCATCGCAATCATATGGCAATCTACTAAGTTATTCGGATTTAAGTTAAGAGATACACAAAATCCCGCCTTCGAGCGGGATTTTTTATCATTGAAATTTATTTAATCCAACCCATCCGAATCAATGGCGCAAACAGCGACAGATGAATATTTAAAATAAAGCGCATGAGTTTATCCTGATATTTCAACCACAATGGTAATCCAGCTAAATTTACTGTTATTGCCATCAGGAACGCACCCAGCATATCAATCGGAAAATGCACACCGACATAAACACGCGACCACGCTACCAGCCAAGCGGTCCAGATTAGAATTCGTCCCAAGTCTCGCTGCGGTGAAAAATAATAGGCGAAGGCAATCCCGCTAAAAATACTCATATGGTTGCTGGGAAAAGAACCAGTCGGTGCATGTTCAAGCAGGGTGCGACCAACATCCATCACAAACGGGCGTGGGGTATTGAGTACCGTAGACAACACTTCACTCATCAATAAGGTAATAGCTGTAAAGATGAAGGCTTTAATAATCCCTGTTTTTACTTCGTAACTACCACGGAACCAGGCAATAGCAAAAATTAGCAAAAAAAGATAAACCAGATCATGCGCAATCAGGGAGGCATAGTTGATCATCCAGATCGAGGCTTGATCAGGTACATTGAGAAGATGAAACAGGGAAAGGTTTAGTTGAGCAGGAGACATGAGTAGAAAGGGCTGGTGCAAATGTCCGTTACTGTAAACCGGTCAAACCTCAATTCCTACCCGAGTTTGTATGAATTTGTAGCTTCGCTTTTTAAAGAATATTCACATGATAAAAAACCACCCAAAAGGGTGGTTCTTAAAAATCCGAATAATATAAAGAAGTCTTATTTAAACTGAATCGAGCCATTGGCACTGACAGTCATTTGCGATTCACCTGCCGCAACGGCCTGCTCTGGAATCATATCAGACGAAGCTGATTTCATCATGGCCATGCGCGGTACGGGCTGTGGTGCATAGTTATTGGTATTGATGTTCAAGTTTACCAGTTGATAACCCGGTTTGTTCCAAGTCTGGGTGAGTGCTTGGGCGCGTTGCTGGAAGTTTTTAGTCGCTTCAATCATCAGTTCACTTTCAACTTTTTTGCGCTTTTCATCTGATACCTTGAAATTAATTGACTCGGTCTGGAAATTTTGCTGCAATTCTGCAATGAGCTGCGAAGCCGCTTTAAAATCTTTTGATTCTAGACGAATCTGGGCACGACCACGCCACTCTTTTAATTTACGGTTATCATTGTCATAAATAGGGTAAGTACTTTGTGTACCCGTCTCGATTTTCACAGTAGGATATTTGCGTGCTGTAGCAATCGCCTGACTCATGAGCTGGTTGATTTGGGTGGCCAGTTCAGCCGGCTGTTTGTTGGATTTTTCAATATAAAGTACGGCATGCATTTCATCATTTGAAATTTCACGACTGGCCTCTGCTGAAAGATTAACAACATTATAATTCATGGATTCGGCAGGAGCTGCAAATGCGCCTGTGGCGAGGGTACTGGCAAGGATAAAACTGCTAAGTGCTAAGAGACGCATGAAATTGTCCTGTTATTCTTAAAATTGGCCATCTAAGCCGTTAGGGAAATATTAAATCTCAATTGTGATCTTTTTACGAAATATTTGTGGTAAGAGTGTTAATTTTTCTTTCATTTTAACTTATTATTTAATCTATATTTATTGTTAATAATTAATTGTTTAATAATAAATTTTAAAATTTATTTTCTGAATATTAGCTGTGCTACAAAAAAGCATAAAAGAACAGGCTTTCCTTTCTGCTATCAGGCTGTAAGATGATGATTCAGGGGATGGATTGGCACGATGTTTTTTTTCGATAAAGATTAGGACAAAATGTGACTGAAAGTTATTTATTTTCCTGAAAAATTCGGTATCATCCGCCTCCTAGTTATTCGAATACAAAACTGCTAGCTAGAACCTTATAAAGCGCCGAGTCAAAGGACCAAACGTCACCAGACTTATTTCTTTCACCCATATCAGAGATGGTAATTCGATATGAGCGTTACTTCTGTAAACCCTGCCACCAATTCCACAAACGAATACTACTTGACTCGCCAAAGTCAGATGGAATCGAATGTGCGTAGTTATCCACGTAAATTACCGTTAGCGATAGCGAAAGCACAAGGTTGCTGGGTTACCGATGTTGAAGGTACTGAGTACCTTGATTGTTTAGCTGGGGCAGGGACGTTGGCATTAGGCCATAATCATCCTGCAGTCATTCAAAGTATCCAGGATACGATTGCAAGCGGTTTACCATTGCATACCCTGGATCTTACTACTCCTTTAAAAGATGCTTTTACTGAAGCACTTCTTTCTTATCTTCCAGGTGGCCAAGAAGAGTACTGCTTGCAGTTCTGTGGTCCATCCGGTGCAGATGCAACTGAAGCCGCGATTAAACTGGCGAAAACCTTTACCGGTCGTAGCTCTGTGATCAGCTTCTCTGGCGGTTATCATGGTATGACTCACGGTGCATTGGCAATGACAGGTAACCTGTCTGCGAAAAATGCAGTGAACGGTTTAATGCCAGGCGTGCAATTTATGCCGTATCCGCATGAATACCGTTGCCCATTGGGTCTTGGCGGTGAAGCTGGTGTAGATGCCCTGACTTACTACTTTGAAAACTTCATTGAGGATGTCGAAAGCGGCGTGACCAAACCTGCAGCTGTAATCCTCGAAGCGATTCAGGGTGAAGGCGGTGTGGTGACTGCGCCAGTAAAATGGTTACAAAAAATCCGTGAAGTGACTGAAAAGCACAACATCGTTTTGATTCTTGATGAAGTACAGGCAGGCTTTGCGCGTTCAGGCAAGATGTTTGCATTCGAACATGCCGGCATTGAGCCTGATGTTGTAGTGATGTCTAAAGCCGTGGGTGGTAGCCTGCCGCTTGCGGTTCTAGGTATTAAACGCAAGTTTGATGCATGGCAGCCTGCCGGTCATACCGGTACTTTCCGTGGCAACCAGTTGGCTATGGGTACGGGTCTTGCGACAATCAATACGATTAAAGAGCAGAACCTGGCGCAAAATGCACAAGAGCGCGGTGATTATCTACAGTCTGCATTAAAAGAGTTAGCCAATGAATTCCCATGTATTGGCAACGTGCGTGGCCGTGGTCTGATGATCGGGGTTGAGATTGTTGACGAGCGTAAATCAGCGGATCATATGGGCTCTTTGCCTGCTGATGGTCAATTGGCCGCAGCAATTCAGACCGCTTGTTTCAACAACAAACTGTTACTTGAAAAAGGTGGCCGTAACGGTACGGTAATCCGTTTACTTTGCCCACTGATCATCACTCAAACAGAATGTGAAGAAGTTATTGTCCGCTTCAAGAGAGCGGTTGCTGAAGCTCTGATAGCAGTTCGAGGCGTATAATTCATGGTAGATTTTGCAGAACATCGTAAAGCGTTACTCTGCAATGATGCTGCATCCATTGCTGACTATGAGTCAGCAATGGAACAGGCGACCAAAGCGGTTGCAGCATGGTTGCAAGACGACAAAATGTACCCAGGCGGTAGCATTAAGGAATTGCGTAGCGCAATTTCTTTCAAGCCTTCTCAAGAAGGTATGGGCCTCCAGAAGTCTTTAGAGCGTATGGTTGAGCTATTCCTCAACAAAAGCCTGAAAGTACATCATCCGCATTCTCTAGCGCATTTGCACTGTCCTACCATGGTGGCAAGCCAGATTGCAGAAGTGCTGATTAATGCAACTAACCAGTCAATGGACTCTTGGGATCAAAGCCCAGCGGGTTCTTTGATGGAAGTTCAGTTAATCGACTGGTTGCGTCAAAAAGTGGGTTATGGTTCAGGTCAGGCAGGGGTATTTACTTCTGGTGGTACACAATCGAACCTGATGGGTGTATTGCTGGCACGTGATGCCTGCATCGCAAAAAACTGGAAAGACGAAAACGGCAATCCGTGGTCTGTTCAGCGTGATGGTATTCCTGCGGATGCAATGCGTAATGTCAAGGTCATCTGTTCTGAAAATGCCCATTTCTCTGTGCAAAAGAACATGGCCATGATGGGCATGGGCTTCCAGTCTGTTGTAACTGTTCCTGTGAATGAAAATGCACAGATGGATGTTGATGCTCTGGAAAAAACCATGGCTCACCTTCAGTCTGAAGGCAAGATCGTGGCTTGCGTAGTTGCAACTGCAGGTACAACGGATGCTGGCGCAATTGATCCGTTGAAAGAAATTCGTGACATCACCAATAAATATGGCGCGTGGATGCATATCGATGCGGCATGGGGTGGTGCACTGATCCTGTCGAATGAATATCGTTCAATGCTAGATGGTATTGAATTATCTGACTCGATCACGCTTGATTTTCATAAGCATTATTTCCAAACCATTTCTTGTGGCGCGTTCCTGCTGAAAGATGAAGCGAATTACCGTTTCATGCATTATGAAGCAGAGTACCTAAACTCTGCTTATGATGAAGAGCATGGCGTTCCTAACCTGGTATCGAAGTCACTACAAACAACTCGTCGTTTTGACGCGTTGAAATTGTGGATGACTGTTGAAGCACTTGGTGAAGAGCTTTATGGTTCTATGATTGATCATGGCGTAAAATTGACGCGTGAAGTGGCAGACTATATCAAGGCAACTGATGGTCTGGAACTTCTGGTCGAGCCACAATTTGCATCGGTACTGTTCCGTGTAGTTCCAGCAGCTTATCCAGCAGAATTTTTGGATGCCCTGAACCAGAATGTGGCAGACGAATTGTTTGCCCGTGGTGAAGCCAATATTGGGGTTACAAAAGTCGGTCAGGTTCAGTCTCTGAAAATGACCACTTTAAGCCCGGTTGCAACGCTTGATAATGTAAAAAATCTGTTGGCTTTGGTGCTTGTAGAAGCGGATCGAATCAAGGATTCAATCGCTGATGGCACTTATACGCCACCCATTGCATAAGTGATTGTGGTGTGAAAAAAGGAGATCGAAAGATCTCCTTTTTTTTATAATTAAATTTTAGTTTTAGAGGCCAGGATCAAACTAGCCTCAATATATAAATATACCTTTTAAGTCTTTGCTGCGTGTTTTTCAAAATAATAAGCTATTCAAAATAAAATGGAAAACTCGGGAATATGGAGCAAAATATACAAGAAAAATCACTCATCAAAACGGTGATTGATCAAAGAATTTCTAAGTATTAGTGGATGGTCATTGCACTTTGTTTTCTGATTACATTATTTGATGGTTTTGACACCCAAGCTGTTGCATTTACTGCACCCGCCTTGCTAGTACACTTTGACTTAGAAACAGGTGCATTAGCACCGATTTTAACTGCAGGTATCGTCGGAATGACGATAGGTGCAATGCTCTTAGGACTAGTAGGGGATAAATTAGGACGTCGAAAAACATTAATCATATGTACGGCCATTTTTTCTCTAGCAACTATATTTATTGCGTATGTGACGAGTGTTGATCAAATATTAGTATTGAGATTTATTGCTGGATTGGGGATGGGTGGAGCGACACCTGTGTTGCTTGCATTGGCTGCCGAATATTCTCCGCAACGTTTCAAAGGCACAGTTACTACAGGCGTTTTGTTAGCCTTGCCAGCAGGGGCAATGTTAGGTGGCTTACTGGCTGCCAAGATTTTGCCAGTGCTAGGTTGGCAAGGGATCTATTTGATTGGCGGTGGATTCCCGTTGCTATTGCTGTTTGTCATGTATTTCTTGTTGCCTGAATCTTTGGAATATTTAGCGCAAAACAATAAAAGTTCCTCTTTGAGATCAATTCAAAAAATTCTCAATAAAATTTCTCCGGGGATTGGCGAGATTAAAGTCAAAGACCTACTTCAGCCAAATAAGACACAACAACAAAAAGCCAAGTTGGCGATCTTGTTTCAAAATAATTTGGCTCGTACTACCATTGGCGTATGGGGTACTTATTTCTTTAACTGGATTGCGTGGTTTATGTTGTTATCGTGGTTGCCGACTGTATTGAAACAGGCAGGATTGGCACCGGAAAATGCGCCTTATGCATCCGTTACAGTAAATGCTGCCTTTATCTTATTTGCCTTGCCATTAGCTTATTGGCTACCTAAAGTAAATACAGCTAAAATTCTCACTTTTATGCTAATTACAGGATTGGTGATCGTCGCTGGTTTAGGTTTATTTATTGAAAGTAATCAGTGGGGCTATATCTTCGCTTTGATTGCATTGGCAGGATTTGGAATTGGCGGTCAGCAGTTGGCTTTGAATTACCTGGTGGTCGCTGCATATCCAACTCAAGTTCGAGCAACTGCCACAGGGTGGGCAATTGAAATGGGCCGTATGGGTGCAATTTTAGGATCAGCCATTGGCGGAATTGTACTCACGCAATATGGTGTTTCAGGTTATTTTTATGCGCTTGGCGTACCTCTATTATTGGCTCTCTGCTGTGTCTTCCTGATTAAATATCGCATTCCAAAGGTTCAGGTAGATGCATAATATTTTTGTATAAAATTAGATTGAAATTCTGTATTTAAATAAAAAGGAGATCGAAATGATCTCCTTTTTTTATGGGCTTTAAAAAAACAAAAAAGGTCATTTCCCAGATCAAAATTCACCACAAAAATCCAGAAGGTCTGAATCCCGTTTAGCCTGTTATTTATTTGTCATAGGCTTATGTAAAACTGAGGAGCAGGATTTATCTTGGGTTCGGGTTTATAAAAAATGTTACATGTCATCGGTCTAAATTTTTTATTGAACTGAATGATATAAAGAACTTAATCATTGAAATCCATAAAAATTTAATCAAGAAAAAACCGCTAGATTAAAAATCACTAAATCGTAATAAAGCTGTAACTTATCTGTCATATTCTAAAATCAAAATGCAGGTATCGAAAGAAGTACAAAACTGAATAAAAAGTGGTGTACTCCAAATTTGCATAAATGAGAGAGATACTAGAATGCGCTTTACAAATATAGCTTTAGCATTAGCAGTAACCGGGGCAACTGCTGTAACGACTGCACACGCAGCTCGTGACACTATTCAAATTGCAGGTTCTTCAACTGTACTTCCATATGCCAGTATCGTTGCGGAAGAATTCGGTAATACTTTTCCACAGTTTAAAACACCAGTCGTGGGTTCTGGCGGTTCTTCAGGTGGCTTAAAGCAGTTCTGTAATGGTGTAGGGGACAACACCATCGATATCGCAAACTCTTCTCGTCAAATCAAAAGTACTGAACTGGCAGAATGTAAAAAGAATGGCGTTAATCAGGTATTAGAAATCAAAATCGGTTACGACGGTATTGTATTTGCTTCAAATGCCAACAAAGCTGCTTATAAGCTGCGTCCACAACATGTCTTCGCTGCACTTGCTGCAGAGCTTCCGTCCAATGGAAAAATGGTTGCTAACCCTTATACACGTTGGAACCAGATTGATAAAAATCTGCCGAATGAACCGATCACACTGGTAATCCCGGCTTCGAATCATGGTACGCGCGAAGTCTTCCAGGAGAAAATGGTGGATGCAGGTTGTGAAACGTACGCTGCAATTAAGTCTCTAGACAAAGATGCCAAGAAAAAAGCCTGTTCTACATTCCGTAAAGATGGCCGTGTAGTTGAGATTGCCGGTGACTATACCGAAACATTGGCACGTTTGAAAACTTCTCCAAGTGCGGTGGGTGTGTTTGGCTTAGGTTTCTATGACCAGAACCGTGACCGTCTGCGTGTTGCGACGGTGAACAATGTAGCACCTTCTGAAAAGACCATTCTAAATGGTGCTTATCCGGTATCTCGCCCACTGTTCTTCTACGTTAAAGGTGAACACTTAAAATCAATCAAAGGCTTACCGCAGTTTACTGAATACTTCCTGAACAAAAAAGTGTCTGGCAAAGGCTCTAAGCTGGAAAAAGCAGGTCTGATTTCAATGTCTGATAAAGAACGTGCAGCAGTTCTGGCAAATTTCAAGGCGGGTAAAGTGGTTGTAGTGAAGTAATCACTGATTTTGAAAATGCTGGTGGTAGGGTCAACCTGCCATCGGCTTTTTGCGATAAACAAGTTTTTTCAAACCATTAAAATTGAAAAAACAGTGGAGAATACATGAATCTGCTACTTATAGGTGTGTTATTGGCCATCATGGCCATAGCCTATCAAATCGGATTAAGTAAAAGCCGTAACTTAGCAGGTAAGGGAAGCAATTCTGCAAACTTACACTCGCGTCCCGGATATTATGGTGCCCTGGTTGCACTATGGTGTGGTATCCCTGCGTTTTTAATTTTGATTGTTTGGAACATGGTTGAGCCAAGTTTTCTGGAGCAGGTGGTACTTAAGCATTTGCCAGAAAATGTTTCGGCCAGTCTGGATCCGGCAAGTCTGAGTGTTGTCATCGATCGTGTTCAGGCACTAGCTTCAGGTTTTGGGGTGAGTGATACCCCTGCAGCTTATGAGGTCGCAGCGGCAGAACAGCTGGCTAAATTTTCAACCATCGGTACCTTTGCCAAACTGGCAGTAGTGATTTCGGCAGCGCTGGCTGGTCTGGTCTGGGCCAAGAAACATATTAGCCAGGAATTTCGTGCGCGTAACCAGGTCGAGAAAATGATTAATATCGGCCTGGCATTGTGTTCTGGTGTGGCAATTCTGACCACCCTCGGGATTGTGATGTCGATGTTTGGCGAGGCGATGCGCTTCTTCAGCTTTGTCAGCCCACTGGATTTCTTCTTTGGTACCGAATGGAACCCGGGGTTTAGTACTTCGGGTAGCGCCGAGGGCAGTTATGGCTTATTGCCACTGCTATGGGGCACGCTCATGGTCAGCGGAATCGCACTTCTGGTTGCGGTTCCAGTAGGTCTGATGATTGCGATCTATCTGGCAGAGTATGCCTCACCGAGATTCCGCTCTTGGGCAAAACCAACCATTGAAGTGTTGGCGGGTATTCCTACGATTGTCTATGGTGTCTTTGCCTTAATGATTATCGGTCCATTCCTTAAAAGCATGGGTGCTCTGGTTGGACTCGAAATTAATGCCACCAGTGCGCTGACAGCCGGTCTGGTCATGGGCATCATGATCATTCCATTTGTATCTTCTCTGTCAGATGACATCATTACCCAAGTACCGCGTGCTTTACGTGATGGTTCTTTGGGTTTGGGTGCCACCAAATCTGAAACGATCCGTCAGGTGGTTTTACCTGCAGCCTTGCCCGGTATTATTGGTGCGTTCCTGTTGGCAGCGTCACGTGCGATTGGTGAGACCATGATTGTGGTCCTGGCAGCCGGTAACAGTCCGCAGCTGCATGCCAATCCGCTTGAAGCCGTATCTACGGTTACGATTACCATCGTCAATCAGCTAACTGGTGATACTGATTTTGCTAGTCCGCAAGCACTGGTGGCCTTTGCACTAGGATTGACGCTATTCGTCATTACCTTAGGTTTGAACATTGTTGCACTGATCATCGTGCGTAAATATCGTGAGCAATACGACTAATGAGTACTTCAAATACAACGCCTGTGGATCAGCGTATTGATCCATCCGTCGCTGCCGAGCTGCGTGAAAAGCGTAAGAAGACCATTCAAAGCTCTTTGGCACGACGTCATCGTAAAGAAAAAACCTTCCGTCTATTTGGTTTCTCTGCGGTACTTGCAGGTTTGTTCTTTGTGGTATTGCTGTTCGGTAGCATTTTGTCCAAAGGTCTTCCTGCATTCTGGCAAAGCAGTATGAATTTGCCGATCTATTTCGATCCTGCCATTGTGAATATTGGCCCGAAACCAAAGCCTCTTGCAGGAGAATCTCCGGCGCAGTTTGAAGATCGCTTTATTGCATGGCAGACCGAAGTGGGCATGGTGGATTGGGATGCCCTGATTATCAACGGCATGATTGCCAAAGACCGCAAGCTGGAAAGTCAACGTGATGAACTGGGTTCTATATATACTAGCTCGGAAGCTTACCGTTTGCGTGACATGGTTATGAAAGATCCAGCTCTGGTCGGTCAAAGCAAAGAAGTGAAAATTCTGGCTGATGCCAATGTCGATGTCTGGCTAGCGGGAAATATTGACCGTGATCTTCCTGATGAACAGCAGCAACTAAGTCCTGAAGTACGTCAGGTGGCGGATGAAATGAAAGCCGCTGGTGTAATCGAGAATAGTTTCAATACCAATATTTTTACTAGCCCGGATTCGCGCAGTTCGCCGGCAACTTCCGGACTGGCAGGTGCCTTCATGGGCTCGCTGTTCATGATGATGATCGTGATCTTTATCTCGATTCCAATCGGGGTAGCCTCTGCGATCTATCTGGAAGAATTTGCACCGAAAAACTGGATTACCGATGTCGTAGAAGTCAATATCAACAATCTGGCAGCCGTTCCCTCAATTGTCTTCGGTCTGTTGGGTGCAGCAATTTTCATTGGCTGGATGCATTTGCCACTCTCAGCACCATTGGTGGGTGGTCTGGTTCTGAGTCTGATGACCTTGCCGACCGTGATTATTACCACACGTGCATCACTTAAAGCTGTTCCACCTTCGATTCGTCAGGCAGCTTTAGGACTCGGCGCTTCCCGTATTCAGACAGTATTCCATCATGTGTTGCCATTGGCTTTGCCGGGTATTTTAACGGGCGCAATCATCGGAGTTGCACAAGCTTTGGGTGAAACAGCACCATTATTATTGATCGGAATGAGTGCTTTTGTTGCCAGCGTTCCAGCTACTCCATTTGATCAGTCAACGGCTTTACCGGTGCAGATTTTCTTATGGCAAGGCAATGAATTGCGTAACTTCTTTGAAGGTCGTACTGCAGCGGCAATTATTGTACTTCTGGCCATGATGATCAGCTTGAACAGTCTGGCTATCTGGCTACGTAAGAAATTTGAAGTCCGTTGGTAATAGGGGGCAGAATCATGAACACAACTATTATTCAAAATTCCTTAGAAAAGGATCAATCCGTGAATTCACAACAGACACAATTTAGCTCGGATGAGGCGACCCAAAAGCCGACAACTCCGTTTGTTTCCCAGTTCGATACGCAAAGCAGCAAAAAAGATGTAAAGGCGACGAATGTGAAACTTAGTACTTCCGATGTGCATGTGTACTATGGTGAAGCGGAAGCGATTAAGGGTATTGATCTGAACATTTATGAAAATGAAGTGATTGCTTTTATTGGGCCCTCCGGCTGTGGTAAATCAACCTTCCTGCGTACCTTAAACCGCATGAATGACACTATCGACAGTTGTCGGGTGAGCGGTAAGGTCATGCTGGACAATCAGGATATTTATGATCCAAATCTGGATGTGGTTTTGTTGCGTGCTCAAGTCGGTATGGTGTTCCAGAAGCCGAACCCGTTCCCGAAATCAATTTTTGATAACGTAGCATATGGCCCGAAACTGCACGGTTTAGCACGTGACAAGTATGATCTTGAGGAAATTGTGGAAGGCAGCCTACGTAAAGCCGGCTTGTGGGAAGAAGTGAAAGACCGTTTGAATCAGCCGGGAACAGGTTTGTCAGGTGGTCAGCAGCAGCGTCTATGTATCGCACGTACAATTGCAGTATCACCTGAAGTGATCCTGATGGATGAACCATGTTCAGCTCTTGATCCTATTGCAACCGCTAAAGTGGAAGAGCTGATTTCTGAGCTGTCTACGCAATATACCATCGCGATTGTAACTCACTCCATGCAACAGGCTGCACGGGTTTCTGACCGCACTGCGTATTTCCATCTGGGTGATCTGATTGAAGTCAACTCGACCGAAAAAGTCTTTACCCAGCCAGATCATCAGTTGACTGAAGCCTATATTACAGGGCGTTTTGGTTAATTATTACTTTCTGAAAAAAGAGCTATATAGCTCTTTTTTTATCTCTGGACAGAATGAATGTATATAGAATAAAGGAATAGGGTCATTAAATTTTGGAAAAATAAAGAGAATCTAGTTTTTTCCAAAATTCCTTTAGCATACTAAATTTTAGAAAATGGCAGAGCTACCAAAAAATAAATATGGAAAAGGCTGTACAGTCTATGGAAATGATAAAAAAGATGTCAGTCTTTCTGATGTTGCTGATTACGTTGAGTGTAATCGTGGGTGGTTTATAGCATCAACTGTAAAAGGATGATCTGCTTGCTGTGTGGGATAAGTCTGAATCTCTATTATAAATAAGACAAAGCAGCACAAAGCTTTATATGCGAATTCTGCCCTGTTAGTGGGTATTATTGCCAAGACGGACTATCAGTAGGAAATAGGTTTTTTGTAATACTAATCAATTAAGCAACAATATTGTATTGAAAAAAACATAAATTGACCTAATCTAAAATAAGAAGCCCGAACTAATTAAATAGAGAACTGATTTTTTATGTTATTTCATACTCCAAAACTGTCCGCTGAAATCCGTATTAGTCATCTCAATGCGCGTATCAATGAACAAAGAAAAAAAATAGCGCAAACTACTGGCTCTAAACTGGAACTTTTACAGTTGTCACAACAACTGTCAAAAGAGGCGCGTGCGCGTAAGAAAACCAATCAGAAAATCTATGTACTCGATTTTAAAGGTGATATGGCTGCTTCCGCAGTAGAAGGTTTGCGTGAAGAAATCACTTTGATTCTCGCCACTGCCAAAGCAGGCCGTGACCGTGTTGTGGTGCGTCTGGAAAGTCCAGGCGGTATGGTGCATGGTTATGGACTTGCTGCAGCGCAACTGGTGCGTTTACGTGAAGCAGGTTTTCATCTGACCATCTGTGTCGATAAAGTAGCCGCTAGTGGTGGCTATATGATGGCATGTATCGCTAATGAAATTATTTCGGCGCCTTTTGCAATTGTGGGTTCAATTGGAGTGGTTGCTCAGGTACCAAATTTTAACCGTCTGTTGAAAGATAACAAAATTGACTTTGAACTCTATACCGCAGGTGAGTACAAACGTACTGTGACTATGTTCGGTGAAAATACCGAAGAGGGTAAAGCCAAGTTTGAGGAAGAATTGCAGCAAACCCATGCTTTATTCAAACATTTTGTTGAGAAGTATCGCCCGCAGCTCAATATTGAAAAAGTAGCAACCGGTGAGCATTGGTATGGTCGGGATGCGCTGGATCTTAATCTTGTTGATACCCTGCAAACCTCGGATGAATACTTGCTTAATGTGTTAACTCAGCATGATATTTATTTACTGCAGACTCGCAAGAAACCAACTTTGGGTGAAAAATTGGGCCTGCAAGCAGCGCAAATTGCTGATTCACTTGTGCCGACTGTCATGAATAAAGTCATGGAAAGCTTAAGCAAAGCAAATGCAAACTTGGTACAAATGCGTGATCCAAAACTGTAATCATTGGTTATAAAAGTTAGTGAATAAAAAAAGCTCACAGAATGTGAGCTTTTTTTATCTATACAATAAATGTCCTGCATTGAAGATGTAATCACAGGATATTGATTCAAGATTGGACCATCTGTTCGCTGGGTTATTTGGACAGATGGAAGCGGGATTTAAGAGCTTCCCATTTTGCTTGACGTCTTGCTTTGTGTTCAGCCTTTTTTTGTTCTTTTAGGGTTACATTGGCGATACGCTGCGATTCATGCCAAGCTTCAACGCTCGCTTCAATTTCTGATTGCACATCATCAAAACTCCAGCGATAAATGGTTGCACCGGTTTTGTCAAATAAAGCATCAATAAAATCTTCAGATTCTTCATAAGCATCAATGAGCAAGCCTGTACTTTCTTCAGGTAAGGCTTGGCTGATTTTTGTCAATACAGCCATATCGTCCTGCTCATGATTAATGTCATAAGACTCACCGAGTAATGCACCCGCGGTAAAGCCTAGAACAATCCCGAGTGGGCCGCCTAATATTCCAATTAAGGCACCAAGCAGGCCTCCGCCTACCAAGCCGCTATCCTGCCTAGGATCTAATTGTTCCTCAATTTTGAAATTTCCATTTTCTTGACGTTTGAGAAGGGTAATTTCGTTAATATTTTGGATAGGTGAATTTTTTAATTTATTAAAACCTTCAAAGGCTTTTGAGGGTTCATTCCATGTGATCAGAATAATATTGTGAGCCATTTCTTATTACCTAGTTTTAATTATTCGATATCGAAGATCATACAATCTCAGGTCTATTAAATGGGTTAATTTTTGTTGATATTAAGGTGTGTTTAGTTATATATGATCATGGATAGTCAAATAAGGAAAATGATGTCCTGGTTTTACTTTTATCTTGCTCAGAATTAAATTGAATTAATAATAAAGTTAAAATTTTATTTTAACTTTCCATTAATAGAGCATTTTATTATTGGGGAGTCTCCTATAAACATTTTTATACTAAAAATTAATATCAACTTTAAGTCAAATTTAATTGTGGAAAATAAAATTCTATATAAATGATTTTTTTAATAAAATTAGAAGATAGTGTCAGGAAGACTATTTATTGGACTGTATTAACATGATGCTACCTGTGATTATGGCACCAATGGTTGCAAGTAACATATCTTTATGTGCATCCCAGATATCGCCTTGCTGTCCATTATAGTTTTCCGCATCTTCTGCAGACAGACGAATAGCAATGAACCATTCAAGCCATTCATAAATCAGGCTGCCGGCCATCACAAATTGAATAACCAAAAGAAAAATCGTGAGCGGTTTCTGTTTTGGAATCCAGACTTGAAACAAACGATAAAAAACAGGATAAAGTAATAATCCGTAGGCCAAGTGAACAAAACGGTCAAACATATTGCGTGACCAATGCATTGTTTCATTCAGATTAAAACCAAAAATTTGCTCAATCCACTGGTTATATGGCACATAAGAATACAGATAATGGGCTGCCACCACATGGATCAGCAGAAAAAGAATATAAAGATTAAAACTGAGAAAATTTATTCCGATCTTATATAAGCAGAGGAGTAGCATCAGCACCATAAAAACTGTGCCCGCTTGATGGAGCAAATATGACTCTATTTCTAAAGGTTGAATGCTGGCCACTATAACTGCGATTGCCAGAATCGCTAAACTGACAAAATGCTTGCTACTTAATTGATGATCTATCATCGGCGTCTTATGCAATTATTTTAAACTGATCATAATTATAAATAAAAAAGCGAAGCCGGAGCTTCGCTTTTAGTCTTAATCGTCTGAATTAAATTTTAGCGATCAAGTCCTTAATTTGTTTTGCCTGATCTGCAGCATTACCTGTGTAAGTAGCAGGAGTCATTTCTGCTAAACGCGCCCGCTCAGCAGCAGGAACAGCTTCCAACTCGTTACCATTTACGAAATCAACCATCATGTCGCGAGTCATGGCTTGACCACGAGTAAGTGCTTTTAGTTTTTCGTACGGTTTTTCAACGTTGTAACGACGCATTACAGTTTGAATTGGTTCAGCCAATACTTCTTGTGCATTGTCCAGGTCTTCATTGATCCGCGCAGCGTTCAACTCAAGTTTGCCAATACCTTTTAAGCACGCTTCAAACGCGATTAAGCTCTGCGCAAAACCAACACCCATGTTGCGAAGCACAGTAGAGTCAGTCAGGTCACGCTGCCAGCGAGAAACTGGAAGTTTTTCACCTAAGTGGGCAAGTACAGCATTGGCAAGCCCTAAGTTACCTTCAGAGTTTTCGAAGTCAATCGGGTTCACTTTATGTGGCATGGTTGAAGAACCGACTTCGCCATCTTTCAGCTTTTGCTTGAAGAAACCAAGCGAAATATAACCCCAAACATCACGGTTAAAATCGATCAAGATTGTGTTGAAACGACGAAGCGCATCAAACAGTTCTGCCATGTAGTCATGTGGCTCGATCTGAGTGGTGTACGGGTTGAAGTCTAGACCCAAAGACTCTACAAATGCTTGTGAATGCGCAGGCCAGTTGATGTCTGGGTAAGCAGAGTAGTGCGCATTGTAGTTACCGACTGCACCATTGATTTTGCCCAGTAGCTCAACATTTTTGAACTGTTTGATTTGGCGTGCAAGACGGTAAGCCACGTTCGCCATTTCTTTACCCAAAGTCGTCGGGCTTGCAGTTTGACCATGAGTACGAGACAACATTGGCTGGTCTGCATGTTTTTCAGAAAGCGCAACGATTGAATCAATGATTTGCTGCATAGATGCAACCAGTACATCACGACCACTTTTCAGCATCAAGGCATGTGACAGGTTGTTAATATCTTCAGACGTACATGCAAAGTGAATGAATTCACCGGCATTTTTAAGTTCTTCGATACCAGCGATTTTTTCTTTCAGGAAATATTCAACCGCTTTAACGTCGTGGTTGGTGGTGCGTTCGATCTCTTTGATGCGATTGGCATCATCTTCAGAAAAATCGCTCACAATCGCATCAAGCGCTGCATTAGTTTCGCCTGAAAACGCCGGAACTTCAGTAATTTCCGGATGGTTTGCAAGCGCTTGTAACCAACGCACTTCAACAGTCACACGAGCATGGATTAAACCAAACTCAGAAAGAAAGGGACGTAGAGCATCACATTTGCTCGCGTAACGTCCATCTAATGGAGAAAGTGCAGTTAAAGCGTTCATATCGATTCCTTAGATTTTGGAATTAAACGTAAAACGAAACACGTGCAGCATCAGTTAAACCACCTGAAACTGTAAACGCGCTAGATTCTGAATATCTTGTAGCAACTTGCGTTTGCCAAATACCATGCCCCAAGAGCTGCCACCGAGCTGACGCCACAGATGTGCCATTTGCAAGCCGGTAAATAAGGACGTACGAATGCGGTTGGTATGTCCGGCATCTTTAAAGGCTTCGGCATTACCACGTACCATAATTCGCGGATTAATCTGACCGGCCGTATCGACATAGGTTTGAGCTAGATTGGCAATGATGCTGGGGTGCAGGTAATTATTATCAAAGAAAGAAAGCTGTCTGAGAATTTTCTGTTGGGACTGTTCAATAATTTCAACAAATTTGGGATTGCTATAGACCTTCTTTTCTAACTGAAGAAGTGCCATTGCATAGGTCATTGGAAGTTTTGTACTGGAAAGTTTTGGAATTCTGGATTTGGGGGAAGTGTTGAAGGGCTGAATAAGGCTGCTTTCTAATGTTTTTAAACCTAAGGAAACATCGGCCAACTGGTTAAAAAAGTCTAATGTCTGGGCGTTCTGATTGCTGCCGGGGCGGATATTAAGACTGGCTTTAATTAACTGTTCAAAATAGAAGTTACCACTTTCACCAATGCTTTGCTGACCTGTCACCGCTGTCATATGGGTTAGCTGGGTGGCCTGAAACACACCCGCTAATGCCAAAGCACGATTTTGACGAGTATTCAACGTTATGGCTGGTTGAAATGGTAACTCCGTCATGCCGAATTCATCCTTTTATAAAATCAGGTTTAGGCGCATTGGTATGATGAATCACACCACCCCCTAAACAAACTTCACCTGAATAGAACACCACGCTTTGACCTGGGGTCACCGCACGTTGAGGTTCATCAAACTCAACACGAACACCATTCGGCGCTTCTGAATCTTGATACACAGTACATGCCTGATCAGTCTGACGGTAACGGGTTTTGGCTGTGCAACGGAAACCTGTTTCAGGAATATCCTGCTCACCTGCCACCCAGTCAATTGCCTCACTCCAAAGTGTAGTACTTTGCATGAGAGGATGTTCATGGCCTTGGCCGACCACCAGACGATTGCCTTCGATATCTTTATGCAATACGAACCAGGCGCCTTCAGCAGCTCCTTTCATACCGCCAATACCAATGCCACCGCGTTGACCGAGCGTATAGTACATTAAGCCGTGATGATCACCAACCTCTTTACCGTCTTCCAGTACGATTTTTCCGGGTTGAGCGGGTAAATATTGCTTCAAGAAGTCATTAAAACGACGTTCACCAATAAAACAGATCCCAGTCGAGTCTTTTTTCTTGGCCGTAACCAGATCTAATTCTTCTGCAATTTTACGGACTTGTGGCTTTTCAATTTCGCCAACAGGGAACAGAGTCTTATTAATTTCACGACCATGGACAGCATGCAGGAAGTAAGTCTGGTCTTTGTTATTGTCCACACCACGCAGTAAAGGTGCATATTCTTCACCACGTGAGTTGGTCATGGTTTCACCACGACGACAATAGTGACCTGTCGCAATAAAGTCTGCACCCAGGTTCACTGCATGATCGAGAAAGGCACGAAATTTAATTTCTTTATTACATAAAATGTCTGGGTTAGGCGTACGTCCGGCTGCATATTCTGCCAGGAAATGCTCGAAGACGCGATCCCAGTATTCCATCGCGAAATTGGCAGTATGCAGTTTAATCCCGATCTTGTCGCAAACGGCTTGTGCATCGGCAAGATCTTCCATTGCCGTACAGTATTCTGTGCCGTCATCTTCTTCCCAATTTTTCATGAAAAGACCTTCAACCTGATAACCCTGTTGAAGTAGGAGTGCTGCAGACACAGATGAATCTACACCACCAGACATACCGACGATGACACGTTGTTGCATAGGATTAAGCATCCAAATTTGAAATTAAGGGAGAATTGTGGTGCTCGTAAATGAGCGATAAAGGATATTTTTGACCTGAAAGTGCATCTTGCACGGCTTTAATTACCAGTGGGCTACGTGCGCGAGCAGACTCAACCAGTTCATCAAGCGTCATCCACACTGGACCGACAATGCCTGCATCTAAAGTGGCATTCGGATCATAGGCGATGGAATTGGCCAAGAAACAGAAACGGTAATAGGTGCGGTCAGGGAACATCGGTGGAGTATAGGTATATATACCCAACAAGTGTTTTACTTCCACGGTATGACCTGTTTCTTCCATAGTTTCACGAATGGCAGCTTCAATAATGCTTTCACCACATTCGACATGACCTGCTGGCTGATTAAAAACTGTGTGCATCACACCTTCAGCATGTTCTTCTACAAACAGGAACTTTCCGTCTTTTTCAACAACAGTTGCGACAGTGACGTGAGCAGTCCAAGCGGTCATAAGGCAGCACCATGGAAAAGGATGTACTATTGTATAAAATTTTGGGGTGTGTGGCTATGTGAAGGGCAGGATTTCTTTGATTCTGTAAATAATCGAGATTTTAAAAAGGAATCGAGCGGTATAAATAAAGGAAAAACATTAAAATTCTCGCTATTAAATAAGGTTATAGGCTGACACCTGGCTGAAATATGCGAAAATGTGTTTGTAAAAAAGCCCCTTTGAAAAAGGAGCTTTAATATATTTTCAATCGCATCTATGCATTGAGCTCTGACTAGACGGCTCAATACTTTATATTATTTTAGATTACAGTTACTTTGAAATTTCCCTTGGTCCACAGAATTAATAAAGTTGCCAATCAGGGTGGGACTCTGTCTTAGGGAATCACGATGATCTCCACCTTTAACTTCATGGAATTCGATAGGTTTTTTCATTTTACAAATTTGCTGAAAGTAAGCATAAGTTCCACGAGGATCGACCAGTTGATCTTTATCACCTTGTACCAGCATCACAGGTACGGTAGGGATCATATTTTCAATTGACTGTTTTTTTAGATAGGTAATCAAAGGTGTCAGATTGGCATCGGGCTTGAAAACTGTTTTGGGCGCTTGCTTTAAGTCATCTTGCAATTCTGACAAACAACGACTACGTGCAAAAGTAAGAATTTTATTCATCTCGGGGCTAACGAGATTCGTAGGGTTAAGCGTTGGATCTGCTGCTTCAGCACCTAAAAGAACAATAGGAAAAAACGAAGCAACACTCGATGAAATCTGTGGATGAGTTTTTACATATTCAGCAATTCCCTGATATTGATACCCTCCTGGCGCAAGAGCAATTGCTCCCCGAAGCTTGAATTCTGGTGCATATTTTTGCCCATGTGCGGCTACCATAATAGTGGCAGCACCACCTTGGCTATGTCCCATGACATACCAGTCTTTACTAAACTGATAGGGCTTTAAAAAATGGGCCGCTCTTACAGCATCCACTACAGTGTGCAACTGGCTCTGGGCATTCATATAGGGATGTAAGGTTGGCGTACCTAAACCTTGATAGTCGGGTGCGACTACTGCATAACCACGCGCAAGCCAGGCATTTAGGGCCGTTGCGGCAATTTGCTGGTAGACATGTACTGGCCCGCCCACATAATCTTCAGAGGGTGCACAGGTATCAGCCACCCCAGTTGTACCATGAGCCCAGGCTAGTACAGGCCAGCCCCCTTTGGGTGCCTTGCCTTTAGGCAATAAAATGAATCCAGAGGTGACGATAGGCTCGGCATTTACTCCACGACTGCGATAATTAATTAAAAACCGTTGTGAAGCATTGGTAAAGAGATCGGGAGTTTGCTCTTTTATAGACAGCAGTGTACCTGGTGTTTTTGCTGCAATATCAGAAAACAGGGTTTTATCCTGATTGGCTGGAGCGGGAGAAGCGAACACATATGCGGAACCCAAGCATATGCAGCTGACTATGGTTTTTGAAATCAGATTTTTTATTTTCAACATGGAAGTATTCTCCACTCTTACTTATATAATTTAAAATATTCTAAATCTTTAGGATGATCTAGGTGAAAATATAGACAATTTCACAATAAGTTTAAACAGTTAAATATTTATTTTTGTAAGATTTAGGCCCCTGAAATGAAGTGTCTTATATTTAATAATTTATGTAAATGAATGGATTAGATTTAATGAATTAATTATCTTTAAAGTAATAAAATGAGGGGCTGTAAATAAAATTTTTATTAATTTAAATTTATATTTTATAAAACTATAAAAGATCTAGGAGGGATTGTATTTAATAAAGGGTTAAGAATATGCTTCATGGTTTAAATCACTGGATTTAATTAACCTAAAATGATTGGTGAAAAAAATATAATGATCAATCGTAAAGAGCTAAAAAACAGTAATTAGTTTTAATTACTGTTTTTTATATAAAAAGACAGATGAAGGGCTTATTTTATTTTAGCCCATTCTTTAGCCAAACGTTGTCTAAAGCTTTGTTTTTTATCTTTCTTACACTCTTGAACCATAATAGGTGTAACCTTTTCAATACCTTGTGTATCAATAATCTGATTTTCTACACCTTTATTATTCATATTTAAAGCTATAGTTACGCCAACAGCAGTTGGTTGGTACTTAGCATCCAATACAAGAAAGTCCTCACATGTCCATTGGTTTACCGGTTTTTTTGCGGAAGCAGAATTTACAAAAAATGGAGATAATGCTACGCAAGATAAAATGATAATAGATAATTTTTTCATTTTAATTAATCTCTTATGACGGTTATGAAATTATCTGAGATTATAATATTTAATTATAATCTTATTTGGTGAAATTAACTGATACTTGATAGGATGTATATTAATAATGTGTATCTAATTTTATATAAAATTAATTTAATCATAGTAAGTATTTAATAGATATAATATTAATATTAATTTATTAAATTGTTTGAAAATTAATATTACAATTTTGAGAAATGGTATATTTCAAGTAAATTTTAAGAATTTGATTTTGGATGATGCCGAGATTAATTCTAATATACTTGAAATAACGGTTTCACGCATTACTTCCCCTGATTTCTTATACTTAAATATTCTTGTGAATTGAGATAGTTAAAGCCGGCATTTTCCCACTGTGTTTTGCTTGGCCATTGAGCATAACCCATATAATCACCGGTCTTTTTGTTTTTGTGGAGGCGATAGCCTAAAGAACCTAGAACCAGATGAATCCCTTCTGTACGTGTTTTCCATGCTTGCACGAAAGCTTCATCTGTCGCTGGTTTAATTTTGAAACAATAGACCGCAATAAATATTTTAATTCTCCAGTCATGCTTGTTTTTAAACAAGCATTAAACTAATAGGATTAAAATAATATATTGAGATATAAATATTTTTATTTATCCAAGATAGTTTCGGGAAACTTTTACATAATTTTGTGCTGAATAGGGCAAGAATGCTATTTCTTTTTCAGTTAAAGGTCTTAATTTTTTTGCAGGACTCCCCACATAGAGCCAGCCGCTTTCCAAAACTTTATTCGGTGGTACTAAAGTTCCTGCACCAATCATGACATCATCCGGAATTACCACATTATCCAGAATAATACTATTAATCCCGATCAGAACACGGTTGCCAATGGTACAGCCATGCAGCGTTACGTGATGACCAATTGTCACATTTTCCCCAATAACCAGGGGTGAACCTTCCGGTTGGTCGGCTTTCTTATGGCTAACATGCAGCATGGCATGATCCTGTATATTAGAATTTCTGCCAATATGGATATGGTTAACATCTCCACGAATCACGGCAAAAGGCCAGACTGAGACGTTTTCAGCCAAAATTACATCACCCACGACTACGGCCATGGGATCAATATAACAGGAATCTGCCACTTGCGGAGTGGTATTCAGATAAGAACGAATATTTTGGCTCATGTCAGTACTACCCTGAAAATTTATGATCATTATAAAATAAAAAAGCATACATTCCAGGAATGTATGCTTTGGCTTTAGTCTGAAACAGTATTTATAAATTAATACTTAGAACAGGTTGCTAAAGAATTGCTTGATATGATCCAGCATACGTGCAAAGAAGCCTGCTTCTTCAACTGCCTGTAGTGCAACCAGTGGTTTTTCAGCAATTACTTTGCCATCTAGAGTGGCTACATATTTACCTACTATCTGACCTGGCTGTAAAGGTGCAGTCAGTTTAGGCTGTACCACCAGTTGGGTTTTTATTGCGTTGGCCTGACCTTTTGGCATGGTCACATTAAAGTTCTCAGCCAGGCCAATCTGGACTTCATCTTCTTTGCCGAACCAGACTTTGGCTTTGGCGAGTACCTGTTTGGCAGGCTGAACATTTTTGGTTTCGAAGTTGGCATAACCCCAGGCAAGCAGCTCACGTGTCTGAGTCGCACGTTCCTGCATAGTTGGTGCACCAAAAATTACTGAAATTAATCGGGTAGGGCCACGTTTTGAAGAAGTTGTCAAACAATAACCAGCTTCATTGGTATGACCGGTTTTTAAACCATCTACACTTGGGTCAGTATATAGCAGTGCATTACGATTACCTTGCTTAATCCCATTAAAAGTAAATTCTTTTTCCGCATAAATCGGATAATACTTTGAACTGTCTTTGATGATGTGCTGTGCCAATGTAGCCATATCTTTGGCAGTCGAATAATGTCCTTCAGCAGGCATACCGGTTGAATTGATAAAGCTGGTATTGGTCATGCCAATACGTTTGGCTTCCTGATTCATCATATGTGCAAAGGTACCCTCGTTCCCTGCAATATGTTCGGCCATTGCTTTAGAGGCATCATTACCAGACTGGATAATAATTCCGCGCAGCATTTCCAGCGCAGTTGCCGTACCGTTTAAAGGTACATACATACATGATTCCGCACTGCTACCGCGGCACCATGCAGATTCATTCATACGGACCTGTTCGTCTTCAGTCAGCTCACCGCTCAATAGTTTCTGCTCGATGATGTAACTGGTCATCATCTTGGTCATGGAAGCAGGGGCTAATTTTTCATTTTCATTTTTAGATGCGAGAATTTGCCCTGTTTCGAAGTCCATCAGCACATAAGATTTATTATTCAATTCTGGTGGTGCAGATAAGACAGTTGCTGCAAAGCTGAAACTAGGAATTAATAATAATGCAGCAAGGGCAGTTTTTTGGGTCATTTCTAGTGGGTTCCAATATCTTGATGTAAGCACGAAGAGCCTAGCATTTTAGGACAAAGCTAGGCTGACTTCTATGGGAAACCCAGTCTAATTTCAAAAGTATTGTAAGTAATCGGTACAAATATCGCTTAATTTTAATATGTGGTTAATTCGTCACAAATCACCTGATTTTTTTGTTTCCCAGCTTTTTTGGCATCCGCTTGTGCTTCAGCCAGAATATTGCGGAAATCTTTCTGTTTTGCCATCTGATTTAAGCGTTCCACCGGATTGCTTTGACCCGGCATATATTCTGTCACCAGCTTATTATAGCCTTGATTGAATTGTGACTTGTCTTTAACCACGCTTGGGCAGATTTCTGAAAGAACATAAATTGCAGCCAGTTCCTCTTTGGTCACTTTCTGGGTTGGAGTAACATTAATATTTTCATCGGCTGCGAAGGCGGAAGTTCCGAAAAAAGTTGCTGCGGAAACTGTACAGAAGGCCAAAGCCTGAAATAATGGACTTTTCATTAAAAAACTCAAAAAAAAGATTTAGAACAATAATTTGCCTAGCTTAAACTTATTTTTGCAATTGAAAAGTGGGGAAATGTAGCGAAGCTGTAGAAATGTGAAGAAATCTGTAAGCAAAATAAGATGATGTGCACATCATCTTATTTCTCAAAAGTAAATTACTTAGCCTTGGTAGTCCAGGACCTCTTCACATACCGTTTTTTGCTCGTCCTTTGCAGTTTGTTTGGCACCCTGACGCGCTTCTTCAAGCAAGGATTTATATTCGCTGTCAGCCTGCAACTTGGTATAGCTCATGCCTTTATCTGAATATTCTGCAAGATAAGACTGGATCAATTGTTGAATCGTACTGTCCAATTTTGCATTTTGACCAATCACGGCCGGGCAAACTTCGGTCATGACCTGTGCTGCGGCAATATCTTCTTTGACGATGGTATCGTTTTCTTCAACAGTCAGATCGGTCGCTAGGACAGAAGGGGAAATGAATACTGTCAGGCTTAAAGTTAAAGCACCAAATAAAGGGAATTTTTTAATCATCTTGAGCCACATATTATAAAGATGGATGTCGAGCCATAAATATATATAATTCCTGTACTAATACAATGAATTGTCCTAACTAGTCATTTTTTAAAGTAACGAGATTTTTTCAGTGAATATTTTAGTTTCAAATGATGACGGTGTATTGGCACCCGGTATTCAGGCTTTGGCAAAAGCTTTAAAACCTCTGGGGCGGGTAGTTATTGTGGCACCCGAAAGTGAACGCAGCGGATTTTCCAGTGCTTTAACTCTGGATCGCCCTCTACGCCCCATCCAGATTTCCCCAGATGTCTGGGCTGTCAATGGCACACCGGCAGATTGTGTCTACTTGGCAATGAACGGCCTGTTTGATTTTGAGTTTGACCTGGTGGTCAGTGGAATTAATAGCGGTGCGAATCTGGGCGATGATGTATTGTACTCTGGTACGGTCGGTGCAGCTTTTGAAGGCCGTTTAAGTAAAAACCCTGCGATTGCCGTATCATTGAGTGGGCCGAATGTACGCAGCTATCAATATACGCAGGATTATCAGCTGGCCGCCGAATGGGTACATGATTTTATTGCTCGCGGTTTGCCTGTTTTGCCTGAGCGTCATATTTTTAATATTAATATTCCAGATGTGGCTGAATTACAGGGCGAAAAGGTCACTTATCAAAGTCGTCGCCGTCAGTCTAAACCGGTGATGAATCATGTGGATCCGCGCGGTCGCCAAGTGTACTGGATTGGACTCTCCGGAGAAGCAGTCGCAGAACCTAAACCAGGATATAGCGAGATTGATTCAGACTTCTCTGCAGTAGCCAATGGCTATGTCAGTATTACCCCCATCCAGATGGATGCCACCAATTATGAGAGTTTGCGGAATTTGCAAACACAATTAGCAGAAAATGCATCCTTAGTGTTATAACTTTGTGAAAAACTCGCGATTACAAGTATATTGCCGTAAAACTTTGCTAATCTTAACGAAATTTTGCAACCGTATAGCATTAGAGAGGAAGATAATGTTCTTGGTGTTACCGAAATGTGTCGTAGCTTCACCTGCCGCCCTGATTAAAACCCTGGTTTTATCGACTGTTGTTATTTCTACAGGAATAATTACCGGTTGTGCCACCAAACCTCAGGTGAATAATGCGACACGCTATGCAACGGCTCCTGATTTCTATACGGTGCGTTCAGGAGATACATTGAGTGGTATTGCAGCACGTTATGGGTTGAACTATATCAGTGTTGCCGAGATGAATGACATCAGTGCACCTTACCGGATTTATGTGGGACAGTCGATTCGTCTGAAAAATAATACTGCACGCCGTAGTACTAGTACACAGGCAGTGACACAGGCAGCGCCAATCCAGCGCCAAACAATTGCAGTGCCTGCACCAGCACCAGTCGCGCCCGCAACGACAGTACAGACGACACCACGTGTCAGTACAGCTACGCCGGTAACACCTGTATCTACCGCAGCAGGCCTGCGTTGGGTAAAACCGTCTAATGGGGCGATTCTACAACCGTATAATCTGGCGTCTAATATCAAGGGCATTCGCTATGCTGGCAATGTCGGTGATCCGGTATTTGCAGCAGCAGACGGGCAGGTGGTTTATGCTGCAGACGGCCTGAAAGAGTATGGTAATCTGGTTTTGATCAAGCATGTCAATGGCTATATCACAGCTTATGCACATAATAGTAAAATGAATGTGAAAAGCGGTCAAAATGTAACTGCAGGTCAAAAAATTGCAGAAATGGGATCGACAGGGACCACCCGGAACATGCTTGAGTTTCAGGTGCGCTTAGACGGCAAACCTATTAATCCAGCTACAGTGCTGCCAAACAATTAAAAAAATAATGCAAACTGAAAATTTCACCGTATAATACAATAAGTTGCTTTTATCAAATGATGGAGCGCCTCATAAGTTTAGAGGGAAATTTATGTTAGATCAGCTTCGAGCAATGGGTGTCTTTGCTTGTGTTGTGGAGAAAAACTCGTTTAGCGGTGCTGCCCGTGAATTAGGAATTACGACCAGCGCCGTTAGTCAACAGATTCGCTCATTAGAACAAGATATGGAAGTCATACTTTTAAATCGTTCGACGAGAAAATTAAGTCTGACCGAAGCGGGACAAGCTTTTTTTCATAGCTGTCAAGAAATGTTATCTGCTGCTGAACGTGGTAAAGTCCGGATCAATGAGTTACGTGATGATCTTGTGGGTGAACTGCGCATTGTATCTTTACCAGAACTGTGTGCAAATCATGTGATTCCTGCACTTTCTCACTGGATATCCGCACATCGTAGCCTGGCAGTACATCTGGAAACAAACAATCATGAGGTTGATTTGTTAGAAGGACGTATTGATATCGCCCTGAGATTCGAACAAAAAATCGATGAGCATAACCTTGAGGTTGTGCCATTGATGCAGATTGAGCAGATTCTGGTGGCTGCACCAAGTTATATTAATCAGAGTACGATTATTTCACGACCTGAGGATCTGCAAAATCATGACGTGATGCCTTTAACGCATATCAAAAACCACCAGTATTTCCATTTTCAGCATGTCAATACCGCGGAAAAAGCAGAGTTTGAATTGAAATCCCGTTTCAGTACCAATAATGGTCTGGTCGCAAAAGCAATGTGCTTGCAGGGGAATGGTATTGCTAAAATTCTATATCTTGATGCTAAGAAAGACTTGCTGAATGGTACCTTGGTTGAAGTTTTGCCTGAATGGAGACTTCCTCAGATTACCCTTTATGCAGTCATGCCGAAACGTGAACAACAACCTACAAAAATTCTTCGTTGCCTTGAAACCTTGAAACAATATTTTGGCCAGATTTCTGGTGGACGTATGTTACAAAATGCCTCATAGAATGCAGAATAATAAAAAAGCCGCTTTAAAGCGGCTTTTTTAATTTCAGGCTGGTGTATTAAGCCAAATAAGCTTTAATCATTGTGACCAGACGTTCAATCAGCTGATCCGCCTGTTCTTGGGTAATGTTCAGGGTAGGCAACAGGCGAACGACATTGCCTGCGGTGACATTGATAATCATCTTGTATTCATCGCGTGCAATATTAACTAGGTCTCCACAGTCTTTAGGCAATTCAATCCCGATCATCAGACCAAAACCGCGTACAGTTACTTGGTGATCTGCAAGCTGGCTACGCAATTGCTCAACAATATAGGCACCTTTTTCAGCAGCATTGGCCACGATATTTTCTTTTTGCATGATGTCGATAATGGTATAGACCACACGCGAACCCAGTGCTGTACCGCTATAAGTTGAACCGTGATTTCCTGCAGTTAGTACACCAACACCACGACCTTGGGTCATGACTGCACCAATCGGGAAACCGTTACCTAAGCCTTTAGCAGTGGTAAGTACATCCGGAACAATATTGGTATGCTGATAAGCAAAGTATTTACCGGTACGACCATTACCGGTTTGAACTTCGTCCAGCATCATTAGCCAGTTGTGCTGGTTACAGATGTGACGAATCTCTTCCAGATAGCTGAAACCTTGAGGTGCGGTATTAACACCGCCTTCGCCCTGAATCGGTTCAATCAAAATGGCTACGATATCCGGATGGTTGATTGCAGCTTCTTCAATCGCTTCGATATCACCAAAAGGTACACGAATAAAACCTTCAACTAGCGGACCAAAGCCATCCTGAACTTTTTTATTACCTGTGGCAGACAGGGTGGCTAGAGTACGGCCATGGAAAGAACGATCCGCTACAATAATTTTTGGAGAAGCGATACCTTGCATATGACCAAATTTACGCGCAATCTTGATTGCACCTTCATTGGATTCTGCACCGCTGTTCGAGAAAAATATTTCTTCCATCCCCGCTACTTCAGCCAGTTTTTGTGCAGCGGCGGTTTGCCAAGGCACTTCAAACAGGTTACTGGTATGAATTAGGGTCGCTGCCTGGTCGGCAATCGCTTCGGCAAGCACAGGATGCGCATGACCTAAACCACATACTGCAATTCCGGTTAAGGCATCAAAATACTCTGTACCATCTTCAGTATAAAGATATGCACCCCGTCCTCGGACAAAGCTGATCGGTTGACGGCCAAAAACGGGCATCAAGTGAGACGGTTGATCAGGTTGTACCGGTGCGAGGGTAATATTATTCATGACTAACTCTTAACTGTTAGGTGGAAAGAAAAACTTATATAAGCAAAAACTCGCTCAGATTTAAAGGGCAATTGTAAATAAAATTGGAAATATTGCTTTAGACATACTGTTTTGCTTGGATTTGGGTATAATGCGAGACAGATGAGTTGAGGATTTATCAATGACTGAACAAGCACGCGATACCGAAGCGTTAATTCGTGACCAAATTGCAAAACATGCAGTACTTCTTTACATGAAAGGCACACCGCAATTTCCACAATGTGGTTTTTCTGCTCGTGCAGTAGAAGCACTCAGTCAGATTGGTCGTCCGTTTGCTTATGTAAACATTCTGGAAAACCCGGACATTCGTGCGATGTTACCGCAAATCGCCAACTGGCCGACGTTTCCACAGCTTTGGATCAATGGTGAATTGATCGGTGGTAGTGATATCATGCTCGACATGTTCCAGAAAGGTGAGTTAAAGCCTTTAGTTGAACAGTACAGCCCGGCACCTGAAGCTTAATTTAGATTTAAATTAAGTCCAAGAAATAAAAAAAGCGCTTCATATCAGAAGCGCTTTTTTTATGAGTGAGAAATGCAAGCAGAACAGAATCAGTCTTCTGGCTGTTCCTTAGTCTTTTCAAGTTCTTTTGATTCAGCGGCCAAGGTAGCAGCGAGAACCTCTGAATCGGCCTGGACCTCTTGTACAGGTGCTTTATCTTTTTGCTTTTTTTTCTTCTTTTTTTTCTTTTTCTTTGGTACTTCAACCAGTTCGGCACCATCTTCAATCGCTTGCCAATAATCCAGCTGTGCCATCACTGCGGCATAGATTGAATTTTTGCTATAACGTCCTTTTTTATCCAGCGTACCCACAGGTCGAGCCATCAGGATTTCTAATGCCTGATCAATGGTATCAATTGCATGAATATGGAACTGACCTTCTTCCACGGCAAGGGTGACATCTTTACGCAGCATCAGATGCTGCATATTTTGTCGAGGAATAATTACACCTTGTTTACCGGTCAGGCCTTGTAACTTGCAGGCATCGAAGAAACCTTCAATTTTGGCATTCACGCCACCTACTGGCTGTACTTGACCTAGTTGGTTCATAGACCCGGTAATGGCCCAGGACTGATCAATTGGTAACTGGCTGATGGCTGAAAGTAGAGCTGAAAGTTCTGCCACTGTGGCACTGTCACCATCAACCTGACCATAACTTTGCTCGAAGGCCAATGCGGCAGAGAAGTGCAAGGTCTGTTCACGACCGAAATGTGCTTTCAGGAAAGACGCCATCAGTAACACACCTTTGGCATGCAGAGATCCACCGAGTTCTACACTGCGTTCGATATCCAGAATATCACCGCCACCCTGATACACCGAAGCCGTCAGACGTGAAGGCAGACCAAATTCAACATCAGCATAATGAATCACCGACAGGGCATTAATCTGTCCCAGACGATGGCCACGGGTTTCAATCAGTTGGGTACCACGGGTCAGATCCTGCCAGTAAAGTTCACGTAAATAGCCGAGACGATATTTGCGGTGATCCAGTGCGGTATTGATGTGTTTTTCTGAAACCATCTTGTCACCTGCCTTGAAAGCATGATGATGTGCTTCACGGATCAGATCACCCAGTGTCAGGGCATGTAATGACAATGAACTTTGATCTTCGGCTTGACGGCTGGAATCTGTAAGCAATGCGGCCAGAGCAGAACGGTCAAAAGGCAATAATTTATCGGATTGCACATAGTCGGCAATCAGTTGCATATAGGCCTGCTCGTTGTCGTCATTACGTTGTAATGTATCGGTAAAGTCAGCACGGATTTTAAAGATGCTGCCCAGTTCAGGTTCAAGCTCTAAAATTTCATAATAAATTTCAGGCTCCGCCAGCAAGATCACCTTGATATTTAAAGGAATCGATGCAGGTTCGATCGAAATACTGCCGGTCAGCGTGATCATATGTTCAAGTGAAGACAGTTTTAAATGCCCGGATTTAAGCGCGCGTTTCAAACCTTGCCATGCATAAGGTTGTTCCAGCAGTTGTTCTGCTTCCAGCATCAGGAAGCCGCCATTGGCCTTATGTAAACTGCCTGGACGAATCAGGGTAAAATCAGTCGTGATCGTGCCATTTTGGGTCAGCTGTTCTACATGACCCAGCAAGTTGTAATGGGTTGGAAAATCTTCAAAGATCACCGGCGCACCACTGTTCGGCTTATGTGTGATAATCACATTGGCCTGATAACGTGCCGGAACGCGACTGAACAGTGCCGGAGTGAAATCGTCTTCTTCCTGTTCCAGCACAATTTCGACATTGTTAATAATATCTTCAGCATAATATTTCAGGTAGTTTTCCAGACCTTCCACATGTTTGAATTTTGCCAGAATCTGTTCTACTCGTGGCAGAACCACCTGCTTGGCAATATCACGATTTAGCACCTGTACGCGATCGCGTGCATCATCTTCCAGATCACCCAGATGTAGCCCTAGACGTTCCAGCTTTTTATCCATATAGCGCATGTTGGAAGCGAGTTCGGCACGATCTTTGTTGCTTAATGCGTTTAGATCTTCCTGAGACATTTCCTGCAATTTGTCATCGATCAAATGCACAGGTACAAAACAGTGCTCATCGTGTCGCGAGATCAGCTTCAGATCCAGTTCTGCACCTTCTTTGGTGAGTTCAATCAGTGCCTGTTGTTGTTCATCCCCGGTTTCCTGGCGAATCATTTCAATGCGGTTGTGATAGCTTTCAGCAGTAAAACGGCGCTCAAGCTGTTTCAGGATGGTTTGCCAGCTTTGATTTAACATCGCCTGAAATTTTGGTGCCTGCCCAGGAGGCAGTTCCAGTGCAAGCGGCTGACGCTGGTTCTGAAAGTTATTGACGTAGACCCAGTCGTTAGGAGTATCCATGGTTTTGGCATGCTGCTGTAGCAAACGCTTCACCATAGTGCGTTTACCGAGACCTGCTGTACCGACGGCAAAAATGTTATAACCGGAATAAGGCAGGGCAATCCCGGCCTCGACTGAAGCACGTGCACGATCTTGGCCCAGAAAATTATTCAGGGGCTTGATCCTTTTGGTAGACGCAGGAATTTTTTCTAGATTAGGAATATGCGTCAGTTGTATTGATTTTAAGCGGGTATGCTCAAGGGTGTTTTGAATTTCACTTTGTTCAAATGCCGAGATGAGTAAATCTGAGCGGATATTTTCTGGTGTTGTCGTATTGTTGCTGGCGATAGAAGAATTAATTTGATCGAGTCTCTGGGTCACTGTTGAAAATCCAAAACGAAATATTACGTTGATGAGAGTTAAGGTATACAGATTTACTTGAAAAATTCAAGCCAACATGTCGCTTTTCCCAGAAAATAAAAACCGGAAATGTGATAAATATATAAATCTTGTTGAAAGATACGCTATTACAGGATTGAATAGCAGCAATTGGTTTTTCTGCGGAAAATAATAAAGCAATGACAACACAAACGACGGGTTGGAAATCCGCATTTACAGCATTTTTAGATCGACGTGCCTTGATTATGCTGTTCTTGGGATTTTCGGCTGGTGTGCCGATTCTTCTGATTTTTTCCAGTCTGTCTTTATGGTTAGGTGAGGCCGGAATCAGCAAAAGTGCTGTAACTTTCTTTAGCTGGGCGGCATTGGGCTACTCTTTTAAATTTGTCTGGGCTCCGCTCATTGATGAACTGCCAGTGCCCTTTTTGACCAAGGCCCTGGGACGCCGTCGTGCCTGGTTGCTGATCGCCCAGATTCTGATTGTCTGTGCCATTCTGATTATGGCATTTTCTGATCCTGCGCTAGGAACGACCCATTTACAGCAAATGGCACTGGGGGCAGTGCTGCTCGGCTTTTCCGCAGCAACGCAGGATATTGTGATTGATGCTTACCGGATCGAGCTGGCAGAAACCCAGATGCAGACTGTGCTGGCTGCCACCTATAATGCCGGTTACCGGATCGGGATGATTGTTGCAGGTGCCGGGGCATTATTTTTGGCTGCCTATCTGGGTACGGCGAAAGGCAACTATATTTATGATGCCTGGAAATGGACCTATATGGCGATGGCTGCGGTCATGATGGTGGGTATTGTCACCACACTGTCCATCCGGGAACCACAGGTTAACCGGGTACGCAAGCACTATGTACGCAGTGACTATTTTCGTCTGGTCGCAGTGTTTTTTGTTGCGGTCATCAGTTTTGTACTGAGCTATGTCTATTCGGGCAATCTGGTGGCCAGCGTCACGGAACAGTTTGCCATTCAAGATACCTTTGCCTTGTTCTGTTTTGAAGCTTTACGTTTTATTGGCTCGGGTGCAGTAGCCTTTGCCGTTGGCACCAGCCTGGTAAAAATGGGTGCAGTCAACAAGCAGATGGCCTATGAAACCTGGGTTGATCCGGTTGCCGATTTCTTTAAACGGTATGGTTTGAAGCTGGCTTTGGTGCTGTTATTGCTGATTGGTTTTTATCGGGTTTCCGATATTATTGCCGGGGTGATTTCCAATGTCTTTTATCAGGACCTGAATTTCAGTAAAGAGCAAATTGCTGAGGCGGTCAAAGTTTATGGCGTTATTTTCTCTTTGATCGGCGGATTTCTGGGTGGGTTGCTGGCCCAGAAAATGAATATCATGAAACTGATGTTTGTCGGTGCTCTACTGGCCTGTTTGACCAATCTCATTTTTATTGGGCTGGTCAAGTCAGGTGAACAACTGGCCGCTGTTGAAGTTAGGGTGGCTAATCAGGTTTATCAGGCAGATACAGATGAAGTTGGTTACTGGAAGCTGGAGCTACCGAGTGCCGTGCTGGCGCAAAGCAAGCAGTTACAAGTATCGGCTGCTTATCTGGATGGAGATGTTACTGATCAGGCCCCGGTACAAGTCAGTATGCCGTATTTAACTGAAAAACCGGGCAGCACCCAGTTACAGATCCTGCCGATTACGAGTGATAATACGCTTACAGCTGCTGAACAGGACAAGACCATTGTGGTGCGTGGCCAGTATGTCGGTAAAGCACTGCCAGAAAATCAAAAGATCGTGTTGCAGATTAACGACCAGAATATTGATGCGAAACTGGAAAGTGAGGGCATATTTACTGCCGCGATTCCAGCACAGCAACTGATCCAGTCACCCGCACATATTATCAGTGCAGTCTTGATGCAAGATGGTCAGGCACTGCAACAAACAACCCATGTTTATCAGGTCAATGAACAGTTGACCCATACCCCGAATCTGGATATTGATATCCAACCTTTAGCAGTGGTAGATAACAACAGTTCAGATACAGTCGAGGTCAGTGGTAAGGTAATTAAACCTTATAGCGACAAGTGGCTTTATTTTGCCATTATTGTCGATAACCTGGCCGCCGGGCTTGCAGGTGCTGCATTTATTGCGTTCTTATCGAGCTTGACCAGTGTCTCATTTACCGCCGTTCAATATGCGATTTTTAGCTCTCTCATGACCCTGACGCCTAAGATTTTAGGCGGATATTCGGGTACTATAGTCACCCATATCGGTTATCCGAACTTCTTCCTAATGACTACTCTAATCGGGATCCCCATTCTGATTCTGGTAGTCTGGGTTGCAAAATTGCTCGGTGAACACCAACAACAATCTGTACAAAAGGATGATTAATATGCGCATGCTGCATACCATGTTACGTGTAGGCAATTTAGAACAGTCTCTCAAGTTCTATACTGAAGTACTTGGCATGACTCTGCTTCGTAAGCGTGATTACGAAGAAGGTCGTTTTACCCTGGCTTTTGTCGGTTATGGCGATGAAGAAAATCATACCGTGCTAGAGCTGACGCATAACTGGGATACAGACCATTATGAGCTGGGCAATGGCTATGGTCATATTGCGATAGCAGTTGATGATGCTTACAAGGCATGTGAAGAAATTAAAGCGCGTGGCGGTAACGTCGTGCGTGAAGCCGGTCCGATGAAAGGTGGCGTGACTGTGATTGCATTTGTAGAAGATCCAGACGGTTATAAAATCGAGCTGATCCAGCAGGATCAGGATGCACGTAACAACTAAGCGTGGTGTAGTGAAATATATTCATGTATAGATGAATATATTACATCAAGCTGAATGCGTAGTATCAGCCCGGCATCTGTTAAGATAGCCGGGCATTTTTATATCAAACAATAAAATCTAAAATTTGAGGGATTAAAGGGATATGCTTAAATTCTTGGCATTGGATCGTTTTACGATACTGTTATTTGTGATGGTCTTGCTGGCCAGTGTATTGCCCGTTTCAGGGCAGGCGGCTGGAGTCTTTGGCTGGGTAACAACGGGAGCCATTGCCATCCTGTTTTTTTTGCATGGTGCCAAATTATCTCGCGAGGCAGTTGTAGAAGGCATTATGCACTGGAGATTACATACTTTAGTGTTTGCACTGACTTTCGTCATGTTTCCAATCTTAGGACTTTTGGCCAAGCCAATTTTATTGCCGATGCTCGGGCAGGAGCTGTATTGGGGCTTCCTGTTTATGTGTTTCTTGCCCTCTACGGTGCAGTCTTCTATCGCCTTTACCTCAGTGGCACATGGTAACGTTGCCGGGGCTGTGTGTAGTGCCTCTTTTTCCAATCTTATTGGAATGTTTATTACTCCGGTCCTGGTGGCATTTTTTATTCTTGGTCAATCTGAACATGATTTTGACCCGACCACCTCGATTATCCAGATTACATTGCTACTACTGGTGCCGTTTGTTCTTGGGCAGGTGTTGCGTCCCTGGATTTATCCTTACATGATGAAGGTGCCACAAATCGTCAAGATTTTCGATCAAGGCTCGATTCTTTTGGTGGTTTATGGGGCTTTCAGCAGTGCTGTAGTGGCCGGACTCTGGAATGAGGTTAGCCTGGGTACCCTGTTATTGCTATTACTGGCCTGCTCGGTATTGCTTACCATTGTAATGCTGTTATCACTTTATATTCCGCGCTGGCTGGGCTTTAGCCGCGCTGACCAGAAAACGGCATTCTTTTGTGGTTCTAAAAAAACCCTGGCCAGTGGAGTGCCGATGGCGCAAATTTTATTTATTGGTCAGCCATTAGGTATGATTGTTTTGCCGATCATGATTTTCCATCAGATTCAGCTGATGGTGTGCGGAATTATTGCTAATCTGTGGGCCAAAGAAGATGAATCAGAGTTAGCAGCAGAAATAGAAGAATAATTCGCATATTGCATTCGTTTCACGTATAATAATGCCCACTTGTTGTGCTTAGCTCTGACGGTATCCGTCTCGGTGGGCCAAAAGAATGGTCTGTTGTGGTGTTGATCTGCATGAACATTGTTTCTGCTTCCTCAGTTGAGAGTGATCAATAGCGATGACAGCTAAACCTTCTTGAACCTAATGGAGTAATCGACGATGCGCGCCGATATTCACCCAAAATATGATACTTTAGTTGCTACTTGTTCATGTGGTAACGTAATCGAAACTCGTTCAGCTCTTGGTAAAGAAACTCTTTATCTAGACGTATGTTCAGCTTGCCACCCATTCTATACTGGTAAGCAAAAGAATGTTGACACTGGCGGTCGTATCGACAAGTTCAAACAACGTTTTGCTGGTATGTCACGTTCTGTTAAACGTTAATACCCAAAATGAAAAAAACGGGCTTGAAGCCCGTTTTTTTGTGCCTGAAATTCAGAAAACTATAAGCTTATTTTCTGAATTTCAGCTGTGTAGAAGTTGTTAATGCTCTTGTACATCTATTAAATGATCCAGTTTTTTCTGGAAATAATTACCCTCAATAAAGCGGGCATCTACATTCCAGGCATTGGCAAACAAGGTCATGTCATTTAGTTCACGAATCACAATATTAACTGGCTTAATATCATTATAGCCGGTGATTTTTTCTTGCAATTGCTCAATACCGGTGTCACTGTTGAGCATCTGGGTCAATTCGGTGTGCAAGGACAGGGCATTGATATCGAACTCGCGCAATAAAGTCTCGCTGTACATAGAATGACCAAAGTCACGCAGTGAAATTCGTGCACCATGCTCGCGTAAATTTCTCAGGTATTTCTGGGCATCCTGCTGGTTCATCAAGATATCTTCTTCAGAAAACTGTAGGGTGAGCGGATGCTGCTGCTTACTGCGGATGATCGTAATCAGTTTGGAAATAAATTCAGGGAAAGTACGGTCTTTAAACAGTACAGCACGGTTTAAGTTCACGATTAAACGGGCATCTGGATACTGAACAATAAAGTTATGTAGCTGCTTACTGGATTCTACCAGAATCCAGCGGTCCAGTTTAATGGACAGCTCATCATCTTCACGAAGTTCTACAAGATTGGAAATATCCTGCCATTTATTTTCAAAGATAAAGCCGCTGGTCACTTCATACGTGTACAGATCAGTATCTTCTTTATCATAAAGCTGTTGATATTTCAGATGAATTTCACCACGTTCCAGACATTCACTTAAAGTTTTTAAAATAGAAGGTGTGGTGCTCGGAAGAGAGGTGACTGCTGGACTGATCGTCGCAACTGTTGGGCTGGCAACTGGTTTGTCAGCAACACTGAAGTCTATACTCGGCATATTTAAAGAGCTTGGACTGCTCGATGAAGATGGAATGTCGAGTTTAAATTCAGACGCCACTTCTGCTTGAGGTAATGGAGTAGAGAATGCTTGTGCAATCAATGTATTGCAATGTATTTCATCCTGCAATCCCTGTTCAAGCATGACATAGCCCAAGCGTAAATTCAGAGGGAATGACTTTTGTCCTACTGTAATAAGTTGTGGCTTGCTTAAGGCATTTAAACTGATCAGTTTGGATTCAAGAATTGCTTTAGAATCTGCCTGGAACAGACCAACAATGACGTCATATTCGAGTTTAAATAGTGGAAGTCGGGTCTGCTCCATGAGGAACTCTTTGACTGTATTAAAGTACCCACTAAAAGTAGTCCAGTCGGATTGCAGAAGTTCTGGGTCATAAGCACCGAAGGAGAAAGTGACCAAGGCATTAGCAGGTGCAGACTGCTTGTTCAGTTCGCGCTTAAGTAACTGGAAAGTGCTTGGTTTTCCTGCAGTCTTCTCGGTAGTAACGGCTTGCGACTGGGTATCAATGCTAATTTGCACTGCATCTTCTTCAGAGGTTGAGGGCAAGAATTCCAGTTTTAAAGGACCCGATGCTGATACCTGGGGATTAAGGGATTGGATTTCGACCCGACCTAAATCAAACTGACCTTGAGAAATCTTTTTGAAACGTGTTTTGAAATCATTTAAGTCTGAAGGCTGAAGAAGATCCAGAAGTGGTAACCCAATAATTTCATCTTCATTTTGCAGGCCAAACAGTTTCAGGTAGTCTGCATTGGCTTGAATATGAATCCCTTCCTGAATGGTTGCGACAGCCCGGTTGCTGTCATCTACTAAAGATTGTGCCTGAATCTGTGCCGTTTCCAGTTCATTCATTAAATATTGCTGGGTCTGCGATAAACGGCTGAATGACAATGCTCGAACCAGTCCCACATAAAAGCGTTCCAGGTAATCGAAATTGAGAATGTCATAGATCCCTTTATGGATATATTGTGCATATTGTTCAGCGCGGTAATCATCTGGTTTAAGCAAAATCATCGGCAGATTGGGTTGCTGCGAAAGACGCACCAGACTTAAGGCCTGTTCATATTTAAGGTCATATGCACGGCCAAAAATAATCAGATCCCAGTTGAAATTTAACTGCTTTTCAAAAGATTTCAGGTCATCTAGCAGAACAGCATTGACCTGATAATCATTATTCGTCAGAAGATCACAGATTTGGTTATATCTAATTTGATTATCATCAATAATGAGTAAACGTGTTTCAGTACGTTTTAACTTTTTAGACAATAATGGATTTCTCACTTCAATGCTTCCCATAAATCATGATTTCTGCTTTCATTCATATGCTGATCGATAAAGTTTTCGATCCTTTCTTCTTCCTGATCATTGAGTAATTCATAATCGAAACGGATGAAACTTTGTGTAATCAGTTGTGCTTTGGTCAGATAGATTTTGACTTCTTCCTGACCGAGACGTAAATGAATGGTTTGTTTTTCCCTAAACATCTGTGAGCCAGAAACAATAAGACTAGTCGAAACCTCATCTAGTTGCGTCATTTTCACCAGGAGTGCCGGTTGATAATTGACATGATGGCGTTCGGTACGGGTATAGGCAGCACAAGGGAAGAGCTCTTGTGCCAGAATTTCCAGGCCAATTTCCAGGCTCTTATCTGTTGACTGCTTGATCCAGCGAATCACACCGCCACGCCACTGGCTCTGGGTTTTTTCCTGAACCAGGATGAATTCACCGGTTTTCAGGTTGGCAGGGGTAACGTCGGTCCATTTAATCCGGTAACCATTGACACTAATATCCAGAACTTCAGCACTATGGATCTGTTTGGTTTCACGATCGAGCGCCTTAATACTGCTAAAACCACTTGGAATGGAATTTTCCAACGAACTGACAAAACTACTTTCGCTCTGGAAATTGTAATTGGCACCAAGTTCGAGTGTTTCGTTAAAATTTTTGCCTTTAGACAGGTAAAAATGCGCTACCGTTAAGCCAAAGCAGATGTTGATCTGGGCTGAATACTCATAACGTTCATGACGGCGCTCGACATTATTGGAAAGCAGATTATAGATATGAAAATGCAGAGCAGGGGTCAGAAACAGTTTTTCATTACGTGACAGATACTGGGCATTTTTGCTTTGGGTGCCGGTTAAATGATCCATCAGATTTTGGGTGGAAATATAGAAGCTTGGCTGAAATTGGGCTTCCTGATGGGAATTAAAGATCGGCGGATGGTCTTTGCTGGCATCAACCACATAACGGGATAATGTGGTTTCCTTTGGCAGGATCTGTACCAGTTTGGCCCAGTCAAAACTACACAAATACAGCCCTTGGATTTCTGCAGGCCGGATTTGATGAGTATTGAAAATATCCAGTAAAATCAGTTGTGAATAGGCATGTGCAATATTCTGGATCTCATGCTGGGTGCCCAATACCTGATTGATATTGGTTTGATAGAAATTATTATCTATGGCATATTCAAGCAGTTGGTGAGCGGCCAGCCATTGTCCCAGTCCTGGCGTGCTATAAAGCATATGCTGTTGATATAACAGAAGTGTAAGTTGCTGCAGTGCATAATAAATCGAGACCATCCGGGCAGTTTGAATGCTTTTCTTTTTACCCAGAGAGAACAGCGAAAACTTCTGATGCGTCAGCTGATGATTGCAGCGCTTAACGATATCGATATAAATTTTGGCAAAATGACTGCGCAGCAGCATGGCCAGCTCAATAATCTGGTCATTACGATCCGATGTGATCAGTCCTTGGTTAACGAAATGCTTTTCCAGGCTGGTCAGAACATTTTCAAGAGTTGGATGTAAAATCTGAATCAGGTCAAAGCGCTGGGTTTCTGTACATTTCAGCTCAGAAACTTCCAATAGGGCATTAAACAGGGATTTGGATGAATTCCCCAGTTGTAGAATTGAAATTCCTGCAACCCATTCCTGTAGAGCTTTGGCAGTGGTTGGGCAAAAGCTCAACTGCTCTCGTTTTAGTTCAGTCGGTGTCTGAAAAATGTCTGAAGTATGCGTGCTCATCTTTATTATTTAACTCAAAAATGTTGAAACCCCAAAAAGCGGTGTCTTATTCTTCTCGCCCGCTATTTCTCGAACCAGTTTAGGAACCAGATACCCCGGTAGGCTCGCTAAAACTTCTGTATAAATCTCATTAATATGGTCAGATGCCAAATCAAAATGATGGGCACCTTTTACTTTATCAAGTACATGTAAATAATAAGGCATGACCCCAGCATCGAACAAGCGATAGCTTAAATCTACTAAAACCTGAGCAGAATTATTAACCCCATTTAATAAAACCGCCTGATTCAATACAGTAATCTGGTGTTGAACCAGCTGGTTTAAACGCGTGCAAGTGAAGTCGTCCAACTCCGATGCATGGTTTGAGTGTACCACCAGAATAATACGTAGCCTACTGTTTTTTAACATGCTAAGTAACTCTTCGTCGACTCGGTTGGGGATCACAATAGGAACTCGTGAATGTATTCTTAAGAATTTGAGATGTGGTACTGATTCCAGTCGTTCAATCCAGGTTTTTAATTTTCGGTTCGATAAGGTCAGTGGGTCACCACCACTCAAAATCACTTCATTAATATCGGGTTGGCTTTCCAGATATTGCTTGATATTTATCCAGTCTTCATTTTTAGGCAGATTTTCCTGATAGGGAAAATGCCGGCGGAAACAATAACGGCAATGGACAGCACAGGCACCAGTCAGTGTCAGCAGGAAACGGGATTTATATTTGTGCAGTACGCCAGGTTGCTGATTGGCCTGTTCTTCGCCCAAGGGATCAGTGACAAATCCCGGATGCTCTTCCAGTTCCAGATGATGGGGCAGCACTTGTAAAAGCAGGGGGTCTAAAGGGTTTCCGGCTTGCATTTTGCTCACAAAAGCACGTGGTACGCGTAATTTAAACTGCTTGGAAGCCAAGATGGCACCTGAGAGCAGTTGCTCCGGTGCAAGCTGCAGTACTTCAAGCAGTTCGTGTGGATCAGTGATCAGGTCGCTGAGTTGTGATTGCCAGTTTTGTTCTTGATATAGATAGTTCGTCATGCTGGAAGATTAACAATATTAAGTGGGAGGACACATCCTGATGGACACAGTTTAACAGTTTGTAAGAAAGCAGAATGACTCGCTGTGCTCTAATATGGGGTGCGATTCAGATATGCTGATCTTCATGATAAGCTGATGACAGTCTAACGTTGAGCAAGACATGAATAAACAAAGGATTTTCATGTCTGATTGTAACTTAGACAGCCTGAGCAGGTAAAAGCGGATTTTTTCATTGCGGCAAGACGTATTGCTCATTTAGAATACGCAACATCAAATGAATGTGCATGTGGCAAATCATGTTCGTGTCAGACTTGCTAAATGACATCGCAACAGCCCATAGCATCTATAGATTAAAGTTAGTAAGTTTGGAGTGCGCCAGTCATGGCCTATTATTCTACGAATGATTTCAAGTCAGGCCTTAAGGTTATGCTTGATGGCAACCCATGTTCAATCATGGAAAATGAATACGTAAAACCAGGTAAAGGCCAAGCTTTTAACCGCGTAAAATTACGTAACCTTAAATCAGGCAAAGTGTTAGAAAAAACATTTAAGTCTGGTGACTCACTAGAAGCTGCTGATATCGTTGAAGTAGAAATGGAATACTTGTACAACGATGGCGAAATGTGGAACTTCATGGATCCTGTTACCTTTGAACAGATCGCAGCTGATAAAACAGCAATGAGCGATGCTGCAAAATGGTTAAAAGACGATTCTAACGAAAAATGTACCATCATGTTGTGGAATGGCGTGCCTCTTAGTGTGAGCCCACCAAACTTCGTGGTATTGAAAATCGTTGAAACTGATCCAGGTGTTCGTGGTGATACTTCTGGCGGTGGTGGTAAGCCGGCGAAACTTGAAACAGGTGCTGTAGTACGTGTTCCATTATTCGTACAGCAAGAAGAAAGCGTTCGTGTAGATACCCGTACTGGTGACTATTTAGAACGTGCATAATGGTTTGAAAATAGACTATTATCGAGAGGGATGATTTAAATCATCCCTTTTTTTATGCCAAAGTCTTAGAGGAAAAGCAAAAGAACAGGCGTAAAGTCGCAAGGGAAAACAGCAGTACCTCGAACAACAACAATCACGCTGATTTGTATGCATCACAATATGAGGGATTGAATGGAAACTTTACAAAAGAAGTCCACGCTGACTTCGAAAATGATTTGGCTTTTGGTAGCCATTGTGGGTGCAGTCTCCTTTGGAGTGCTGGCACTGAGTCGGGGTGAGCATGTCAATGCAGTCTGGCTGGTACTTGCCGCCGCCTGCGTCTATAGCATTGCTTACCGTTTTTACAGTTTATTTATTGCCAATAAAGTATTTGAGCTGGATGAACGCCGTTTAACGCCTGCGCATCGTCTGGCCGATGGTCTGGACTATGTGCCGACCAATAAAAGCGTTCTGTTTGGCCATCACTTTGCAGCAATTGCCGGTGCAGGTCCTTTAGTCGGTCCAATCCTGGCAGCGCAGATGGGTTATCTGCCGGGCACGATCTGGCTACTGGTCGGCGTGGTGCTTGCCGGTGCAGTCCAGGATTTCCTGGTGCTGTTTATTTCCACCCGTCGTGACGGTCGATCACTCGGTGAAATGGCCAAGCAGGAACTGGGTACTTTTGCCGGGATTGTGGTCATGCTCGGTGCCTTAGGTGTGATGATTATCATTCTAGCGGTACTGGCACTGGTAGTGGTAAAAGCGCTGACCAACAGTCCTTGGGGTGTATTCAGTATCGCAGCGACCATTCCGATTGCGATCTTTATGGGCATCTACATGCGTTTTATCCGACCAGGTAAAATTGCTGAAGTCTCGATTATTGGTTTTGTCCTGATGATGCTGGGCATTATCTACGGCGAAAACATCGCACAACATCCATATTGGGGCCCATTCTTTACGCTTTCTGGAACTGAGTTGACGTGGGCGCTGATCATTTATGGATTCATTGCATCGGTACTGCCAGTCTGGCTATTGCTTGCCCCACGTGATTATCTGTCGACCTTCCTGAAAATTGGCGTGATTGCAGGTCTGGCCGTGGGTATCCTGTTTGCCATGCCTGAAATGAAACTGCCAGCGATTACCAAATTCGTTGATGGTACTGGTCCTGTATTTGCAGGTTCTATGTTCCCATTCCTGTTTATTACCATTGCCTGTGGTGCGATTTCCGGTTTCCATGCTTTGGTATCTTCGGGGACGACACCGAAACTGGTCAACAATGAACGCGATATCCGCATGATCGGTTACGGCGGTATGTTGATGGAATCTTTTGTGGCGATCATGGCCTTGATCTGTGCTGCAATTCTGGATCCAGGAATTTACTTTGCCATTAACTCGCCAGCCGCATTACTCGGTACTACAGCGGAAAGTGCAGCAGAAGCAGTACGAACCCTTGGTTTTGTGGTAACGCCTGAAGCCTTGACCTTACTGGCACAAGAAGTCGGTGAAAACTCGATTTTGTCACGTACTGGTGGTGCGCCTACCTTTGCAATTGGTATGGCACATATCATCACTGAAATTTTCAACAGTCGTGAAATGATGGCATTCTGGTATCACTTTGCGATTCTGTTTGAAGCATTGTTTATCCTGACTGCTGTAGATGCTGGTACCCGTGCCTGTCGTTTCATGGTTCAGGATACCGTGGGTATCGTGATTCCTGCGGTGAAACAGTCGCATAACTTCTTCGGAAACCTGTTGGGTACTGCGGTTGCAGTTGCAGGCTGGGGATTCTTCGTCTATCAGGGTGTAGTCGATCCACTGGGCGGGATTAACAGCTTATGGCCACTGTTTGGTATCGGTAACCAGATTCTGGCTGCGATGGCACTCATTCTCGGTACCGTCATTCTGTTCAAGATGAAAAAACAGAAATATGTCTGGGTGACAATTATTCCGACAGTGTTCCTGTTCATTACTTCCATGACAGCAGGCTGGCAGAAGATTTTCCACGAAAATCCAAAGATCGGTTTCCTTGCGCAAGCTGACCGTTTCAACACGGCAATTGCCAATAATGAAATCCTGGCGCCAGCGAAAACCATGGCTGAAATGCAGACGGTAGCGATGTCGAACCAGATCAATGCTGCACTTTGTGCTTTCTTCATGATTGTGGCCTTTGTGATGTTGTTCGCTGCGATTGGTGTGATTCGCCGTGCCTTGGCAAGTCCTGTACCGACCGTGCATGAGGCAGAAGCGATTTATCGTGATCCAGAAGAGATTCAGCCAGCGAAAGGTCATTAAGGAGAATATTATGAATCTGAAGTTTGCCAAAAGCGGGAAAACGATGATTTATAAAATCATCAAGATGACCGTGATGTCGCAGAAGGATTTGATCCTGAATCCGAAAAACTGGTCACGGATTGCGACCTTGTGGCAACGTTTGCAGCAAAGTTTCCGTTTGATGGTCGGTGTGCCAGATTATCAGACCTATGTGGAGCATATGCGCAAGCATCACCCGGATCTGGAACCGATGGATCCTAAGACTTTCTATCGCCACTGTGTAGATTCGCGTTATCCATCCGCGGGTGGTGGTATGAAGAAATGTCCATGTTAATGGTTAAGTAACAGCAAGCGCCTTTCGGGGCGCTTTTTTTTCTCTAAAAGAATAGGCCACCTAATAACCCTGATTGCATGAGTTGAGCTATTTCCAAAAAAATTATAAAAATCAAAAAAATGATCTGGGTGTATATACCTTTTAAGTATGAATTTTTATGTATAAGTCTTTTCAAGAGACGGCAAAGTCCTATAAGTATTTTGATATTTGATCAAAAAATATCTCTGTCTGTAGCAGTCATTTTTATTTTCTAGATCTCATTTCTGTATGTTCTTTCTATTCCGGTATTTTCTAGTGAGTGTATTTATTCAGTTACATAGACAGATGATTGATCTTTTGGGAAAATTTAAATTTCAGTGTATGTTAATCCTAGACCATGTTTTATTAAGGAATTTACTGTGATCTGGGGCATGAAACAAAAGGAAAATAACGACATTGCATACATCAATACAGGGCTTGAACAAAAGATTGCAAGTTATTCACCCAAGATCCAGCATTTTTTTGAAGAAGTTAATGCCATTGTGCTGGACAAGCAGGCTCAGACCAAACTGGCACTCTGTTGCCTGATTGCGGGTGGACATGTCCTGTTTGAAGATTTACCCGGGCTGGGAAAAACCACATTAGCCAGCAGTCTGGCACATCTGGCAGGATTGAAGTTCCAACGGATCCAGTTTACCAATGACATGCTGGCCAGTGATGTGATCGGCATTAATATGTTTAATCAGAAAGAACACCGGTTTGAGTTTAAACAAGGGCCGATTTTTACCCAGATTTTACTGGCAGATGAAATTAACCGTTGCAGTCCCAAAACCCAGAGTGCCTTACTTGAAGCCATGGAAGAAGGCTATGCCACCATTGATGGCGTGCGCTATGCCTTGCCCAAACCCTTCTGGGTGCTTGCAACACAAAACCCGCTGTTTCAAAGTGGTACTTATGCTTTACCTGAATCCCAGCTTGACCGTTTTCTGATGCGTTTATCCTTGGGTTATCCATCGCGCCATGCAGAAAAACTTTTATTACAGCAGGAATCCCGTTTTGCCCTGATTGCGAGCCTGACCCATATTTTCACTGAAGATGAGATACTGGAACTACAAAGCCTGACGCATCAGGTATTTATCAGTGAAGCCATTCAGGAATATCTGCTCGATCTGGCAGAAGAAACCCGTAAAAAACGACATGGACTTTCCACACGTGGCTTATTGGCCCTGAAGCGTGCAGCACAAGCACATGCCCTGATTCAGCAACGTGCCTTTGTCACGCCCGATGATGTACAGGCCGTATTTGTTGCGGTGACTTCACATCGTCTGGGTTTAAGTGAGGCAGAAGCCTTTAATGTCATGCAACAGGTTGCGGTCAGCTAAAGGAGTTTTCTCTTGGATAGAACCTGGCAAAAATGGCTGGCCAAACGCTTTCAATTTTCACAGCAGAAACAGCTCTCACAGAAAGATGTTCTGGTATTTATTTATCGGCAGGGTTATCTGTATCTTGTTTTGATCTTGATCACCTTTGTGGCCGGAGTGAATTATGCCAATAACCTGATTTTAGGTTTTTGTTTTTTAATCAGTGCCGTGCTGTGTGTTAGTTTCTATCTGACTTTCAAACAATTGCATGACCTGAAAATTGAATTAATTGCAGATGATATTGGTCAGGTAGGGAATAGCCTGAATCTACATTTTTATTTTCAACAGCAGCAGCTTCGTCCGCGATATGTATATATCAAGGCAGGAGATCAGATAGCAAAATTTTATCTGAATGCAGCAAAGCAGCAATTTATCCTGCCATTTTACACAGAGCAACGTGGCAAGTTTGATTACCCGATCATTCAGATTTATTCGGTTTATCCCTTTGGTCTGGTTCGAGCCTGGACCTATCTTTATCATCAGCATTCTGCCTGGATTGCTCCTAAGGCTGAAGCTTTTACGGCTGAAAATAAATATTACTTTAACCGCTTTGAACCGGATATGGATGAATTTCGTGAATTACGCAATTATCAGTCTGGGGATTCCTTGCAGGCTGTCTCCTGGAAGCAGTTTGCACGTGGACAAGGCTTATATGTCAAAGTCTTTGAACAATATCAGGATGAACACAGTATCGAGATTCATTATGAGCATATGCCAAGCCAGTCACATGAAGAAAAACTTGAATTTGTAATGGGTCTGGTCGAGCAGTGCGAGCAGCAGCAATGTGCCTATAGCCTGCATTTGCCACAGGCCGAGTTGCCACAGGGAGCAGGGGAAGAACAACTACGGAAAGCCAAACAATTGTTGGCGCAGGCCTAAAGTGGATAAAGAAACGATGAATGCAAAAATCTGTACCTCGATTGTACTGACTCTGGGGCTGATTCTCATCGCCCAAATGGCATTTATTCCTGTGCTACTCAGTATAATTTTTGCCATCAGTATTCTGTGTATCTGGATTTATCAGAAGCGTCAGCAGCCATTTCCAAAAATTGGTACTTTTCTGCTGACGTCGTTGGCACTGGGCAGTATTTATTTGAATTATCAAAGTTTTATTGGCGTAGATGCAGGAGTGGCTGTTTTATCTACATTTTTATTTGCCAAATCACTGGAGAGCAAAAATAAACGAGACCTGATTATCCTGTTTAATTTTGCCCTTTTTGTCGCTGCAAGTTCATTCTTATACAGTCAGTCATTTGGGATGGCAATCGTGATTGTACTGTGTTTAATCAGCTGTCTGATTGGCCTGTACCGGATTCAGACCAGCGAATTTGAACAGGAACAGACCACTCTGGGCACAGCATTGCAACAGGATGCCAAACATGTGGGCCAGTTTGTCTTCTACGCCGTTCCATTTTTCATACTGTTATTTATTTTCTTCCCGCGCTTGCCTCCGCTTTGGTATATTCCTATTCCAGAAAACAAAGGTGTAACAGGCATTAGCGACAGCATGTCGCCCGGTGATATTGCCGAATTGTCCCAATCCAGTGCCCTTGCTTTCCGGATTATCGGTGATGTCAGCAAGCTCCCATCACGTTCAGATTTGTATTGGCGAGCCCTGGTACTAGATGAATATGATGGGCAGCGCTGGACCAGCAATTTCAGCAATCAACAGCCTTTAATGCAACCATCGATGGATACATCTGCAGTGTCTACAGGCTGGAGTTATCAATATCTGGCTGCAGATCCTTCGGTGTTCTGGATCATGGGGCTGGAAAAATCCATACCTGTGGAACGCCGTTATTATAACCGTCAGGACTGGAGCATTGTACCGCGACGGCTTACGCAACGCGTTGAACCGATTTCATTACAATGGGTCGGTACAAAATACGAGCCTCAAACACTGCCAAGCCAATATATCGAGCGAATGAATACTCAAGTGCAGCGTAGCCTAGACCCTCGAGCCCAGAAATTGGCATTACATCTATATGAACAAAGTGCTAAAGAGCCACGTCGTTATGTGCAACAAGTCTTGAACTGGTATCAGCAGAATAATTTTGTTTATACTTTAAAACCGGGTCAATTGGGACAAAACCGGATTGATGAATTCCTATTTAATTCCCGTCAGGGGTTTTGTGAACACTATGCATCGAGTTTCGTAATGTTGATGCGTTATGTTGGAATTCCTGCACGGGTGGTCACAGGTTATCAAGGGGGAGAGTTGGCCCCGGATCGGATGAGTTGGGAGGTCCGACAAATGGATGCCCATGCCTGGACAGAGGTCTGGATTGATCAGAAATGGCAGCGCTTTGATCCAACCGCTATGATTGCTCCACAGCGTATAGACAACGGAATGCAAAATCTAATGTCTCAAGATGAACGTGTATCGGCAAATAATTCAACCTGGGCATCACAGAATAATCAGTGGATGACCAAAATACGTGTTTGGAGCGATTATGCCAGCTACCAATGGCAAAGTAAGGTGGTGGGTTATAATGCAGAATCACAACAGGGCTGGTTAGCGAAATTGGGCCTAGATTCAATCTATTCCAGCGTCGTTATACTAATATCTGGTATCAGTATACTAATATTCCTCTACATCTTGAGAATTTATTTGAAGGCAAGACAAGCTCAAGCTCCATATGATCGTATGATTCAACAGTTGAATCAATCTTTAGCTGACGATTTCAAAAAACAGCCAGCTGAAACCTTTCATCAGTGGATGTTACGTTTATCCCAGCAGGTTCAGGTTGAAAACCAGACTGCCTTTATTCAAGCCATAAAGGTTTTTGAAAAAAATCTGTATTCAGGAATAACAATGACGGAGCAAGAAATGAAAAAATTCAAGGATTTGCTTAAAACTTGCGCGGATGTTTTAAAAACTAAATGAAAAGGCTTGTCTTCATGAGAAAAAATTTATAATATGCCAAGCATTCTAGGTGTATAGCTCAGTTGGTTAGAGCGCTACGTTGACATCGTAGAGGTCAGCAGTTCGAGTCTGCTTATACCTACCAAGATTCTAAACATTAAGTTATAAGGGTTTTAAGCAAAAACAGTAGCTTAAAGCCATTTTTTATATTTCATAGTCACTAATTCTTCCTAGCACGCCCACGCTTAGCCACTGGCTTAGCAGTCAAAATCAAATTTGCCTGCTCTGGGTCGTAAAGACATTTGCCTCGAGTGCCTTTGTTAATCTCTGCACAGCGATCACGTACAGCATCTACACTAATGCCATAGTGCTGAGCCAATTCAGCTGCTGATACCAGTTTTGGGCTTACATCCTTAATCGATATGATCTTTGCACCGCCAATCTCAGATCCTATAAATAATTGAGGTGCTTCATTTTGTACAGTAATTTGAAAAATATCCATTTAAGACACCTCCTTTAAGCTCTGTACGACTCCAGATCGGTCATGCTTCGCAATATAGCTTGAAAGCATATGGGTAAATTGCATTGGCATTTTCATTATCAACTGGAACGGTTGTTATGCCTAATTTATAGGAAATAGATAGCCTAAAATTACCTTGAAATTCTTCTACTACCCAAAAGAAACATCGGCTTGTTGTTAGTTCGGTGCCAGATTAAAAGCCTTGTCCTTGTGCAGCTCATCAATGATGAAGTTGGGTACTGCAATTGTGCTCATTTCAATCATTAAGCTGCCCCTTTATAAATATTTTTATGTTTAAAGTTTGCTTCAACTAAAGCGCGTGATAAATGAAGGTAAACAGAATTACCCACCATTCATGTTTGCTCTGTTTTGGTTATACGGCAGTTCAAATCATAAAAAAACTCTTGCTGAGATACTGGTTGAACAACATCAGCAGTCTGTCTGAGTAGATCTGATCGATGCTGATTTTAGACCGTACCAACATGGTGACAAATTCCCGAGTGAGCTGAAAGAGCCAAGAGATTTTTTGATCTCTCTATATTTGTCACTATAGATTTCGGGTCATCTTCCGACGAAGTTCTATAACAGCTCGTATAGAGAAAGGGTACTAATAGAATTTGGAGAATTTTTCTTTTCATCATGTCTGCTTCTCGTAATGAGCAGATGGGATTATAGGTATTATTTTTTTAAAGTAAACAAATAATTAGATTATAAAATATAAAGATATAAAGTGTTTTAAAAAGCAATAATTATGAAGTTTTGAGATGGGAAAATCATAAGTTTTTTGACCAGAGATAAAAATATTTGGGCAAAATCGCGTATCAGATTGTGTGAAGTGCATGTGACTATTTCAATTGCATATCTTCAGATTGTAGATAGGACCTTAACAGATACAAAGAATACATCGTGCAAGTAGTTTAATTAATGGCTACTTGATTTGACCATAACTTTATTCTGATACATCTTTGCATCTGCTTCTTTGATAGCTTCAGCTAACCCAAAGGTTGGATTACGCATTGCAAGACCAATTGCAGCACTAATTCCAACTTTTGCAAAAGTATTTTGAATTCTTGATGCAAGCTTTTTAGCATGCTCTAAGTTAGTTTCAATAGTCATCACAGCAAACTCATCACCCCCTAAGCGAGCGATAATATCATTACTACGTACCGTATTTTTGAGAGCTAAAGCCATTCTTTGAATGAGCTCATCACCTGCAGCATGACCCAGAGTATCATTTGTGATCTTAAGATCATTAAGGTCTATCATAAGAATAGCAGTAGGATGCCCATAGCGCTTACAGCGCTCTTCCTCTTTGATAATCAGCTCATCCCAGGCACGACGGTTGAAAAGTCCAGTCATTGGGTCGGACATTGCTTCCATTTCAAAACGCTCAGCTTTACGTATGTACTCAGCAGCTTTTATATCGGCTTGAATCGTATAACTGAGTACCTTTGCTATCAGCTCGAATAATGGAGCATCTTCAACAAGAATTTTAGGTTGAGGTTCGGGATCAATTGCACATAAAGTACCAAAAAGAGAGCCATCTTCTTTATACAGAGGTTGGCCGATATAGGCTTTAATTGGGACTAGGTGATTTATAGGTGCGTCTGCGTAAACTTGAATATCTGGTGAATAGGGAGCAATACGGGGCGCATTGCTTTGCACCATGTGTGAGCAGAATGAGTCTGCCCAATGAAATACTTGTCCAGGCTTAACGTTATAACCATTATCTTCACTTAGTAACACGATCCAGTCATCACCCTCTGTACGAGTAATCATCCATAATTTAAAGCCAAATCGTTGAGATAAGAATTTTAAAATGGCTTGGCCAGCTTCTTCAAAGTTCTTAAAGTTAATATTATTCATGAAGTGAACCTACTGCAATAGTAAGAATATATATGTGAAATACACAACATATGAATAATTCTTATAAAAGGGAGTCAAAATAGGTATTATATAGAAATGTGTGAAATTTATACCAAAAATAATGCTTAAAGAAATTTATTTTTATAATGAAATTTAAAATTAGCCAGCGAAGAAGAATACCAAGATGTAGTTTTCTTATTACTTATGAAAAAATGCAATCACTGCCATTATGGCTGCGATATTCATGAGTATTAGAAATATATAAAAAGTCATAATGAAGAGAAGCTACCAAAAAAATTTTCAAAATTATAGGTCTAAAGAAACATTCAATATGTATCGTTATTATTAACAACGAAAGGAAATTGTAAAGTCGAGAGGAAAATTATCTTACCCTTTATATTATAATAAAATTTATATTAATTTAGTGATTTATCTAAATCATTCAAAAGTTTATCTTCATTATACGCATTGGGGGACAATCTTATAAGAACTGATAGATAGTTTCCTTTAAATTTTTTGGGATAAGCTTCACATATAAGAAAAAATATAAAGTTTATTGTTATTTAACTTTAAATTATATAGAGAATCTTATAAAAGAAAACTCGTACATATCGGATTGTTTAAGATAAAATTAGAAAAAATAAGAGATTAAAATCATGTCATCGCTTCTAATAATTATAGGATTTATATTATGCTTTACAGGGATAATTTTTGGACCACATATTTTACATAAAAAGGTCAAGAATTATATGGATGCACAAGCTGCAGGCTTCTTATGTATGTTACCAGGTGTATTTCTATTTTGTCTTGGATCTTATTTAAGATAAAACCCACTGCTAGGGTGGGTTAGGTGTCTCAATTCTAATTTAAAAAACTTCGTAATTACATACTTCTATTCTTGAAATAAAATCGAGAGGCATGGTTAGTCTCTCAGCTGTAATAGTTTCAAAATGAACCCAAATAGCAGCATCTCTATTCTCAAAACTAATACTTACAAGTTTAACCAAGTCGTAAGGTTCAACATTATGGGTCAAGATAATATTATAGAGGTGATCTGAGCGGACGTACGAAATAAGCGTTTGATGGATAGTTACTTGCTCTTTACTGCTTAACTCACTGTAATTACTTAATTCTGATAAATCATTTTGAATATTCACTTCAATCCTTAACAATCTTAAATTTTCTGTAGCAAACGGCGATTTTATCAATTTAGACAACGCTGAATATGTTGGCTTTTGTTAATTCCCTCTAACTCTTATTCTCGCTCGATAAACATGCGTGTGCCAGTCAACTACCTGAGCTACCAATATACATTGGTCGTCTAACTCATTAATTTGGCTTGAGTTCTATATTTAGAGCCTGAAGATATCTTTAGATGACCTTAAAAGCCTATGATGGCACTTGGAAACAATATGAAAAATTGATGACGCTAGCGATTGACTCTGCAATAGATGAAGCAGCCAAAGCCATTAAAAAGCATAAGAAAAATACCTATAAAGAATTCGAAGCATAATGCTAGTAATATTTTTCTGATTCAAGTATGATTTTTCTATAATGGTCGTATTACGGCTTGATCAAAAATTTAAAGAATTTCAATACCTGCAAACTTTTAGTTTGTGGGTGTTTTTTTATGTATTTAATAACAAATGGATTTGAATTATGAAGGGTATTATTGCTATTGGATTATTAGGGTTATCTAGCTTTGCGTTTGCTTATCAAAATCCGACCAAAGAAGGTGAGTGTTTCTTTGTGGATGGGGCGAAACAATCTTATGCTTGTATGATTCTCTCAGGCGGAGATGTGGGGGCGTCATACATCGATTTACAATTTAATAAGCAAGAATACCTTATCGAACAGTCTGTAGCTTGTGGTGGGAAATGCGTGCCTCATCTTGGAACTATTCCTGAAGATGTGCGTGAAGCCAAAAAATATTTTCGAAACTATAAAACTAAAAATATTATTGCTAACCAAGCCAAAGGTGACTGGACCTGTTATAAGCAGAATAAAGGAAAATTAGATGTATGTTATATCTCTAATTAATAATTGATTGTTTGTGTCTATATATAAGATCGATCACAGATTGAGCTTTTTTGTTATTTTGTTTAAACAAATGGGTGTCATACTAAGGCTTAAGTTTAAATCAAGAAGAATCCTTATGACCAGCCAAAGGGTTGTGATTTTAGGCGGAGTATTATTAGCACTTATATTCTTGTTGTGTTTCCACATGTATAGTCTTTCAAAGCAAGAAAGATTAGAGAGTCTGGAAAAACTGTCTGAAAAGTTTAAAATACCCAATAGCTAATTTTTATAAGAATAAAATAAAAGCTCGTCGAAAGATGGGCTTTTTTGTTGTCCATAAAAAGAAAATCTATTCCTGCTCGAGTACTGACCAGTGGAACAAGTCTTCGAGTAAACTTACCTTCTTGGGATCTAGATCAGGGTTTGGCATCCCGCCCTACAAAGGATTGAAAGCAATTAAAGCAGACTGTGCATGTTAGGTGGGTGTGATTGTGAGTAGCGTCTATCCCCGCGAAGAGGGATTTTTAAATATTAATCATAGATTAAAACTATACAACAATATGATTTAATTATTATTGTTGGTATGTTTTGCCACTGGAAAATATATGATTAGTGTAGAAAATAACCGGTAGAAACTGCTGTAGTTTCTTCGTGACCCTCAATGGTCCTTAGTTTATAAGCCCACTTCACCTTTCCATGAGTGGGCATTTTTTATCAGGAAAAACATGCTCCAATTCATATACTGTTTATTCGGCCTAGACGGTGTGACTGAGAACAGGAATGGCAAGAAAGAATACCGGGATTGCTTGAAGGAAATAGATGCTATTTGAAAGTATAAAATTATTCTTACATTAGGTGTTTTGCTTCTCAGTTATAATTGTATTTTTGGTAATCACTGGTGACCAAAATGACTAATAGCATAACCCTAACATACGAAGAATTGTTTATTAAGCTTCATCAGGCTATTGCTAAGCGAAAGGAAAATCCAATTCTTTTGAAAGTACCTTTACATACTATTGATAAGGATGATATTTTAGAATTGGGTGAATATTTCCGCAAACATGCTTTTAATTTTGAAACTTATTTAGAGGGCGAGAACACCTTTGTGATTGCCGTGGAATATTAGGCTGATACAGTTTTTACTAGCCTCACATTTTCTGTATATATGAGCCTATTATGGCAAACAAAATCCCTTGCATTTTAGATGTACAGGGATTTTTCTTTTCTTATTGGTGGTGAAAATGGACACAATAGAAGCAAAACATAACATTGAGAAGTACGAAACAGAAATCACTAATATGGCAAGCACTATCATACGGATTAATGTCATGCGATGAAATGAGCATGGTGGATCGGAAAATTGCCCAATCAAAAGAATGATCAAAAAGCTTTGAGAAATATGCTTAATGCGTGATGCAAAGCGAATGGCTATGATTAGGAAGCTGCCATGTATTCGTTGCGGTCACCCTCATAACTAGGCGGCTCTTTCGGCTCTTCTTATTGAGTACTAGAGGTATAATATTGATTAATAGGATTTAAATTTCTACAATTTACTCAATATTAAATAAAATATTTTCTTTATCATATTTTGCAGAATATGCTACTACCGACTCAGAATAATTTTTCTTATCCTTATCCGTATAATTAATACTTATTGAGTCTTTCGTATCAGAATAATGTATTTCATATTGGTACGAAGCATTTGGCTTCAAGTCACCTATAAAATCTATTCTTTTTGAATGTGTGTATTTGAAATTAACGTTATAAACCGGCTTATCAGTTTTATTGTTTACGCTGATAATTCCGTGATCTTAAAAATTGATTAGATTATAGGGGGGTGCTTCAGGCTGAAACCTAAATGCTGGTACAACTTAACTTAGGTGTGGTTCAATGTAATTCTAAAGGAAAGAATGTCGGAATGTTTGAAGGAAATTAAATAATTAGCAATTCGTCTAAAGAGGTTAAATAATTCTATTTGGACAGATAACTTATTTGTTAGGATGTTTGTTCATAAAAAGAACAAAAAAGATAGCTGAATGGACATGTACCTGCTTAATTTGGGAGAGTTAAGTAGGTTTTTTTTAAATTTCAATATTTAAAGAAGTGTATTAACATTGTTGATATGGCTAGGCTTGCCCAAGCCGACCTAGGTATCATCCTGCTTTTATATGTTAAAGATAGAAGCTTATGAAAATTATTTATAATTTGTCACTTATTCTTGCTGCAGTAGCCTTGACTGCTTGTGCCGGTACTCCCGAAACTGAAGTGGTTCACAAACCAGAAATGATGAAGAAATGCGTGCCTGAAAGTGCAGCAAAATTAGCACGTACGACATTATCGAGTGAAGCTGATATCAAATCAAAAACAAATGCTGAGGTTGTAAGACTTGTTGCACCTGGTCAGCCTATAACTAAAGATTATCATCCAGGACGAGTCACGGTTATTGCTGATCCACAAACTCAAACAATCTTGAAGGCATTCTGTGGTTAAAAACTGAAAAGAGCAATAATGTATAGGACCTCCTTCGGGAGGTTTTTTAATGAGCGCAAGTTATGGATTCAAAACGCTATAAAGGCTTAACTGCTAAAGGTCCAGTTAAAAATAAACCTTGTAATAGGCCACTACCTAAAGCTGGTAGAAAATACTCAGAAGTCTTCAATCGATTGAAAGAGGGCCTTAATCGAATGGAAATCAAATATGAAGAGTATTTTCATTTCAAAAGTGCCAAACACTGGTATTTTAATCTGTATGTTATTGAATATCAGTATTTATAGAAATTGCTGGCGGTCCATGGTCCGGCGGAGGTAAAGGCAAGTTAGCTACAGAAGCATGGCGTATTGATCGTTATGAACATGCGGAAGAAATAGGTTATCGCTATCAGTGCTTTGAAGTTAATGACATCAACATGGGCCGTGCGATTAAGTGGCTAAGAGATTTAAAGGCATCGTATAGAACAGTTTAGACTATTCCTACCGACAGGTCTGATTGATCAGGCCGAGGAAGATGAAGCTATTCGCTTGGCACCTGCACCAGAGATTAAAGAAGGGGGGCGTTAAAAACTGCCTTGCGTGGGGCGGTCAGCTGCATAATCCAGATCACGATCATATTGTCGAGCTGCTTCTCGACAATGAAGAGTTCCTTGGATTCACTTGGACTTCATCTGCCGCCGTAGCGAAAAAAATGTATGGTGCTGCGACACTTCAACAAGTTGCAGCGTATCAAGTTGAGCAGAGAGTTCAACTCAATGCGCCCTTTGCTGATGGCTGATACAGCTTCAGACCTCGTGATTAGAGTGGAGAATGCAAAGTTCTTCGTTTAGAACGAACTAAAAGTCTCCTGAAATAACCCTTCCATTAATTCATAACTAATTAGGGCAATATGAAATTTCAGGGCAGACTTTATTTGATGTAGGTAAAGAAACAGATCCAACACATCGCTAGTATAGTTATATTGTGACGATTCCGGCAGCGTAATTCCCTCTACAGGCACAAGAACTCCACCGCGCAATAGCGTCTTTTTTTTGTGCTTGAATTATATATTCAGCCCTTCATTAGCGAGAAAATGAATAAGAAATTGAGTATGAAAAAATTATTATGATTGATTATATGCCTAGCATTTTATATGGTAGGACAGATATTTAATTAAATCTTTTTTTAGAATGGCTTTTTTATATAAACCACAATATTTTTACCTTTTTAATCAATTGATATCTAATTATTTTTTATTGAAAATTTGATTTCTATAATATATAAATGCGTAAAATTTGAAGGATTCACCATGGTAACTAAAGTAGAATTTATGGTGATTGTACTAATGGTAATTACCTTAATATATGTAATTTGTAAAATAGGGCAACGTTGTATTTGGATTCTCTGATAGCTTTTAATTCAGTGTTTAAAAAATAACCTCCTTCGGGAGGTTTTTAATAAAGTGACTTTTCAGTTTCAAAATAATTAAAAAATTAATGTAAAGTTCTAGCCCATCTACGGGAGGGAATTATGAAAAATCTAGGGATTTGGATATTCATATTAGTACTGGCAGGATGCAGCAAACAAAAGTTTAAAGACCTTGAAGCAGATCCTGAGGTATTAAATGAAAAACAGCTGAGAGAATCAAGAGAACAGGTTAGAACCTTTATTCCGAATGCAGATTCATCTAAATTTCGCAATCAAGTGGGAGATTGTGGGGAAGTTAGCTATAAGAATAAAGACAATAAATATATTCCTTACCAGCGTTTTATTGTTCTTGAGAAGAATTTAGTACTTATAGAAAATCAAACGGAACAGAAGCAGTTTGAACTGTCTTGGAAAAGTGCTTGTATGGCAAGTTGGAACAAGTGATTATTAAGCTCCTCACTTGATGGCATCTTTTGTCACTTAAATATAAGTGAAGGTTTTTTCGTTATTTTAAATAACTAATATATATATACGGTTTCGTATTTTTTGATTATAAGGCTAACTTTAATGAAATATTTAGTGGGTAGCTTCCTTTTAGCTTTAGCACTAACAGGATGTAACTCTTACCCTGCTCATGAATCTGCTTTATCGGCATCTAATGTTAACACCGTGGTAGAAACGCAAGTTATAAACTTTGTTGGACCCATGGATTTGACCATTCAACTTAAGTCATCTGATAATTTTGAAACAGCAGAGATGATGGATAACTCTGGTAAAGTCCATCGTTTAAAACAAACTGTGGCAGCTAGTGGTGTACGTTTAGCAAATGATAAGGGTGTGTCTATTCACTTTAAGCGTGGCGAAGGTGTGGTGGAATTGGTTAAAGGCAAGCCGATTAGTATTACTGAATACAAATAAATGTGATGCATGGATGTAATTTTTAACCACCCTCTGAGGTGGTTTTTAATGATTGAAATTTGTACAAAAAAGGCTAAAACTCAGTATTCGTACCATAAAAGGAGCAAGTATGAAAAAAGTTATATTGTTGAGTCTATTGCTTCGCAACTACAACTTTTTCTCATGGTGGACGAGCTGATAAGGAGGGTTGTCACAAGGAAACTAAGACTGGCGAAAGCCATTGCCATTGATACCGGATAACTTAAAAAACGAGCTAACTCCAAACATTATTTTTTTACCATTCGATAAAATTTTTGTAACTGCTGTATTATTAACTGTTTAGTTTGTTTAACATATGTATGTTGGATAGTTGGAGAATTCAGCGTGCCTACTAAAGCGGAAGCCATCGTGATTGCGCTCATGATATTTTCCTTGATACTCATTATTTATGAAATGGGACAAGGATTAAATTGGAAGTACTAAAATATCTCCAAGTGTTGAAACAAGCCCTCATTTGAGGGCTTCAGTCTATTTATCAGAAGAATCAGATTTTTGTCCTTGTCCATCTCCATATTCTAAAGCAATTTGTTGCGCTTCGGCCGCGGCGGTAGCCTCTAGAGGTACGGATTCATCTGCGATAGCTATTGTTCCAGTAAATCCGAACAAAGTTAGTAATAGAACTTGCGAAAACTTTTTCATTTGAATTTCCTCTACGTTTCTAAGACTTAATTTCAGTGTAGAGGTGAGACTAAGCCAGCCGTGTATTGGCTATGTCCCTATATGTAAGATGATCAAGCTTTTAGTTATGGCGCTACAGGCTTATGTAAGCGCAATTATCAGATGATTCTTTTTGTTGACTTGATTAACGAAAAGTTAAGAACTCTTGCTTGAAAATATATATCCTCGGATATAAATTAACCGCAAATGATAATAAGAGCTAGGCTATGGTTGATTACAATAAAATCCAACAAGAAATAGAAAATATGAAATCTGGTGCTATTAAGTGGATTGGTAGTAATTTCGAACTAAATGACATGCAGGAAATTTATCATCTATTGTTAAATTTAGAGAGCGAGGGCGTTATTGATATTATTGCTGTAGGTCATGAATCTTATACGGGGCATCGACTCGTACACAAAGTTAAAGTTGAAAAAAATTAGAATTCATATTGAGAGTCTTTCATTAAAAGAAAACCCTCTTCAGGTGGTTTTTTAATACCCGGAACCCAATCATGAATGACTTTTTTCCTGGCAACAAATCGAAGCATCAAAATTAATGGCATTGAAGTGCGCTAGATCCAGATGAAAGATTTTGATACTTGGGTAATGCATGCTGAAGTATTGAACAGCTTCATTAAAGACCAAAATCATTCAGATGAGATTTTGACAGGGCTATTTAAAGCTCGTGATGTGCAGGTCATTTCAACTATGTCATGCATCACTGATCTGGATAGTGAATCACTGGGGTAGAGCTAGCTGCTGATGAGCAAGCTTTTAAAGAGCTGCTTAAGGCATTGCATCTGATCAATCAGGCTTGTTTTAAATATGAAAAGCCAAAGCATGGATTGAAAAGAAAGATGACTCTACCTGGTTTGATTCATTTCAGTTTCTGGTAGCAATGGGCCATCAGCACAGTGAAATCATGGCAATGACTTAAGGCGCATTTCAGAACTACGTTAAAGCAGCAAACAAAATGTATTAGCTTAAAACTTTTTTCGGCAATTTACCCTGCTGCAACAATGAACTAGGTTAATTGATGACAGGCTTAAAAAAACATCACACGACTCAAGGTTTGTTATTTGCGACACATAGAATGTCATTGAACGAAACATAAATTGTCATAAAAAAATTCTCAGTAAAGGACAAGTTTTTTATAACACCGACTTTTTTAGAAAATTAATATTTTTTAGATTTTGATAGGTTGTAATTTTTAAAAGGATTATCAAAAGAGTTAAATAATTAAAATACCTGATTGTAATTGTGGAACATTACTCAAAGAATAGGTAGAAAACATAAAAAATCAATAAAGAGCCGTTCCAGTGTGCTGAACCCTGAAAAGACTCAAGTTAAACAGATGATTTATAGAAAATAAAATAAAGCATTTCATATAACATGTATTATGTTGATTTTAGCTAAAATACTGTATTTTGAATTTTTTCCTGTTCTCGATGATGCTCTATAGCCAATTCGATTAAACAAGTGATCAAGTCTGAATAGCTCAATCCACTTTCTTCCCATAACTTAGGGAACATACTTATATTCGTGAAACCCGGTAAAGTGTTTATTTCATTAATAAATACAGTTTCATCTTTTGTTAAAAAAACATCAATTCTTGCTAGTCCTGTACATTCCAGAATTTCATATGCACTGATAGCTATATCTTGAATTTTTTTACTTAATTCAGTTGATATATTGGCTGGTATTGTTACCTTTGCGCCTTTTTCATTAATGTATTTTGTTTCATAAGAATAGAAACTATCTGATAACTCGATCTCACCACAGACACTAGCGATAGGTTTGTAATTTCCAATAACAGCACATTCTATTTCTCTACCATTAATACCTTTTTCAATTAATACCTTATGATCATAGTTGAATGCTGTATCCAGAGCTATTTCAAACTCTTCTACAGTATTTACTTTACTAACACCAACTGATGATCCTTGATTAGCAGGCTTCACGAATAATGGTAAACCTAACTTGGAGCAAGCAACTTCAAAATCTATATTTATTCTATTTCGTTTGGTTAATTTTATATATGGTGTAACGTTTAATCCTGCATCTCGTAATAATCTCTTTGATACATCTTTATCCATACATATAGCAGAACTTAATACTTGAGAGCCTACAAATGGCAAATTTACCATTTTTAATAGCCCTTGCAATGAACCATCTTCTCCAAGTGTTCCATGAACAATAGGAAAAATTACATCTAACTGTGATATAGCTTTATTTTGAAATTCAATAACTTGTTTTTCACTTTTTCCAGGAATAAAAGCTAAATTTCTTCCAGATGGATGTAAGGCTATAAGGTTTGGATCATCTGAGTTTAATAGAAATTGAGTACTTTCATTAAGATGCCAAATTCCATCTTTATCTATTCCTATCAGTGTCACATCAAATTTTTCTTTATCTATAGCATCAACAATATTTCTTGCAGATTGAAGGGATACTTCATGTTCTGTTGATTTCCCCCCAAATATAATTCCTACATTTTTTTTCATTTTTTTCCCATAAAAAGATTTATCAATAACAACATACCACTGCAATAACTTAGTGTCATTGATATGATTTTGATATATAAACCTCACTTATTTGGCATAAAATCTTTTATGCGAAGATAAGGTGTAAGCTCTAAATAGAAATATCCAAAAAGAACATTTCTATTTGAGAATAACAATCTTGTGATGGATCTTGAACCTAAAAAATCATTTATTGAAAAATGACATCGGTTGAATCGTCTTACGCTCATAATGACATTGGTTGAGAAAAATTTCCAAATTCTGATTTATATGCAGTAGGCTCTTCTGCCGGAACAGGATTATTAATACGGTACTTAGGTGAAGAGGCTGAAAAAACACCAATTAAGGCTGCATTTGCCCTTTGTCCAGGTTATAACACTGAACTAGGATTTAAAAATGTTCATCCTGTTTATAGTAAAATCATGACTAAGAAACTCATACGAAAATTTGTTTTGCCCCATCAAGAAATATGGCAGAAAATACCGCAATGGGAGGAAATCTTGCATGTCAAAACTTTAGCCGAATTTGAGAAAACATACTTTAAAATGGCTGGATTTTCTGAGTATGAAAGCTATGTCAAAGCCTCTAACCCAATTTATGTTTTTGAAAATATTAAAATCCCCCTAATGATTTTAAATGCAGAAGATGATCCTGTTTGTCATATTAAAAATTTGGAACCTTATAAACAAGCCATTATGAAGATGCCAAATATCCTTGTAGTGACTACAAGAAGGGGGAACCATTGTGGTTTTTATGAGGGAATGTTTAAAACGACTTCTTGGGCAACACGTTTAATGTCCAAATTTTTACTTAGTCAAGAAAAAGCCCAAAATTAGCTTGGGTTACATATAAGACGTTTTATGTTAAATAAAGACATTTATTATTTCTTCAAAAATTAAAAAACCGCCTAATAGGCGGTTTTTTAATCAAATATTGCTAATTGGCAATATTTAAAGCGGTAAAATTTGGTGGTTGATATATGATTTGCATATGGGAAAAAATCATCATTCCCGAAATTAAAAACATTAATATTGTTATTACAGAACTATATAATCGCATTCATTACTTATCAAACTTGCTAGACCAGCATATTACATTATATTGTTATATTTACAATATATATTTGATTTTATTTTATTTTTTATAAAAATATGGGTTTTTTATTAGAAAAATAAATATATATATTAAAAAACTTGATTATTTATATTTTTAGTGTATAGTTAACTTAACTAGAAAAAGTCTTGTTTCGGTAGATCTTCTTTAAGTATCGCAGTTTTAGTCATAATCCTTCGTTTTTTCAGATTTTAAGTCGCTTCTTTATTATTTTCAAAGTTATACTCAGTCAATAAAATGACTCAAAATTATTAAAAATTAGTAGGATATATTATGTCAAACTCAAATGTTGTTAAAGGTACTGTAAAGTGGTTCAACGAAACTAAAGGTTTTGGTTTCATTCAACAAGAATCAGGTCCAGACGTTTTTGCTCATTTTAGCGAAATCGCAAGTTCAGGTTTCAAAACTTTAATGGAAGGCCAAATGGTTGAATTCAGCGTAGCCCAAGGTCAAAAAGGACCGAATGCTGTAAATATTGTTGCTATCTAAGCAGTAGCAAGCAGTAATAAAAAGCACTCATGAGTGCTTTTTTTATAATTTAAAATTAAATTTTAAAGTTATTTCCAAAATTGGAAAATTTTCAGAAAAACAGGATTCAAGTTGTTAAAAATAAATTATTTAATTGCAAAAGCTAAAAATGGTACCGAAATTATTGTTTCATTAACTCCTCTAAATAAAATGCAAAGTACACGTCAGGGGTTAAAAACAATCGAAGTGGGTAAAAGAGTTCTTCTTTCATCGGGGATGGAGGTTGATTTAAATTTAGATGGCCGTACATTTTATACTTCTTTAAATCAGTTGTTTAAACTAGATCATAGAGTTGTTTAGATAAAAGAACTAAAAATCATATATTTATTTAAATGGTTTCTACTATAATTTTATGGAAGGTATATACATGCTTAAACAGAGTATTAATGTTAAAGATCAGTTTGGGGTTAAACACACTATTCAAGCGACTGTGGATCATCAGTTTGCCAGTACTCGCTCTCATTCGAATATAAAACATATCACTGTTGATGGGGAAAATATTCGACCTAGTTTTGAAATGTTTTTTCAGAGTACTGTAAGTGGGAAAATTTTCAAAATTGCATAGATAGTACGAAGTTTAAGCTAGTATATTTTTCAAGTGTACTTTAAAAGTTAAGGCTAGCTTAGCCTCATTAAAAGGACTAATTTTGTATTATGCAAAATTAGTCCTTTTGATTTAAACCGGGATATTAAATCGTATACATAACCATTTCAAAAATAATTGTTTATGATTAAAATTTGGTGCAGCTACAGCATCTACTACTAGCCAGGATTTATTGAAATTTAATGTCAAATTTAATGGTTGATGCGCTTTAAATTCACCGATTTTATGGTCATGGAGTTCAAAGAAAAACCCCTTCAACCTTTCAAATTGAGTACTATTCTGAAAATTTGGAGATTCTTTTAAAAAGTTATAAATTTGTTCTATAGTTAATAAAGAGACTGTGTGGAACATTGTAACCTTTCATATGTTTTGTATGGTTTGATTATGACATATATAGACGTATTTAGTTTTTTTCTTTTGTGCCGTTCGGATTCTTAAAGAATGACAACTTTGTTTGAGAAATTTCCAATAAGTTGCTTCATATTTAAGAAAGAAATCATTAATTACGCAAAATAATTCGATACTATCGAATATCAGGACTAGAGCTTTAGGTTTGGTGTGCTCACTCAACTGATGGCTCTAGTCCTCCTGTTTTTCAAGTTAATTTCTTATCCGCGATTCGGGTTACTTAAAATAATTAAATTTTAGTCGCAGTGGAAGCTACCTGCGAGATGACTAACTTAGAGCTTATCACTGGATTATTTTCAGCAGTAGGGCCACCATTTGTAGGGCGATGATGTGCTTGTTTAAAGGCATCAGACTGACGCCATACCTCAAACTGTTCTTGTGACTGCCAATACATATTGACACTCATTTCATCATGATCCTCTTGTTCTGAGACTAAAACTTCAACTTTTTCAAAACCATCAAAGCTTTGAAGTGGGCCTTCTTTGGTAAACATTGGGGCCATTTTTTTGCCCATGCCTTTTTTTACGCAAATGCGATTAGTCACAACAATCATGAATTACTCCTCATTAGTAAATAATAGAGAGTTTAAAATATTTTTAAAATATACACCGTTGTTGACAAGTATAAATATTTAAATGCTAATGCAATCGATAAGTATTATTATTTAAATATTAAATGATATGCTTTCAAAATTGATTAAGATCACAAGAGTGGATTTATAAAGTCTGCATAAAATCTCTGATGAGCTGTGCATTTGGCATAGGTATTCAGGGTAGCGTGTAGAAATCCCTGCAAAGAGAATGCTCGAGATCAGGATATTGCCGATGATTTCAGCATCCGAAAATTGCGGGGCAGTGTTTCAGCAACTAGCTTGTGATGGATCATATGGGCATACTTGAAGCATTATAGCCATTCCTGATTAAATTCCGTAGCCTTCCGTTCAATACTAAGAAAATTGTCCATTCGCCATCTATTGAAGTGGCAGGAATAGTTGCTGCAGTTCAGGGCACTGAGTGCCACTTCCTGCCTTTAAATAGAGAAAAGTCGAATAAAGTGTATCACCTGATTGGCATCGATGCCATATGTTGCCACTGACTAAGCGTTCATTGACAACGGCACACACCTTTGGCTAAATTTTTGCAAACATGTGGAAGTGATCATGGAGCGAGACATACTCGGTTAGTGATTCTTTAGACTGGAAAGGCCGCTAGTGCTGTTTGCGAGTCGTATCCTGTCGTTCGACGACAATTCGGGCCTCATCTTGGCGCGACTGATGGCGGAACGCAAAGCAGCCGGCAAGCTCAGGAGCGGGCTTGACATGATCATCTCCGCTGTTGCCGATATATGTGTACTAGTTAGAGGAAATCTCAATGCGCCGAGCTTCACTCAAACGATTAGCTGCATGTATGTTGACATGCTGTGCTGCATTCGGAAGCGTTATTCCTACCGCAAATGCTTGTTCTCGCTTCGTTTATCTAGGTCAAGACAGTAATATTTTTACAGCCCGATCGATGGACTGGGATCAACCAATCTCAACCGATCTCTATATTTTTCCTCGGGGGTATGGAGCGGAATGGCGAATTGGGGCCGAATTCCATTCGCTGGACATCGAAATATGGATCAGTAGTGGCGGCTACCTACGATAATTCGACCAGTGACGGGGCAAACGAAGCGGGTCTGGTTGCGAATGTACTTTGGCTGGATGAGGCAAAGTATCCTGCCTTTAATGTTAAGGGTGCGCCTGGATTGACGATTGCAGCTTGGGCGCAGTATGCCCTTGACAACTTTGCAACTGTCGCTGAAGCGGTGGCCGCTTTTGAGAAGCAGCCGTTTACGATCGTGACCAATGCGATGCCTGGCACCCAATTCAAAGCGACTGTTCACCTGTCATTGTCTGACTCAAGCGGCGATAGCGCCATCATCGAGTATATCAACGGCAAGCAAGTTATCCACCATGGTCGCCAGTATCAGGTAATGACCAATTCTCCTACATACGACGAGCAACTTGCTCTGGCATCTTACTGGTCAGAAGTCGGTGGAACGGCAATGTTGCCTGGGACAAGCCGGGCCGCCGACCGTTTCGCTCGCGCTTCTTACTACGTGAAGGCAATTCCACCGAATGCCAAGCCGGAACAGCTTCGCTCCAGTGTCTTTGGCATCATCCGTAATATTTCTGTACCGTTCGGCCTCTCAACTCCGGGCAAATCGGAAATTGCGACCACCCGTTGGCGCACAGTGTTCGATCATAAGCAGCGCCTCTATTTCTTTGATTCCGCAATGTCACCGAATATCTTCTGGACCGATCTCAACCAGATTGACTTCTCGAAGGAAACTGGAAAGGTGATGAAGCTTGAGCTTGGAGTCGACCAGGAAAACATATTCTCAGGAAACGCAACCAAGCACTACCGTGTGGCCAAACCATTTAAATTTGCCCCAGCGAAGGGATTACAGAAATAATATAAGGTGCCTTTATAGTGTCCGTGGATGGAGTTAACCACAGAACTCAGATGCACCTCCGCCAGCAGCGCATAGCCAATACAATGCGCTGCTGGCCTGCCACCACTCTCCTAGGCAAATATCTTCTTTTCTTTTGCCTGAAATAGAACCTTATGAGTGGGCAACAAGATACCCCATAATTTAAAGATGAAGCTGTAAAATTGATCAGTGAACATGGATATTCTGTCACTGGTGCCGCAGAACGTTTAGGTGTATCCCAGCACAGCATTTATAAATGGTTAAAGGCCGTACTGCCTTTACGTAATAAACCTGATGCACATGAACTGCTTGAAGCAAAGAAAGAAATCCTACGCCTTAAAAGTCAGCTCAAACAAACTGAAGAGGAACGAGGCATCTTAAAGTAAAAGCACAGCTTTTACGCTGCTTTGCCAGCCTTCCTGAGTAAAGTATCAGTTGATCCTTGAATACAGAGCCATCAATTTAAGATTAAAACGATGTATCGGGTTATTTCAAGTAGCTATTTTTAGATAATTTACTGAAGGCTCATTATCTTTAACAAAAAAAATCTCTTTGGCTTTTAGCCTTATTGTATTGTTTTATCCTACTGAACCTAAATTAGGCGGGGCAGAATCCAGGAGGAATACGAATGGAATTTTTACAGTGCAATGCACCGGCCCCCGTTGTCGATACTGAGGCGGGTAAGGTACAGGGTTACTGCACCGATGAGGGCATCAGCGTTTATAAAGGAATTCCCTATGTGTGGCTAACCCTTTTACCCCTGAACGACGGTTTCAGAGCCCCCAACCCATGCAGCCCTGGCAAGGGATAAAAGCGACCGTATCTGACTGGCCCGTGCCACAGCCGGGAAGAAGTCCTACGCAACGGCTGGTGGGTCGCGCTGGCGACTTAACTCTCAATATATGGCGGCCTGATCATACTGAAGGAAAGTTACCCGTCATGGTCTGGATCCCTGGAGGGGCCTGGATCAGGGAAGATGCCACGGAGTCTGTATATGACGGAAGCGTGTTTGCTAAAAAAGGGGTAATGGTCGTTACGGTAAACTATAGGGTGGGTGTGGATGGGTTTATGCATTTTGCTCAACGTCCTGACAACCGTGGTATCGCAGACCAGATCGCAGCACTTAAATGGGTTCAGCATAATATCGCGAACTTCGGAGGTGACCCAGACAGGGTGACGCTCTTTGGACAATCTGCGGGTGCAGGCAGTGTTGCCATCATTTTAGGCAATCCAGAGACCAAAGGACTTTACCAGCAAGCGATTATTCAGAGCCCTCCGATGCAGTGGCTTAGCCCAGCCGATGCAACCCGAATCACCCGGCAATTTGCCGACAATCTTGAGATTCCTGCCGATCCCGAAGCTGTGGCTAAAGTACCTGTTGACGATCTGGTTCAGAATGTCCTGAAAGTTGGGGAGCAGATCAAAGACCCTGCCCAATGGGGAAGGCTTTCTCTTGGAGGTACGGCATTTTTGCCGGTTGCAGACTCTAAAATTATCGTTAGAAGCCCAATGAACGATCTGGCGATGAATGACAGCAACCGAATCCCTGTTATTGTGGGGAGTACCGACAGTGAGTACAGGTTATATTTGATGCCCGATAGCGGATTAAAAAAAATCACGACTCATGATGTGAACATGGTTATTCATGCGCTGGGTCTCCCTGCAGATGCAGATGCATTTCAGGCTTATACAACAAACAGTATCAGCGCGGAGAACCCGGGGGACGTTTATGCCCAGATCATGTCGGACTACACGTTCAGGATGCCAGCACTGCATATAGCGCAAATTATGAGCCATCGTCAAAACACGTGGTTTTATCACTTTTCCTGGCGATCTCCAGCTTACAATGGCCTTCTGGGTGCTGCGCATTTTGTAGACGTGCCGTTTACGTTCGGAACGCTTCACACAAAAGAAGCGGAGAATTTCGTCGGTATTAATCCACCGCAGTCTTTGTCTGAGAGTATGAATGATGCCTGGGTCGGATTTGCTAAATATGGCAACCCGGGGTGGCCCAAATATTCAGACAAAGATAAAAAGACAATGTTTTTTGACACAAAAAGCCATCTGGGAACCCTGGGTGATCAACAAATCACGGCCCTATGGGAAAATTTCAGGTTCTGATGACCACTCGCTGATACATAAGCTTAAGCTATTTTAATGATATTGCACCACGATTATTATATGGTGAACAATATCAGAAATGAATTGGGCTAGGTTATGTTTATCCTCCATGAATTAATATAATTCTTGATCATTAGATATTATGTTAAGTGAATTTATGAAAATAATGACTACATTTTTAAAATTAAGTATGGGTATGGTTTTTATCTACCCATATTTTTACTAAGATTGCGTAATTTACAGTTAAAGTTAAGCCTTTATTATTTTAAAGGCCTATAAAAATTGATCTGATTTAAGTATTTTATAATCTTAAGATATTTTTATGATTTAATTTGTAGAAGCAGAATAGATTCATCCTTGATGATCAATAAATATTGTTTTTGCTAGTTTATAGCTAAGATCTGGATTCTATAATCTTCCTATCAAATTATTTATTTTTAAAATAAAAATAAAAAGTACAGGGCTTAGCAATACCCATAAAGCCACAAAGCTAATACTGGAGCTAAACTGGGTACGTAATAAAAACATCGAGAGGAGTAAAAAACTACCAGCAGCGAATTTAGCATGGGTAGGGAAGTTCGTTAAAAAAGCATATCGAGATTTTCGGATTTTTACGATCTGCTTTTCACTCAACGCATAAAAACCAAAACAGCTTAGCCATAAAAGCCCCATAATTGCGATCCATATCATATGGAAGACTCCTGCTGCGCAGATTTTAGTTTGGCCTGAATTTTATGCATCGCCTTTTGCTGAATGGGCGTAATTTTCTGGTGTAAAAATAGGGCGAGAAGTGCCAAGGTCCACAACATCAGATCAATACGCAGAAACGGCCAATAAGTCGCAAAAGAATCAACATATTGCTGGGAAACTAAATAATAAATATCAATAAGGGGAAGTATAAAGGCAGCACAAATCAGAAGTTTGAGCTGAATTTTCCATAAATATTGCTGTGGTATTAAACATGCTAGGATAAAACTGCCAAGCCAGATACTGAAAAAGCTATAAATCTCATAATTTGGCGCACCTGCAGGAATACTGATAAAACGATTCGCAAAGAGATAGCCCAGCATGGCAAGCGGCAAGCCAATAATTATGGTGATATTCAAACGGTTCACTAAATAGTGTCCGAGATGAAACCGCGCTGATTTTTTCTGCATCTGGCGTTTCAGACTCCACAGCAGCAGTCCGGATGCAATCATTGCGCAGCCTAATATGCCAGAGAAAAACAATCCTAAACGTAAAACAGGTTCAGCAAAACGTGCCATATGTAAACCATACATGCTGGCATTTAGTGTGGCAATTGCACTTTCATTTCGGGTATTTTCAAGCAATTTTCCGGTAGCAGCATTTAAGATGAGCTGTGCCTGATTTCGGGTAATGGAATGATCTTTGAGTTGCATCAAAGTTATTTGTGCCAGCTGGGTGTTGGGGTACTTGACCGTGATATTGTCAAATTCTGCCTGTCCCCAATGTTGCTGCGCCGTGGTGATGAAATGTTGAATTGGCAGCATCTCGGTTTTCACCGGAACTGCAGAGTTGGCCAACACATTGACTGTGCGAATTTCTTCAAAATACTGAAAGGGATTGTCCGGATACAGCTTTTTCATGCCGGAAGGCAACACAATATAAAAGAAAATCGCCAGCCCGGTAAATGTCATGGTCAAAAAGAACGGCAGGGCAATCACTGAACTGACATTATGAAAATCCAGATAGGAGCGTTGCCCCTTAAATGCTCTTAAGGTAAAAAAGTCTGTCAGGATTTTTTTATGGGTAATAATTCCTGAAATCAGAGTCAGTAACATGATAAAGGCAGCGATCGTCACAATGAGGCGACCTATCGTGTAGGGCATACCATAGAGCTGGAAATGAAAATTATAGAAAAAATCTCCCCCTTGTGTGGCTGAGAGGTTTAATTCTTTGCCTGTTGAGGCATCCAGGGTTTTAACTTCATAGCCGCCATCTGCTTTTTGCCAGTAGACTTTGTTGACAGGTGAGTCTTGATTGGCGACTCCGATATACCAGTTTTGGGCGTCCGGTGCATGCTGCTGTAAATAGCTGTAAGCAGATTTTAAGGCAGTTTCCTGATTGACTTGTATCGAGGCAAATTCAGGCTGCATCCATATACTGATCTCATGTCGGTAATAGGTGACGGTGCCTGTTAAAAAAATGGCGAAGAGTAACCAGCCAAAGCTTAAACCTAACCATGAATGTAACCATGCCATGGATTGACGGACAGATTTATGCATGGTTTAACCTATGAAGCGGGAGAAGAGAAATAAAATAAGTAAAGGAATCAGGCTATAGATAGAAAGCTTTTTTAAGCTTTGGATACAGAAGATTCCAATCACAAAACAGACATAAAAAATCAGGGCAGTAAAGGCGGCCAAATAGACAGACTCAGCTTTAGGCAAATAAGCTTGTAAAAAGTAAGCCAAATCGAGTGCGATTAAATAACTGCACAAGTAGCCAACACCAAAGGTCATGCCTAAGCGATAGAGAATGGCAAGTGGCTGCACTACAGACATCATATTTGGCCTTGAATAAATCTATACTGATGAAAATCTAAAAAATTTAATGAACAAAACTTAAAGTCGTTACCAGATACTGTTTTTTATAGGCCTGCTGATTCAACTTTCCTGCCCTGTCTGCTTCTTTGCCGACTTCAATGACATATTGACCTTTCAATGGCGTAGCAATGGTAATTTGGCCTTGGCTGTTGGTAGTGTACTTCTTTAGCCAGAATTGCGGGGAAAAGACCGTGACTTCAACATCTGCAGCAGCTTTACCCTGATACAGTACCGTAAATGTATTGCTGTTGATTTGGGTCGGGACAATATCCAGTTCTGACTCTGCTTTCAAGTTTTGTCTGCCGGATTTGGCATGATAGCTCAGCAATGATTCTCCATAGATCAATTCATGACTGAGTTGGACATCTGTCTGGCCTTGGGTTGCATAGAGCAAATGATCCTGTTGCATTTGAGGACTAAAGGTCTTTCTAGACTGAACGGCCTTTGCCTGATTGAAAGACTTCAGGGTACCTTGCTGTGTTTCTTTAAGCTGTTCACTATATTCACCAAAGAAAGCATGAGTCTGCATATCTGTACCACGTTCCAGCCAAAGCATATGCGCCTGAGTTGAAAGTGTCATAGCCAGTCCAATGGTCAAAGCGATCATTTTTTTCATTTTTTTTACCTGTTTTTGTGTATCTATCAATGATTTAGCCCTCAACATGTCGTCAAGGCTCAGTGTAGAAATTAATATTTAAATTTCACAGCAACGCTGTAATTCGCTGGTGCACCATAAAAACCTTGCTGATTCGGGAAATTGAACAGATATTTTTCATTGGTCAGGTTATTACCATTGGCTTGCAAGGTCATATGTTCATTCAGCTCATAGCTGGCCATTAAGTTCACGAGTGCATAGGCATTCTGCTCAATGATTCCAGCTTTCTGGGTAATCACTCCATTGGCGGTTGCTTCAGGCACCTCCAGATAGGTCCGGTCCTGCCATTGCACCCCAAGGCCCAGTTTCAGTTTTGGAATTTGCGGCACCTGATAGGTGGTCAAAAGATTAAAAGATTGGGTGGGATTGAAAGTACGCGCATCGCCGCCATTGATTAGATCTTTCAGGTTAAATTGGGTATAACCAAAGCTTAAGTTTAAATGGTCGCTCAGTTGTCCCGCCAAGCCGAACTCATAGCCTTGGGAACGCAGGTCACTGACCTGAGTCTTGCGTAAAGTCGGAATACCATCAGAATCACGAAGTGGATAATTACTTTGCTCTGTTCTGAACACAGCCATGGTGGCGGTAAGTTTGTCATCTAGCCAAGAACTTTTCACTCCGACTTCATAGCTTTCACCTTCGATCGGTTTGTTAATGCTGCCATCCATTGCTTTGGTGGTTTGCGGACGGAAAATGGAGGTATAACTCAGATAACCTGTATATTCAGGATTAAAGTTATAGGTTAGACCGGCATAGGGTAAAACTTTATCTTCATCATAAATGGTGTCGGTCCCATAACTGCTACCACTGCTCTCAGCCTGAACATAATTGGCACCTAAAAGAAGTTTAAGATCATCATTCAGATGTAGTCGGGTTGCAGCATAAAGACTTTGGTTCTTCTGCCGTATATGCATTTCACCACTGGTTTTCGACATATCCCAGGTTGGTTCTTCTGGTGTAAAGCTGGCTAAATCTGTGGTCAGCGGATGGGCAAAGCTGCCAGCATAACCCAATTCACCTAGACTATTCTTAGCCCAGACATAGCCCAATGAAGCTTCATGGCGTTGACCCCAAAGCGGATAGGTGCCGCTAAAACTCAGGCTGGCTTGTTGTTCTTTATTGTCATCAATATACATGCCGGGATATAGGGTGATGCCTGACGTGCCATTTGCACCAGGTTTTCCGGACAGAAACAAGAGTTTTGAATCGCGTTGTGTGCGTTTTTCATCATAAGTCAGTTTGGCTGTCCAGTCGCCTGCCAGTTTTTGTTCAAGCTCGGCAAAGTAACTTTTAATATTGCTGTTCCAATAAGTCCAGTCTGGACTGTAATTATAACTTCGTGAATAACTGAGCTGCTCACCTTCGGTATTGATCAGCGGATTAGAACCCCAATTGACACCATTCGGCTTATGATTGGTTTCGGTATAGCCAGCAGTCAATAGGGTTGTGTCTGTTACATCTACTTCAAGAACAGCCCCTATGCCGTTCTTTTCCAGTTCATAACGATCCAGATAACTGTCGCCAGTCTGTTGATACCCAAATACACGGCCTCTGACTTTTCCATCCTGGGTGAGAGGAGAAGATACATCTGCTTCATAGCGCTGCATATTCCATGAGCCATAACTGGCATTAAAGGCTGCTTGAAGATCGAATGTCGGGCGTTTGCGAATCATGTTAATGGTTGCACCGGGATCACCAATTCCATTATTTAAGGCATTCGCGCCTTTGACCACCTCTACACGGTCAAACAAAAAACTGTCTGGATTGTCATTATTATAATTATAGCCTTCGAGTGGAATGCCAACGCCATCGACTAAGACATTTGAAATCTCGAAACCTCGGGCAAGGTAGGAGGTCCGTTCCGTTTCCTGATTGCTGACGATAATGCCAGGGGTATTGCGCAGTACATCCCGTGTATTATCCAAGGCAAAGTCATCCAGCTGCTGGCGGGTGACAACATTGACTGTTTGCGGCGTTTCCTTGAGTGGAATATTCAGTTTTGAGGCGGTTGACGAATTTTGGATGATATAGGCTTTGCTCTGTTCAGAGGTAAGCTCACTCTGTTCTGATTCAGCTGTAACGGTAATCGTCGGTAATTGCTGAGTATCATCGGCAAAACTTTGCTGTGTAATTAAAATCGAAAAACTGAGTAAAGATAGCTGAAATGATGAAGGAACGGTATAAGACATTTTAGTTAATGTAAATGATAATAATTATCAGTAATGTTATTATTTAATGATTTTTAAAGCAATCTCAACATAATAGGAAATCCAAATTAAAAATGAGTTAATGATAGGGAAGTTGACAAATAAAACTTTGATGTCGGGAGTAGGGCAATAAAATATCACTATTAAAAAGGATGTTATTACCTTAATTTTTTGCTCCTGAACCCATTTTTTAGTCACTGGCCAATTACATTTCAGATCCTGAATCTGGATGTGAACAGAATTTTAAGGCGTTTAAATATATTTATGCTTTAAATGAATTTTCTACATATTTTGAAGTTTTTAAAACCACTTTCATTTCTAATTCAGGTAAAGGCATGCAGTTTTTAGATTTAATTTAGAAGGATGGTAATGATTTTTCAGTTTAATAGGTATGAGACAAAGAACAAAGAGAGAAGTTCTGATTGACATTTTTTCGATATATAAAAAAAAGCAGCTTTTCAAGGCCGCTTTTTTTACAAAGTTTAAACTTTATTCAGCTTCGATAATTTCGTAGTCATGGGTGATTTCTACACCGCCATCAGACAGCATTTTGCTGGCAGAGCAATACTTTTCAGCAGAAAGTTCTACCGCTTTTGCCACCTGTTTGTCTTTAATCGCCTTGCCGGTAACCACAAAATGCAAGTGAATCTTCGTGAAAACTGCCGGGATTGTATCTGCACGTTCAGCCTTTAATTCGCAGCGTACATCGGTAATATCCTGACGAGCCTTCTTTAAAATGGTAACAATATCAAAAGATGCACAACCGCCCAGACCCGTTAAAAGCAGTTCCATAGGACGAGGACCACGGTTTTCACCACCGTATTCAGCTGAACCATCCATGATAAGGCTATGACCACTTTGAGTTTTTGCTTCAAAAGCAACATTCTCTAACCAATGAACGCTTGTTTGCATTGCAACTACCTAAAAAAAGCTATAAATTTGTCAAGTAACTGTACACTAACATAAATTGGGTTGATACGGAATTTCAATCCCACTGTGTGACAAGTTCACATTAGGTCTTGTGCGATCTATAAATTATCCATAATCGGAACTGTTAGCATGACTTCAAACTTTTCACAATTAAGCACTGATGCGCTTTCTCCGGGGCAATTACCAGAATCCGTGAAAGCACTTTTAAAACGTGCATATATTAATCGGTATCCAAAACGTACTACGATCATTGATGCAGGATCAGAATCTAAATCTTTGTATTTAATTCTGAAGGGGTCTGTATCTATCATCCTTCGTGAAGATGATGATCGTGAAATTGTCGTAGCATATTTAAATGCGGGTGACTTCTTTGGGGAAATGGGCTTATTCGAGGTAAATCCACAACGCACTGCGGAAGTTCGTACCCGTGATGTGTGTGAAATTGCTGAAATTACCTATGAAAATTTTCACGAAATCAGCAAGCAATATCCTGATCTGAGCTATGCGGTATTTGCTCAGCTGGTACGTCGTTTGAAAAATACCACACGTAAAGTGACTGATCTGGCATTTATTGACGTTTCAGGCCGAATTGCACGTTGCCTGATTGACCTGTCTTCACAGCCGGAAGCAATGATCTTGCCAAATGGCCGTCAGATTCGTATTACCCGTCAGGAAATTGGCCGTATTGTTGGCTGTTCCCGTGAAATGGTGGGTCGCGTACTGAAAACGCTTGAAGAACAGGGCATGATCGAAACGGATGGTAAAGCTATCCTGATCTTTGATGTTTCTCTAGAAGAAACGTCCGAAGCAGTAGCCGATGGTGCCATAGACGAATAATCCAGATGTTAAAAAGCAAATCTCAGGATTTGCTTTTTTATTAGAGTTCCTTTACCCAATACATAAAAATTTAGAACAAGCTTCTCAGAAAAGATGATTTAAGTCCCCCTTATAATTCCGATAGGCTATAGCCGACTTAATCTCAATTCACTGAATAAAATTCACAGGAAGGTTTTATGCAATTCAAACCATTGGCGGATACTGGCATTCTTTTGCCAGAAATTTGTTTGGGCACCATGACCTTTGGTGAGCAGAACACGCAAGAACAGGCTTTTCAGCAACTGGATTATGCGCTGGATCAGGGACTGTATTTCTGGGATACCGCGGAAATGTATCCGGTGCCGCCAAAACCTGAAACGCAGGGTGCAACCGAGCGTATTATTGGTCACTGGATCGCTGCCCGCGGTGGCCGTGACAAACTTTTTTTAGCTTCAAAAATTGCCGGACCATCACAAGGTGGTAGCCATATCCGGGATGGTAAAACCCGTTTCGTTGCCGATGAAATTTCAGCAGCCATTGACCAGTCATTGTCACGTCTGCAAACGGATTATATTGACCTGTATCAGTTACACTGGCCACAACGCCCAACCAATTTCTTTGGCAAGCTGGGTTATGGCAATGCTGAAGCGGCAGAAGACTGTGCCGTGACAGATCTTGAAGAAACCCTAACCGCCTTGCAGGATGAAATTAAAAAAGGCCGCATCCGTTATATTGGTCTGTCCAATGAAACCCCGTGGGGCACGATGAAATTTCTGCACCTTGCAGAGAAATTAGGGTTGTCCAAATTCGTCAGTGTACAAAACCCATATAACCTGCTGAACCGTACTTATGAAATTGGCATGTCAGAAATTGCCCGATATGAAAACGTAGGTTTATTGGCGTATTCGCCTTTGGCATTTGGTTATTTGACTGGTAAATTCCGGCATGGTGCTCGTCCTGCCAATGCGCGCGTTACCTTGTTCTCACGTTTTAGCCGCTATAGCAATCCGCAAAGTGAATGGGCAACCGAGCAATATGCCGAGCTGGCAGAACAGCATGGCTTAAGTCTTACCCAACTGGCTTTGGCCTTTATCAAGCAGCAGTTCTTTGTAACCAGTACCATTATTGGCGCCACTAATCTGGAGCAGCTGAAAGAAAATATTCAGGCATTTGAAGTTGATCTGTCAGAAGAAGTCCTCAAAGGTATTGAAGATATTCACCGTCAGCAGCCGAACCCTGCACCGTAAATAAAATACCCTCCTTGTGAGGGTATTTTTTAATTTAAGCTTGAACTGGAATTTAAATAAAATAATTTAAATTATTACGCTTGAAATTAACTAGAACTATACCAATATTATTACTGATATATGTCCAATAATATAATTTAAATTTTTGAAAAATATATATAAAAGAATTGAATTTTTTCTCGCATGCCCCCATATATTTTTCAAATAGAATATTTGTGCTGAGGAATAACAAGAATGCGTTTTGAAAAATTTACCAACCGCCTGCAGCAAACCCTTTCAGATGCCCAATCGTTGGCAATGAGCAGGGATCATGCTTCTATTGATGGAATTCATATCTTGGCGACCTTGATGGAGGAAACTTCCAATGTCAGCTTGTTGCAACAGGCCGGAGCAAACCTGCGGGAATTGCAAACCAAACTGGAAACAGCGCTAAGTAATGCAGCCACACTAAGCAATCCATCTGCAGATATTAATCTCAGCCCTGAAGCGGCAAAAGTTTTACATCTGGCAGACAGTTATGCCCAAAAAGCCGGAGATGAATTCCTTTCAACGGACTGGGTGCTACTGGCACTTGCAGAAACAGGAAATACCAAAAATTTATTAAGCAGTGCTGGAGTAAAGGCAGAAACTTTACGTCAGATTATCAATCAATTTCGAGGTGATGAAAAAGTCATGAGCAATAATCATGAAGATCAGCGTGATTCACTAAATAAGTACACCATCGATTTAACAGAACGTGCTTTGGCAGGCAAGCTTGACCCTGTGATTGGACGTGATGATGAAATCCGTCGTACCATTCAGGTCTTGTCACGCCGTACTAAAAACAACCCGGTACTGATTGGTGAGCCGGGCGTGGGTAAAACAGCAATTGTCGAAGGTCTGGCACAGCGTATTATCAATGGTGAAGTACCTGAAGGGCTCAAAGGCAAGCGTGTTTTGTCATTAGACCTCGGCTCTTTGCTGGCCGGTGCCAAATACCGCGGCGAGTTTGAGGAACGCTTAAAAGCTGTACTCAAAGATATTGCCAAACACGAAGGTGAAATCATCCTGTTTATCGATGAATTGCATACATTGGTAGGCGCAGGTAAAAGTGATGGTGCGATGGATGCCGGCAACATGCTGAAACCTGCATTGGCACGTGGCGAATTGCGCTGTGTGGGTGCGACAACCCTGGATGAATACCGTCAATATATTGAAAAAGATGCTGCACTTGAGCGTCGTTTCCAAAAAGTGCTGGTAGATGAACCGAGTGTCGAAGACACGATTGCGATTCTACGTGGCCTGAAAGACCGTTATGCAACGCATCATGGTGTACAAATTCTGGATTCTGCGATTATTGCAGCGGCAAAAATGTCACACCGTTATATTACCGATCGCCAGTTGCCCGATAAAGCCATTGACCTGATTGATGAAGCTGCATCCCGTATCAAAATGGAGCTAGATTCCAAACCTGAAGCGCTAGATAAACTGGAGCGCCGTCTGATCCAGCTGAAAATGCAGCTTGAAGCAGTGAAAAAAGATGAGGATAGCGGTGCCAAAGGCGAGATTAAGCATCTGACCCAACAGATTGAAACGGTCGAGAAAGAGTATCAGGATCTGGAAGAAATCTGGCGTGCAGATAAAGCCTTGGTGGCTGGCAACAAGGATATCCAGGTTAAACTGGATCAGGCACGTATAGCCCTAGATAAAGCACAGCGTGAAGGTGATCTGGCAGAGGCAGCACGCTATCAGTATGGCGTGATTCCCGAATTGCAAAAGCAGCTAGAGCGCATTGAAGCAGCGGAGGAAAGCGAGTCACCAAAACTGTTGCGTGACAAGGTGACCGAGAATGAAATTGCGGAAGTCGTCAGTGCGGCCACCGGTATTCCTGTCGCGAAAATGCTACAGGGTGAACGTGACAAACTGCTGCATATGGAAGAATTCCTGCATAAACGTGTGGTGGGTCAGGATGAAGCCGTGGTAGCCGTATCCAATGCCGTGCGCCGTTCACGTGCAGGCTTGTCTGATCCTAATCGCCCAAGCGGGTCATTCCTGTTCCTTGGACCGACCGGTGTAGGTAAAACAGAACTAACCAAAGCCTTGGCAAACTTCCTGTTTGACAGTGACGATGCAATGATCCGGATCGACATGTCCGAGTTTATGGAAAAACACTCGGTAAGCCGTCTGGTTGGTGCACCTCCGGGTTATGTGGGCTATGAAGAAGGCGGGGTACTGACTGAAGCTGTGCGCCGTAAACCGTATAGCGTGCTCTTGTTCGATGAAGTCGAAAAAGCACATCCGGATGTATTTAACATCTTGCTGCAAGTGCTGGATGATGGTCGTTTAACTGATTCCCAAGGCCGTGTAGTAGATTTTAAAAATACCGTGATTGTCATGACTTCGAATCTGGGATCTCAGGACGTTCGCGAGTTAGGTGAAGGCGCAACACGCGATGAAGTTAGGACAGTGGTGATGAATGCGGTATCTGAACATTTCCGTCCAGAATTTATTAACCGTATTGATGAAATTGTCGTATTCCACGCACTGGAAAAAGACCAGATTCGCGGTATTGCCGATATTCAGCTGGACCGTTTACGTCAACGCCTGGCCGAACGGGATATGCGCCTGTCGGTAGATGATACTGCCTTTGAGCAATTGATTGAGGTCGGGTTTGATCCGCTGTATGGTGCACGTCCGCTAAAACGCGCGATTCAGCAACGTATTGAAAATGGACTGGCTCAGAAAATTCTTGCGGGAGAATTCCAGCCGGGCGATACGATTCTGGTGAGAGCGGAACATGGTGAGCTGGTTTTTGAAAAAATGAAACTCAGCTAAGTTTCAATCCAGTTTATTATATGTTCCATGAAAAAACCCAGTTCAATTGAACTGGGTTTTTTATTTGTGACTGGATATTAGTCGCAAGTCTATAAGGCGTTAAACTTGCGGATGACGGATTTTCCAGGCACGGTGAATTTTTTGATTCCGCTTAAAGTCAGGACCAATGGTTTCCTGGGTAATTTCTTCAACATCAAAGAACGCCAGAATTTCTTCATCCATCTCAAAACCACGATAGTTATTCGAAAAATACAGGGTACCATCGCTGGTTAAACGGTTCATGGCACGTTTCAGCAGGGATAAATGGTCACGCTGGACATCGAAGGTACCGTAGAATTTCTTCGAGTTCGAAAACGTTGGCGGATCAATAAAGATCAGGTCATATTGCTCATGGCCTTCTTTCAGCCATTCGAAACAGTCAGAGGCAAAGAACTGGTGCTGTTCATCCGCATGATCCACGGTTAAACCGTTCAGGACAAAGTTTTCTTTTGACCAGTTCAAATAAGTATTCGACAAATCGACGCTAGTCGTGCTCGCAGCACCGCCCAAAGCAGCATGTAAACTTGCCGTTGAGGTATAGCTGTACAGGTTCAGGAAGTGTTTGCCTTTTGCTTCACGTGCAATACGTAAACGCATTTGACGGTGATCCAGGAATAGACCGGTATCCAGATAATCGGTCAGGTTGACCAGAATCTTGGCCTTGCCTTCCTGTACGATAAAACGCTTGGATGCTGTACTTTGTTTGGTGTACTGGTTTTTACCTTCCTGACGCGCACGGGTCTTGATAAAGATCGCATCACGGCCCAAACCCGTCACGGCGCGAATTGCCTGTAGGGCCAGGTTGAAACGTTTCTTGGCTTTTTCCGGATCAATAGTTTTAGGTGGCGCATATTCTTGTACATGCAAACGCTCGCCATACAAATCTACTGCGACGTTAAAATCAGGTAAATCTGCATCATAGAGACGTAAACAATGGATCTGTTCCTTGACTGCCCATTTTTTTAGAGCTTGCATGTTTTTGGTTAGACGGTTGGCAAACTCCATCGCACCTTCAATCGGCTCAAACTGCTGAGGCTGCCAGCTTTCTAGGAATGGACGTACCACCGCGGCCGGTTTAACCGTACCGAAGCGGATATAAATCGGCAATTTACCATTCATCAAACGCAGGATTTGCGGATCATTGAATGCCAGCACGTCGGCCTGTTCCACTTGTGAGGCAATCACAGCCGCTTTTTGATTCGGGAAATTCTTTTGCAGTAAAGCTGATAAACCAAGGTATAAAGAACGGTTTTGGGCTTTATCACCGAGACGTTCACCATAAGGCGGGTTGGTCACGAAGAATACTTTCTTGCCTTCTGCATGAAAATCAGGCCAGTCATTTAAAGTCCGTTCTTCAATCATGATATTGTCGAGTACGGATTCAAAACCCGCCGCTATAATATTTTGTCTGGTGGCTTTAACCGCTTCCCAGTCCGCATCGAAGGCATAGAATTGTGGTAATGGATTTTCCATTGCCGCTTGATGGCGCTCAGCAGCTTCTGCCTTGATACTCATCCAGAGTTCATGGTCATGACCATTCCAGCCATTAAAACCGAAACGACGGACCAGGCCAGGCGCACGGTCGGTCAGGATCATCAGTGATTCAATAATGAACGTTCCTGAACCACACATTGGATCAGCCACAATATCCGGATTTAACGCTTTTAAACCACCTTTTTGCAGAATCGCAGCGGCCAGGTTTTCCTTGATCGGGGCGTCAGTCATGAACCGGCGGTAACCGCGTTTATGCAAAGAGTCGCCAGACAGGTCCAGGCAGTAAGTATGTTCTTTCTTGCCTGCCAGAATATACATGGTGATTTCAGGCTGTTTGGTATCAATGCTTGGACGTTTGCCTACCGCTTCCATAAAGGAATCCACGACACCATCTTTGGCACGTAAAGTTGCAAACTGGGTATTGACCTTGATATCACGCTCGACATGCAAACGAATCGCAAAGGTACTTTGTGGTGCAAAAATCAGCGACCAGTCAAAGCTGAGAGCTCCTTCATAGAGTTCTTCTGCCACATCACGGGCATCATGAGAAAATTCAATTTCATGCGTGTGGATCGGCATCAAGACACGTGAAGCCAGACGTGACCACATGCAGATACGATAAGCATTTTCCAGGGTGCCTTTAAAGGTTAGACGGCCCGGAAAACGCTCAATATTCTGAACACCTAAGCCTTGAATTTCTTCTTCTAATAAGGTTTCCAGCCCATCGGCACAGGTGACCCAATAATTGCTTAAACGTGGAGAGGTATTCATATAATAGAGAGACCAAAAAAAGATAAATAAAAACTGCGCTAAGTTTACCGTATTTTTATATTGAAAGCTTTTTAAATTCTCTGAAAGGCCTGAGCTGCTTTAGAGAAAAAGCGTATTTGTATTATAAATTGAAAAACTGGTACGTATTTTGCTCTATCCACTGTAAATCAGGCAGTCAGTCGATGGGGAGCGATGGCTGCCTGATTTTTCAATTTTATAATGAGGGTAAAGATGTTAGAGAATCAGTTACGCAACCATGACGCTTTTTCAGTGGCCACTTTAATTTATGCGCGTTTACGACGTGTTTCCGGTCGGGTAATTGATGCACTTTTTTTGGCAGAGAATCTGGACTATGCCCGGCATGTGATTCAGCTGGCAGAGCAGACCCAGGACCCAGAGTTGAGTCATCTGATCCAGCGCCTGAGAATGGTACTGGAGATTTCGGAAACAGGACAAGGTTCTGAAGTAGAATCCGCGAACCTAAGCCAGCAGAATGAGCTGATCTCGGTCGAACCGGATGAAGATGATATCTATCGTGCACAAGTGTCACATCGTTATATTGGTGCATTACGCTAGACAGGAGAGGGTGTGAATGCTCCAGACTGAAGCACCCATTTTTTAATATTTAAAATCAGCAGGATGTAAATCGGGTTAAATTATCTTGTTGAAAAAATAAAGATGAATCTGATTTTCTGTTTTTATTGTTCAGATGCTTTTTGTACAAGTAGCAACGTGCCCAACTATAAAAATTCGCCAATCTCTGTATAATATGTTGACTTAACGCATAAGGAATCTCTCATGCACTTGGCGGCATTGCATACACCGAGCCAGATTCAACTCAATAAAGAAGGTAATCTAAAACACTTCTTGACCATCGAAGGTCTTTCTAAAGAAACCCTGACAAAAATATTGGACACTGCACAGTCCTTTTTTAATGACCAAAATCAGCTGATCACCAATAATTTGCTGGAAGGCAAAACGGTGATGAACCTGTTCTTCGAAAATTCTACCCGTACCCGAACCACCTTTGAAGCCGCTGCCAAGCGCCTTTCTGCCAATGTTCTCAATATCGATATTGCCCGCTCGAGTACCTCTAAAGGTGAAACCCTGCGTGACACTTTATGGAATCTGGAAGCCATGGCAGCCGATATTTTCGTGGTACGTCATTCATCTTCTGGAGCGGCACATTTTATTGCCAAAGATGTCTGCCCAGACGTCGCCATTATTAACGCCGGTGATGGCCGTCATGCGCATCCAACGCAAGCCATGCTGGACATGCTGACCATTCGCCGTGAAACCAATAAAAAATTCGAAGAAATGTCGATCGCTATTATTGGCGATATCAAGCATTCGCGTGTGGCACGTTCAGATGTGGCAGCCTTGCAAACTTTGGGCTGTCAAGATATTCGAGTGATTGCACCCAATACTTTGTTGCCATTAGGCTTTGAAGAATATGGCGATGGTGTTCGTCTGTTTAACAAGATGGAAGAGGGCATTCAAGACTGCGACGTGATTATTACGCTACGTATTCAAAACGAGCGGATTGATTCTCCAGCACTTGCCTCGCAAGCCGAGTTTTACAAAATGTATGGTCTGAACAAAGAACGTCTCGCGATGGCCAAGCCTGATTGTATCGTGATGCATCCGGGACCAATGAACCGTGGGGTAGAAATTGATTCCAGCATTGCAGATGGCTCACAGTCGGTGATTCTGCATCAGGTGACCAATGGTATTGCAGTGCGTATGGCAGTACTGGCACTGGCGATGCAGGGTCAGTTACAGGAACAGGGTTTGATTGAAGCGATTGCGGTATAAGGAATAAGTCATGTCTATTGTAAAAATTGAAAATGTCCGTGTTCTCGACCCAATTGCAAAAACAGATTCGATCGAAACGGTTTATCTCGAAAATGGTAAGCGTGTAGAGGCATCCTCAGACGTTGCCGAGACCCTTGATGGTCAAGGTAAATGGCTGATGCCTACCATGGTTGACCTGTGTGCACGTTTACGTGAACCGGGTCAACAGCAACACGGTACGCTTAAGTCTGAAGGGAAAGCGGCTCGTGAAAATGGTATTTTGCACGTATTTACCCCACCAGATTCAAAACCGATTGTTCAAGACAATGGTGCGCTGATTCACGGCTTGGTTGAAAAAGCCATGCTGGATGGTGGTATCTATCTTCAAGTGATTGGTGCGCAAACCCAAGGCCTAAATGGTCAACAGCCGGCAAATATGGCGGGTCTGAAAAAAGGCGGTTGTACTGCCGTTTCCAATGCCAGCGCGCCGTTTGCCAATGATGATGTAGTCCTGCGTACACTTGAATATGCCGCAGGTTTAGACCTGACAGTGGTATTCTATGCAGAAGAACCACAAATTGCCAAAGATGGCTGCGTACATGAAGGTTTTATTGCTTCACGTCAGGGCTTGCCGATGATTCCGGCACTGGCTGAAACCGTGGCAATCGCCAAATACTTGCTCATGATTGAAGCCACCCATGTACGTGCACACTTCGGTCTGTTGTCTTGTGGTGCATCTGTCGAATTGATCCGTATTGCAAAGGAAAAAGGTTTGCCGGTGACCTGTGATGTAGCGATGCACCAGCTGCATCTGACCGATCATTTGATTGACGGTTTTAACTCTCTTGCACATGTGCGTCCGCCGCTTCGTTCAGAACAGGATAAAGAATTGCTGCGTCAGGGAGTAAAATCCGGTGTGATTGATGCCATCTGCACTCATCATGAACCGCTGAGCAGTTCTGCGAAAATGGCGCCATTTGCGGAAACGCAACCAGGATTCACTGCTTTTGATACCTATGTGCCTTTTGGTCTGCAACTGATTCGTGAGGGGTTGTTAACTCCACTGGAATGGGTAGAAAAAGTAACCTTGGCTCCGGCTCGTGTTGCACAAATGGCAGATCGCTGGGTAAATGAATCAGGTTGGGTGCTACTAGATCCGGAACTGGAATGGACCCAGGATAAAGAAAGCATCGTGTCACAAGGTAAGAATACACCGTTAATCAATCAAAAAGTACTGGGTAAAGTGATTCAAACTTATGTTGCTTAAGTAAGACAAACTTTATAAAAGTCAGCTTCGGCTGGCTTTTTTTTATTTTTTAAATTGTATTGGCAAAGTGCCACACTAACAAAAATAGTGAAACTTTATGATATTCATACAATTATTTACATTTTCAAAAAATAGGGCTCGTTACACTGCTTAAATATTAAACATTAGAAAAATCAAAAGAATGGTGACGATTATGAATATAGACTTTATGGAACGCTTAAAAAGTGATGTTACGGCCATTGTGCTTCAAGGTGAAACAGAGCATTTATTTGCCAAAGATCAAGCTTTGGCGCAGTTCTATCCCGTATTTTTAAGTATATTACGTGCTCGTCCCGCCTGGATCGAGATTCTTGGTCAGCAACTCAATCCAAAGATTCATGAATTATTCAATGCAAATCCGGCATTAAAGCAGCAGTTTCTGGATCAACTTGATCAGAGTGCACCACAAGAAGAAATAGAACAGACCCTGAATCGGTCAATTGTACCGACCATGAATTTCTTACAGACTGAAGCAGGGGCTTCAAGTCAGGAAGCCATTAGCCATTTGCTTGAAACTCATGCCGATTCGATTCAGCGCGCCTTGCCTGTTTGGGCTGGACCCATTCTGGCAGCGCTTGGTGTTTCCCCATTGGCCGGACACAGTTTAAATCAAGAACCTGTGCTTGAAGCGGAACCCATTATTGTGGTTCAGGAAGAGAGAAAAACAAGCTTTTTATGGCCCGTTATCATTTTTCTGATTCTGGCGGCTTTAACCCTGTTTTTTATTCGTAGCTGTATGCATGATGATGATCCACAAGCCGGTCAGGACGGGCAGGTTGCCAGTGAAGCTGTAGCCGCCCAACCTGCTTCTTTGCAATTGAGTACGGGTAGCAATGGTGAAATTATAAGTTGCCAGATAGGGTTGAATAATCCGCAATATATGGAAATTCTGCAAAACGAGATTAAACAGATTTTTAATTATAATATTGGTTGCGGTACGTTGAGTAGTGATGCCTATCATTCAGAATTCACCGATCAGGATACTATTCCAACTGTTTTGAGAGCAATCCAGGGAATGCCAAATGTATCACTGGACTGGGTGGGCAATCAGGTTTTGGTGCGTGCAGCAACCAATGCTGAAGCTGAGCGTCTGGCAGCACAAATTCGTAGTCTGGCAAAAAATGTTACGGTAGTGACTCAACAGCCTCTAAATAACAGTGAGATAATCAGTAGTGCCAACAGTGAAGCAGAACAGGCGCTGGCTAGCATTAAGGAGGACGATGTTAAAGCATTGGATGTAGCGACTGCACTCAATTTACAGATTATCAATTTTGATACCGCCTCTACCGAAGTTCCAGAGGTCAATAAATTGGTGCTGGATCAGGCTGCTGCATTATTGCAACGTGCGCCACAAGTTATCCTGAAAGTTAAAGGACATGCTGATGCTCAAGGCAGCGAAGCAGAGAATAAGGCGCTGTCTGTGCAACGTGCCCAAGCGGTGACCGACTACCTCGTTCAACAAGGCGTCGATCCTGCACAGTTACAGGCAGTTGGCATGGGAGCGGATCAGCCAGTTGAACCTAATGCCACACCTGCCGGGCAGTTCCAGAACCGTCGCGTGACCTTTGAAGTCGTCAATACTGAAACGGGAGTGGTACGTGAAGTAGATGATGAAGGTGTGGTGGAGAAGACAGCAAATTAAGAGAACGGCCTAAATAAAAAAGGACGAATTTTTGTCCTTTTTTATTATCTTAAATTAAGAAAATACTGGCGGGCTATAGGTCATGGTTCTTCCCAGGAACCAGAGCAGGAACAGTACCAAAGGCAGATGGAAAATCAGCTGGGTAACCGTAAATCCAATCACATCTTTGGCTTTTAATTTCAGGATACCGAGCATCGGCAGCATAAAGAAAGGGTTAATCAGATTAGGCAAGGCTTCTGCCGCATTATAAATCTGCACCGACCAGCCCAGATGCACTTTCAGGTCATGTGCTGCCTGCATCACATAGGGTGCTTCGATAATCCATTTGCCTCCACCGGATGGAATAAAGAAGCCCAGAATTGCTGAATAAAGTCCCATCACGATGGCAAAGGTTTCCTGAGAAGCAATGGAAACGAAAAATTCGGCAATATAATGTGACAATGACAGATCGGCCGGGTTTAGTGCATTGGTCATCATAAAGGCAATACTGCCATACAACGGAAACTGGATCAGTACTCCTGAAATAGCCGGAACAGCCTTGGAGACTGCATTCAGGAAATTTCGTGGTGTACCGTGCAAGGCCACGCCCAAAATCAGAAAGATAAAGTTATAGGTATTTAAGCTGGAAATGGCCAGAATCGGATTACTTTTGGAAAATTCGTTAAACATCCAGACTGCGCCCAGAATCACGATCAAAATGCTTAAAATGGGTGAATTTTCCAGCCAATCCCCCGGTCTTTTTTCGGCAGATACTTCCGGTTTTTCTTCTTCAATCTGAATCGGGAAGTGTTCAATGGTTTTAATGTCAGAGCCTTTAGGTGCTGACCAGTAAGCAATTGCGATTGAAGCTACAATCAGTACCGCCGTCATGATCATGGATTGCGGCAGGAAAATAGTCTCGGTAAATGGAATCACGCCCGTCAGGTTATAAATCGGTTCAGGCAGACTGCTTTTATTGGCCTGTAACTGTGCAGCTGAAGAACTGATGCCCAGTGCCCAGGTCGCACCCATCCCGATAATCGCGGCAGCCGCAGCAGCGCGGTAATCCATGTTAAGCTCTTTACGCTGTGCCAGTGCAATCACTAGAAGTGCAGTCAGTACAGTACTCATGGCCCAGTTAATCAGGGAAATTAACAGGCTGACCGTGGCGACCAGGACAATCGCACCACGACCGGAATGCGGCAAGCGTGCCATTTTCTGGATCAGCAGCTGGACAGGCTTGGATACGGAAACCACATAACCGACCACGATCAGCATGCACATCTGCAAGGTAAAGGGAATCAAGCTCCAGAAGCCGTCTCCAAAGGAAATCGCGACATCCTGTGCCGGTGCACCAATTCCGATGGCGGCAATCGCCACAATGATGACACCGAGTAGGGCAAAAATATAAGAATCCGGAAACCATTTTTCAGACCAGTCGCTGACGCGCATGGCGAAGCGCTGCAAAATATTTTGTTGAGTTTGCATGATTAAAATCCATTTATTCTGCAATTATTATTTTGAAATGAAGCAGCTATATATAAAAAAGCCCTTAAGAAATTTTATTCTTAAGAGCTGGCTAGATCAGGCAGCGTTACGTAGTAGCGCTACCCCAGTGACTTTTTGAATCTCTTCAAAACTTACCTCTGGTGCCAGTTCAACCAGTCGAATTCCATCAGGAGTAACATCCAGTACACCGAGGTCGGTAATAATCCGGTTCACCACAGCTTGGCCGGTAAGGGGCAGGCTACATTGCGGTACAATCTTCGGTGTACCATCTTTGGCGCAGTGTTCCATCAAGACCACGACCTTTTGTACACCCGCGACCAGATCCATGGCACCACCCATGCCTTTGACCTTTTTGCCCGGAATCATCCAGTTGGCCAGATCACCAGTTTCAGACACTTCCATTGCACCCAGAATGGCGATATTGACATGACCGCCACGGATCATGGCAAAGGAATCGGCACTTGAGAAAAATGAAGCACCTTTACGCGCTGTGACCGTCTGTTTACCGGCATTGATCAGGTCGGCATCGACTGTCTCCTCGGTTGGAAATTCGCCAATCCCCAGCAAACCATTTTCCGACTGCAGCCAGACATTGATATTTTCCGGAATATAATTCGCGACTAGCGTCGGCAGGCCAATTCCTAAATTGACATAGAAACCATCTTCAAGCTCTTGTGCTGCGCGCTGCGCCATTTGATTACGTGTCCAAGCCATGATCAAGCCTCCGCCTTTAAAGTCATCTGTTCAATGCGTTTTTCCGGTTGGGTATTCAGTACAATCCGGTTCACATAAATGCCGGGTAGATGGATTTCATCCGGCTCCAGCACGCCAATTTCGACAATTTCTTCAACTTCAGCAATGGTGACTTTACCCGCCATGGCACAGACCGGATTAAAGTTTTGGGCGGTTTTACGGAAAATCAGGTTGCCAGCTTTATCTGCCTTATAGGCTTTGACTAGCGCCACATCGGCAGTTAAAGATTCTTCCAGAATGTAAGACTTGCCATTAAATTCACGGACATCCTTACCTTCAGCGATCACGGTTCCGACACCCGTCGCCGTATAAAAAGCCGGAATACCGGCACCGCCAGCACGTAATTTTTCTGCCAGTGTACCCTGTGGGGTCAGTTCAACTTCCAGTTCGCCATTTAAATATTGACGTTCAAACTCTTTATTTTCACCGACATAAGATGAAATCATTTTTTTAATCTGTTTGGTTTCCAGCAGAAGTCCGAGACCGAAGCCGTCTACGCCGGCATTGTTGGAAATACAGGTGAGTTGTTTAGCACCTGTTTCTTTTAAAGCTACGATCAAAGCTTCTGGAATACCGCATAAACCAAAACCACCAACGGCCAGGGTATGACCATCTTGCACCACATCCTTTAAGGCGGATTGAGCGCTGTCATAAACCTTGTTTGACATCTTGTCACCTCTATTATTGTTGTAGCAGACTTCAATCTGCTGCTTATATCCTTATGGTTTGCTTAAGATCATTTTGCTCAAGCAAGCTTATTTTCAAGCACAGGCTTTTTGCCAATAGGCATTGGCATAATTGGATGGATTATTGCGCTGCAAGACTTCACTGATATTACGGCTGGCCTGCATCAGGGCGTCTAGCTGAATACCGGTTTCAAAGCCCATATTCGAGAGCAGGTAATACAGGTCCTCAGTTGAAACATTGCCTGAAGCGCCTTTGGCATAAGGGCAGCCACCTAAGCCTGCAATGGATGAATCAAATACGCGAATGCCTTGTAATAGCGACTGGTAGATATTGGCGATGGCCATGCCATAAGTATTATGGAAATGTCCCGCCAGAACTTTAGTATCAAGTTCAGCCAGACAAGCCTCCCAGACATTTTTCACCCGATCCGGTGTTGCTGTACCAATGGTTTCACCCAATGACACTTCGTAGCAGCCCATCTCCAGCAAACGCTGGGTGACTTTGACCACCTGTTTCGGATCAATGGCACCTTCATAAGGACAGTCCACCATGCAGGAGACATAGCCGCGCACCTTAATGTCATTGGCTTTGGCGGCTGCCATGACATCGGCAAACTTCTCGAAGCTTTCATCAATCGAGCAATTGATGTTTTTGCGGGTAAAGCTTTCAGAAGCAGCGGTAAATACCGCTACTTCCTTGCAATCCACAACCAGTGCCGATTCAAAACCTTTCAGATTTGGGGTCAGCAGACTGAACTGAATATTTGGATCTTGAGGTAGGCTGGCAAAGAGCACATCACTGTCTGCCATTTGCGGTACCCATTTGGCTGAAACGCAGGAACCAACTTCGATGGACTGCAGACCGGTTTTCATCAGGTCCACAATCAGGTTTTTCCGGTCATCCAATGTCAAAGGTGTTTTTTCATTTTGCAGGCCATCGCGTGGCCCGACTTCTACGATTTTGACAAAATCCGTCATGCCACTTCCTCCGCCAGTGGCTGGAATTCGACCAGTTCATCACCAGCTTTAACCTGATCACCCTTCTGGAAATATGAACTTGCGATGATGCCGTCATGCGGTGCACGAATTGAATATTCGATCTTCATGGCTTCCAGCGTCATCAGCACATCATCTTTTTTGACTTTGTCATTGGCTGCCACGAGCACCTGGGTAATGACACCTGGCATTGGCGCGATCAGATTATTTTCCGTGCCTTGTTCATCCTGATTATTAAAATCAGACTTCAGGTAATTGAACTTATAGCTTTGACCATTCTGGAACAGGGTAATGCCTTGCTCAGTCTGGCTAAAAGCCAGTTTTTGCTGTTTACCCGCCAGTTGCAACGCTAAAGTATGGGCATCGACGAGCTGACCTTGAATCTCAATCTGCTGACCGTTATAGCTGGCAACAAAACCTTGCTCTTGGGCAGTAAACTGAATTTTCAGGTTAATGCCATTGCGTTGTAATTGCACTGTATGGCTATTTTTCTGGTTCAGGCGCCAGAATGCTTTTTGCTGCCACACCGGATTGCTTGGAACGGGGTTCTGTGCCTGACGTGACAGTAGCTCAATCAGTGCAGCACTAATCACCAGTTCGGCACTGATATCCGCAGAAGGTTTGAGCAGAAATTCTTCTTCACGCTGAATCAGGCCAGTATCTAAATGTGCATTTTTAAAAGATTCGCACAGCACCAGGCGATCTAGAAAAGCAATATTGTTACCCAGACCATCGACATGGAACTGACCCAGCGCATGGTGCATCTGGGTTAGGGCTGCTTCACGGTTTTTGCCCCAGACAATCAGTTTGGCAATCATCGGATCATAATAGGTGCTGATTTCATCACCTTCGACAATACCGCTATCGACACGGACACAGTCACTTTGCTCTGGATAATGCAGGTAGCTGATCTGACCAATCGCAGGAATAAAGCCTTTTTCCGGTTCTTCGGCATAGACACGAGCTTCGAGTGCATGTCCATGAATCTGCAATTCATGCTGCTGTTTCGGTAAAGGTTCACCAAAGGCCACGCGCAGTTGCCATTCCACCAGATCCTGTCCGGTAATCATTTCCGTCACTGGATGTTCAACCTGAAGACGGGTGTTCATTTCCATGAAGTAAGCTGTGCCGTCTTGCTCCACGATAAACTCGACTGTACCGGCACCGACATAATTTACTGCACGCGCAGCATCGATTGCCGCCTGACGCATCGCCTCCAGTTTGTCTTCCGGCATTTTCGGTGCAGGCGCTTCTTCCAGCACTTTCTGGTGGCGACGTTGTACCGAACAATCACGCTCAAACAGATGTACATAGTTGCCGTGAGTATCACCAAACACCTGAACTTCAATATGACGTGGTTGAATCACATAACGTTCAATCAGTACATCTTCATTACCAAAACTAGAGCGTGCTTCACTCTTACATGAAGCAAGCGAGCTAAGAAAATCTTCGCTGCGTTCCACTAGACGCATGCCTTTACCACCACCGCCAGCACTGGCCTTGATCAGCACCGGATAGCCAATACTGTCGGCCTGTTGTTTCAGGAAGTCGGCATCCTGATTGGTACCATGATAACCGGGGGTTAAAGGCACACCGGCTTTTTCCATCAGGGCTTTAGATGTGGCTTTCAGACCCATTGCCAGAATGGCATCGACTGGTGGGCCAATAAACACAATATTGTTGTCCTGACAGGCCAGGGCGAATTGGTCATTTTCAGACAAGAAACCATAACCTGGGTGAATTGCCTGAGCGCCTGTGGTTTTTGCTGCCTGAATAATACGGTCAATCTGTAAATAACTCTGTGCTGCTGGCGACTCACCAATATAGATCGCTTCATCTGCCAGTTTGACGTGTTGTGATTGTGCATCGGCATCGGAGTAGACGGCAACGGTGGCAATACCTAATTTCTTCGCTGTACGAATCACACGGCAGGCAATTTCACCACGGTTGGCAATTAAAATCTTTTCAAACATTGTAGGATCCTTCTTGTTGTTATGCCGTGGTCTTGATCCAGGCCGGGCTTTGTTTGTTCAAAAATGCATTCAGTCCATTTTTAGCCTCATCTCCCTGGCGAATATGGGCAATATGCTGTGCTGTTTTAAGCAGTAAATCTTCGGTCAAAACCTGTTGGTCAACCAGTTGAATCAACTGTTTGGATGCGCTCTGTGCAGTAGGACCACCCAGTAAAAGTGCTTCCACAATTTCATCAATTTTGCTGTCGAGCTGTTCCGGTGGAGTGACTTCATGCGCAAGACCAATGCTTTTGGCCTGTTCAGCAGTAATCCGCTCGGCGGTCAGGAAATAACGTGAGGCCTGACGAGCCCCAATCGCACGAATTACATAAGGGCTGATGGTCGAAGGTGCCAGACCTAAACGTACTTCCGACGTCGCAAACTTGGCATCGGTACTGGCCACGCAAATATCACAGGCCGAAGCCAGCCCCATGCCACCACCAAAAGCAATACCATGTACCCGGGCAATGGTCGGCTGTTTCAAGGTCGCCAGACTTTGCAGCATTTTCGCTAACTTCAAGGCGTCGGCTTCATTGTCTGCTTGAGAAGCCTGACCGGCCTGTTTCATCCAGTTCAGGTCAGCACCGGCCGAGAAGCTTTTGCCACGACCCGCCAGAATCACTACACGCACATCATCACGGCTGTTTAAAGACTGGAAGCAGGCATGCAGTTCTTGAATGACTTGAGTATTAAAGGCATTGTGCAGTTCGGCACGGTTAATCCAGACTGTCGCGACCTGATTCTGCTGTTCGAGCTGTAAAAATTGATAATCCATTTTTGATACCTCTTACATGCGGAACACGCCGAATTTGGTTGGTTGGATTGGCGCATTTAGGGCTGCAGCCAGACTCAAGGCTAGTACTTCACGCGATTGTGCTGGATCAATCACACCGTCATCCCATAACCGCGAAGACGCATAATAAGGATGGCCTTGGCGTTCGTATTGATCACGGATTGGCTGTTTAAACTGGTCTTCTTCTTCTGCTGACCAGCTGCCACCTTTCTGTTCAATCTGGTCACGTTTTAAGGTCGACAAGACGCTAGATGCCTGTTCACCACCCATCACCGAAATACGCGAGTTTGGCCAGGTCCACATAAAGCGCGGCGAGTAGGCGCGGCCACACATACCGTAGTTGCCAGCACCAAAAGAACCGCCAATCACTAGAGTCAGTTTCGGAACATTGGCATTGGCGACGGCCATCACCAGCTTGGCACCATTTTTGGCAATGCCTTCATTTTCATACTGGCGACCGACCATAAAGCCGGTAATATTTTGCAGGAAAATCAGTGGAATATTGCGCTGGGTACACAGTTCAATAAAATGTGCGCCTTTTTGGGCAGACTCGGAAAATAAAATCCCGTTATTGGCAATAATCCCGACCGGCATGCCATAGAGCTTGGCAAAACCGGTCACCAGAGTAGTGCCGAAACGTGCTTTGAATTCATCAAAACGTGAGCCATCGACAATACGCGCTATCACTTCACGGATATCAAAAGGCTTGCGCGCGTCACTCGGCACAATGCCGTACAGTTCCGAACTGTCAAACAGCGGCGCTTCGATTTCATCTGTGGTCTTGTTTGGCTTTTTGTTCAGGTTGGCCACGATGTTGCGGGCAATCGCAAGCGCATGTTCATCATTTTCTGCCAGATGATCAGCCACGCCAGACAAACGGGTATGCACATCACCACCACCGAGATCCTCACTGGACACCACTTCACCAGTAGCTGCCTTAACCAGAGGAGGGCCGCCGAGGAAGATCGTGCCCTGATTGCGGACAATAATGGTTTCATCTGACATGGCAGGAACATAAGCACCGCCTGCAGTACAGCTACCCATCACCACTGCAATCTGGGCGATACCTTGGCTTGACATACGTGCCTGATTGTAGAAAATACGGCCGAAGTGATCGCGGTCTGGAAATACTTCATCCTGTAAAGGTAAGTATGCACCGCCTGAATCCACCAGATAAATACAGGTCAGATGGTTCTGTTCGGCAATTTCCTGGGCACGTAAATGCTTTTTCACTGTTAATGGATAATAAGTACCGCCTTTCACCGTAGCATCATTGGCGATGATCATGCAGGTCACACCGTTGACCTGACCAACACCAGCGACCACACCTGCGGCAGGAACATCATCCTGATACACCTGATAGGCAGCCAGTTGACCAATTTCCAGAAAAGCGGTTCCTGGATCAATCAGGTGATTAATCCGTTCACGTGGTAACAGCTTGCCGCGATCTAAATGTTTTTGGCGGGCAGTTTCGCCGCCACCCAAAGCAATTTTTTCAACTTTCTGTTTTAGGTCATCCACCAGTTGCAGCATGGCAGTCTGGTTGGTTTTAAACTCTTCACTACGTATATTGATTTTGCTCGATAACTGATTCATGACGAACATCCTTGTTTTATTCTAAGTGTTAAGATTTAGGCTGTTTCGTTGAAAAGTTCACGGCCAATCAGCATGCGGCGGATTTCTGAAGTACCGGCGCCAATTTCATACAGTTTGGCATCGCGCCATAAACGGCCTGCAGCAAACTCGTTGATATAACCGTTACCACCTAAAGTCTGAATGGTTTCACCCGCCATCCAGGTCGCTTTTTCAGCAGCATATAAAATGGCACTGGCAGCATCTTTACGCAGGCTACGGCTATGTTCGGCCTTGTCACATTCGGCGCCGACCGCATAAACCAGTGCCTTACATGCCAGCCAGGTCGAATACATGTCGGCAATTTTGCCCTGCATTAACTGGAATTCACCCAGTGCCTGACCAAACTGTTTACGGTCATGAATATACGGAATCACGGTGTCCATGCAGGCATCCATAATCCCCAGCGGGCCAGCACTCAATACGGCACGCTCGTAATCCAGCCCGCTCATCAAGACTTTGGTGCCATTGCCGACGCCGCCCATGACGTTTTCTTTCGGAACTTCAACATTGTCAAAAAATAGAGGATAAGTATTGGAACCGCGCATACCCAGTTTGTCCAAATGCGTGCCGTGGCTGAAACCTGACATATTTTTCTCTACCAGAAAGGCAGTCATGCCTTTGGCACCGGCCTGCAAATCAGTTTTTGCATAGACCACCAGGACATCGGCATCGCCACCATTGGTGATCCACATTTTTGAACCATTCAGCAGGTAGTGATCGCCTTTGTCTTCCGCTTTGAGCTTCATGCTCACCACATCCGAGCCTGCATTCGGTTCAGACATTGCCAAGGCACCGACATATTCACCTGAAATCAGTTTAGGCAGATAACGCTGTTTCTGTTCTTCCGTACCATTTCGCTTAATTTGGTTCACACATAGGTTAGAATGTGCGCCATAGGACAAACCAATGGATGCTGAAGCACGGGAAATTTCCTGCATGGCAATGATATGGGCCAGATAACCGAAATTTGAACCGCCATATTCCTCACTGACCGTTAAACCGAGCAGGCCCATCTCGCCAAATTTTTTCCAGAGTTGAGCCGGAAACTCATTGTCACGGTCGACCTGTTGGGCAATCGGGGCAATTTCCTTGGCGCAAAATGCGGCCACTGAATCACGAAGCGCAATCAGAGTTTCATCTAAACCGAAATCCAAGCTTTGTAAATTCATTCTTCATCCATCCTGAGGTTATATTTGTTGTGTCCAAAAAAGCATTTTTGTTGTGCTTGAGGTTTAACATACAACGAAAAAATAAAAAAGTGAATCTATATTCACAAAATGATTTACAATTCATTTTATCTTGTTGAGATTAATTTTATGAGTTATAAAAGATCATCATTGATGCAGGAACGGATGGAACAAAATCGTCTGTCGATTTTGCAATCTGCTCGTGAACTGATTACTGAAGGGGGCTTTAAAGAGGCGTCGATACAGGCGATTGCAGAACGCGCAGGCGTATCTACAGGGCTGGTCTATCGGTATTTCGAGAATAAAAGCCAGATTTTAATTGAGGTTTTGTCGGCGGCAATTCAGCATGAAGTCGGAATTTTAGTCCATATTGCTGAATCGGATTTATCGGCAAGACTGAAATTGCAAAAATCTGTTACAACTTTTGTGAAGCGTGCCATGAATAGCCCTCAATTGGCATATTCACTGATGTTCGAGCCGGTTGATCCGGAAATGGAACATGAGCGTTTTCGCAGTAAGCAGCTGCTCAAGCAGAGCATTAAGGAGATTCTGGCCGAAGGAAAGGTCAATGGAGAATTCGAATTTGAAGATTTGAATACCGCAGCACTAGGTGTGGTTGGCGCCATGACCTTTGTGGTAATCGAACCTTTGAATCCGTCCCGCAATGTGATGTTTGATCAGAAATATAAGGATCACTTTGTCAAACAGATTGCCGATTTTTGTGTTAACGCAGTACGTCGACAGGAGGGAAATCCAGCAGCATAAGCACACAAAAACAGGCACACAGACAAGGTCGTCGTGGTCATAAAACAATTAGTAAAGTTGAAAATCAGAATTACAAAGAATCAAGGAGATCGATTCAATGACACAAGTACGGTTAAGCTATGCCTATGGAACCAGCAGCCAGCCTTTATTGGGCATGACGATTGGTGAAAAATTTGATCAGGCTTGTGAGCAGTATGCACAAAGTGATGCAGTGGTTAGTCTGCACCAGAACATACGTCTCAGTTACCGGCAGCTACAGGAACAGGTCAATGCCTTTGCTTGTCAGCTGCTGAAACTGGGTATGCAAAAAGGAGATCGTCTGGCGATCTGGTCGCCGAACTGTGTGGAATGGACCATTACCCAGTTTGCAGCCTTCAAGGCAGGTATTATTCTGGTTAACCTGAATCCCGCTTATAAAAGCAATGAACTGGAATATGTGCTGAACAAGGTGTCCTGTAAGGGACTGGTCATTGCATCGCAGTTTAAAACCACGGACTATCAGGAAATCCTGACCAAAATTGCGCCTGAATTAAAACAGGCTGAAAATAAATTACTGAATGCAGAGCGTCTCCCACATTTAAAGCATGTCATTAAAATTGATGAGCAGCAGCATACTGGCATTCATCGTTTTCAGGATTTAATGCCTACACCAAGTGCTCAAGAGCTGGAACAGCTGCAACAGATCTCCACTGATTTGCAGTTCGATGAAACCATTAATATCCAGTTTACGTCAGGCACTACAGGGAATCCTAAGGGTACAATGCTGACCCATAACAATATTTTAAATAATGGTTACTTTGTCGGTGAGGCGATTCACTTAACTCCAGAAGACCGTGTCTGTATTTCTGTTCCGCTATTTCACTGCTTTGGCATGGTAATGGGCAATCTGGCCTGTATTACCCATGGTTCAGCCATGATTTATCCGTCTGCCGTATTTAATCCGCTGGAAACTCTAAAAGCCATTCAGCAGGAAAAATGTACGGCAGCTTATGGCGTACCGACCATGTTTATTGCTGTGCTGGAACATGAGCAGTTTGACGAGTTTGATCTATCCAGCCTACGTACCGGTATTATGGCGGGTAGCCCATGTCCGCAGGAAATTATGCAGCGTGTAATTGAACGCATGCATATGTCCGAAATTACCATTTGTTATGGCATGACTGAAACAGCACCAGTAAGTGCACAAAGTTCTACAGAAGACAGTGTTGAACGTCGTGTCAGTACAGTTGGCCGTGTCCATCCACATCTGGAAGTGAAAATTGTCGATGAAAATGGTAAGGTGGTGCCGCGCGGTCAATTGGGTGAACTGTGTGTGCGTGGTTATTCCGTGATGCTCGGTTATTGGGAAGATCAGGACAAGACTCAGGAAGTGATTGATGCAGCACGCTGGATGCATACCGGTGATATTGCTGAAATGGATGATGAAGGTTTTGTCAAAATCAAGGGTCGTATCAAGGATGTGGTCATTCGTGGCGGTGAAAACCTGTTCCCGAAAGAAATTGAAGATTTCCTTTACACCCATCCAGCGGTGTCAGATGTGCAGGTGATTGGCGTGCCAGACCATAAATATGGTGAAGAGCTTTGTGCCTGCATTATCCTGCATGAAAATGACCCATGTACCGAAGAAGCCATCCGTCAATATTGTGCTGAGCATATTTCTCACAATAAAGTGCCACGTTATGTGCGTTTTTTCCATGAATTCCCGATGACAGCTTCAGGTAAGGCACAGAAGTTCAAGTTGCGTGAATTTATGCGTGAAGAATTAAATTTAAAAGAGATTGCTTAAATTAATTAAAGCTAAGTTTAAATGGTAATTGATCAAATGACCTGGCGGCATGGATGCCGCCGTTTCATTGTATGGCAAGGATGCCATATCAATGAAACAGAGGGGTTTGGTTACTTTGCCCAGTCAAAGTAACGAAGAACCTGCACAATGGAAGAAGAATCCATCTTGCAAATTGAGGTCATGTATTTAGCAATTTCTTTAAATAGATAAAAATCTATTTCTATATAAATCAGAGTAAACAGATGGCAAAAAACTTTCACAGTGAAGTCGTGGTCGCCAGTTATGACGATCACATCCGTAAACTGATTCCCGGTTATGAACTGGTGCATCAGCAGATTGAAGCAATTCTCAGCATTGAACTCCCGGAAACCGCCCATATTTTGGTAGTGGGTTGCGGGACGGGTTATGAACTGTCCTATTTATTGCAGCGTTATCCAGACTGGATCTTTACTGCAATTGATCCATCAGCAGCCATGCTGGAACAGGCTAGTAAAAATCTGAATTCCATAGATCAACAAAGGGTACAACTTATCCAAAGCACAATCCAAGATTTGAATCAGCCAGATACGTTTGATGCTGCGTTGGCCATTCTGGTGGCACATTTCATTCCAAATTCCGAAAAAAACGGATTTTTTCAGGCTATCCATCAGTGTCTTAAAACCAATGGTCTTGCATTGACCTATGATCTGATGCAACCCGAAGATCAGCAAGACATCAAAATTATGCAGAAGCTGGCACAACAGACAGGGTTAAGCGTGGTGCAAAGTAACAAGATGATTGAACGCTTGGAGCAGGATTTTCACTTGTTATCTGCGCAAAATTTTACAGCACTTTTAACCAAAGTCGGATTTAAACAGTGCAAAATTTATTGTCAAATCATGAATTATCATGGCTTTTTGCTCAGAAAATAAAGATTAAAGAACTTTTTGTAAACTCTAAAGTTTAAGTGAATATTCAGGGAAGTATTAAAACAATGTCGGCATATTACAGTTTTATTCAGCGCGAACAGCATGCAGATGGCAGTACTACGGCTTATTACCGTTCTAATATTCATGCACAAGGTGCATGGAATCCGCATGAGCAGCACATGGCGCCAGCCACCGGTATTCTATGCGTCGAACTGGAACAGTTTCAGCCACGTGAAGACATGCGCATCGGTCGGGTCGGCCTGGATATTTTTGGCCTGATTGCCTTTGGTGAATTTTCAATTACTACGCGTATGATCCGTCCAGGTAAAACCATCGAACTGGTTGAAGCTGAAATGTGTGCCAATGGTAAAACCTGTATCGTGGCACGTGCCTGGAGAATGCTAACTTCAGATACCAAGGCCATTGCCGGAGTGGAAGACTTTCCGATTGAAAGTCCAGAATATTTACCGGTTTGGGAGGGTATGCGTTGCTGGCCGGGCGGTTATATCCAGAGTATTGAAACCCGTGCGCATGCTGACCATTGTGCAGGCAAGGGCATTGTTTGGCTGAGAAATTCGCTGGACATGGTAGAAGGCCAACCGACGACAGACTTTAGCCGTTTACTTGGTATGGTCGATACGGCCAATGGCATCGTGCCACGTCAGGACCCGAATTCCGGTTGGGGATTTCCGAATCTGGACCTGCAGATTCATATGCACCGTCTGCCGCAGGGTAAATGGCTGGGGCTGGAAGTGGTGCAGCAATATGGTGAAGATGGTATTGGTTTAACCAGCGGGATTCTGCATGATGTTCATGGACCTTTTGGTCGAAGTGAACAGATTCTGACCCTGCGAAAGCTCTAAAGTCTATTCGAAACATCAAGGCCAATTGCCTCAATCTTTATTTATTGGCATGCTGTGCGCAATGAGTCAGGAATAGCACAAGATGCGGATCAGTATGATTGGGGCAGGGCGAGTGGCATATCATCTTGCCCTTGTATTGTCAGCACAACATGAAATTGTACAGATCTACAGCCGGACTCTGGATAAAGCACAGCAACTGGCTGATCAATTTAAAGCGCAAGCCATCGCTCAACCTGAAAATCTGAATCACGATATAGACTTGATGATCATTGCCGTGAGTGATCAATCAATTGCTGAGGTCATCAGACAAGTCTATTTTTACTTGCAAGATGTGCTGATTGTCCATACTTCAGGCAGTTCTCACCTGAATGTTCTAGCAGATGTACATGCAAAGTCTGGCGTCTTTTATCCATTGCAAACCTTTAGTCTGGAACGTGAAATTGACTGGGAAAATACGCCTTTATTTATTGAAGCGTCTGAGCCAGAAGATCAAGAAATCTTAACTCATTTAGCAAATAGCCTAAGCAATCGTGTTTATACTTATAGTTCTAGTCAACGTCTCAGTTTGCATCTTGCAGCGGTATTTGCCTGTAATTTTGCCAATTATTGTTATGACATGGCCAAGCAGGTGGTTGATGTACAACAGGTCGATTTCAGTTTGCTGTATCCCTTGATGCTGGAAACCGCCAGTAAAGCCACTCAGAATGATCCTAAACAAATGCAGACTGGTCCAGCGATGCGTGGTGATCAGAATATCTTGAATATGCATCAGCAGATGTTGGCCAATATGCAACGAGAAGATTTGCAAAATGTCTATCAGCTGTTGAGCCAGCAGATACTCAGGCGTCATTAGGAATGAAGAATCTGATGATTTATCTGCGGAGCAGGGTTCAAAGCCAAATTTTTCCCATAAAAAAGCGCTGATTAATCAGCGCTTTTTTGAATCTTGGATTAAGAAATTTTCTTGAAGATAAAATCATTAATCTTGTGACCGGCTTCAATGCCGCGACGTTCAAACTTGGTTTGTGGACGCCATTCCGGACGAGGGTAGCTGTTGCCTTTGCCCGCCAGATTTTCCAGTCGTGGACGTTCTTCCAATACTTCAATCATCCATTCAGCATACGGCTCCCAGTCCGTTGCAGCATGGAAAGTTCCGCCAAGCTCCAGCTTTTGCTCCACCAGTGGCATACGCTCATGTGAAACAAAGCGGCGTTTAAAATGACGCTTTTTCTGCCATGGATCAGGGAAGTATAACTGAACTGCATTAATACTATTATCTGGCATTTCACGTAATACCTGAATTGCATCAGCATCTAGCACACGTAAATTAGTCAAGCCTTCAACACCTGCTTCATACACGCACTGGGCAATACCCGGTACATGGACTTCAATTCCGACAAAGTTTCGCTCAGGATTGGCTTTGGCCATCAATACCAGTGAACGGCCCATACCAAAACCGATTTCTACAGTCAAAGGACGTTGAGGATGTTCAAAGTGCTGACGCAAATCACCGACTGGATATTCCAAAATTAAGTGACCATATTGTTCAAGCGCAGTACGTTGGGAGGTGTTTAGCGGCATTGAGCGGCGCATAAACGTCACGATTTCACGGTGCTCGCTTAAGTTTTCCAGCTCCACGACTTGCTGGTCTAATTGATCGTTCGACATAACTTTGGCAAATCTAAAAATTCAGAATGCGGTATTTTAAGTCCTGAGCCGAGCAAGTCAAACTTTTCTCGGTATTTCTCCATAAAAATCGGCAAGATCTTCCAGATAAAGTAAAAGAGCCAATCGAGGCTCTTTTATTAATCATCGTTCATCAGCTACTAAAACGGTCAATCAGTGTACTGCTGGCTTCATTTAAACCGATTACCCTTACATCTATACCTTGGGCTTTAAACTTCTGAATCACGTTATTCAGCATATTGACCGAAGTCACGTCCCAGACATGCGCATGGGTCAGATCCAGTTCCACATGCTCAAGCTTTTCTTTAAAATCAAAGAACTGATAGAATTTTTCTGTACTGCTAAAGAAAATTTGTCCAGAAATAACATAGCTACGTGAATTGGCTGCATTTAAATGCGTATAGACATGTACGGTTCTTTCCAGTTTATTAATAAAGAACAGGGCAGAGAGCAATACGCCGACAAATACACCAAGCGCCAGATTATGAGTGGCAAGCACGACAATAATCACGGCAATCATCACGGTATTGAATTCTAGCGGATGTTTGCTGAATTGCTTGATTGCTCCCCATTGAAAGGTGGTAAATGCCACCATAATCATGATCGCAACCAGTGCTGCCATTGGGATATAAGCCAGCCAGTCTTTCAAAAAAACCACGAGACAGAGCAGAAACACACCAGCGACCAGAGTCGATAAACGGGTACGTGCCCCTGAAGACACATTGATAATTGACTGGCCGATCATGGCACACCCGGCCATCCCACCCATAAAGCCGCTGACAATATTGGCCATACCCTGACCACGACATTCTTGATGACGGTCACCTTCAGTTCTGGTCACTTCATCAATGACCGTAGTGGTCATCATGCTTTCCAGCAAACCGACAGTTGCCAAGGTAAAGGAATAAGGCAGGATAATTTGCAAGGTTTCCAGATTGAGTGGAATTTCTGGAATCAGGAATACCGGCAAGGTATCCGGGAATTGTCCCAGATCACTCACGGTACGCATATCTGCACCCAACAACAGCGCCAGCCCACTTAAGACGATAATACAGATCAAAGGTGAGGGAATGGCTTTACCAATTTTAGGGAGATAAGGAAACAGATAAATAATTGCCAGACCAATCGCAATAAACAGATAACCGGTGCTCTCCATCTGCTTAATTTCCGGGATTTGTGCCACAAATATCAGGATCGCCAAGGCATTCAAAAATCCGTATACCACCGCCTGCGATACAAAACGCATTAATTTAGCGACTTTAAAATAACCGGCAATGACCTGAATGATGCCGGTCAGAATTGTGGCAGCCAGCAGATATTGCAGACCATGTTCTTTTACCAAGGTAATCATCAAAAGCGCCATTGCGCCTGTAGCTGCGGAAATCATGGCAGGACGGCCGCCAAAAAAAGCAATGGATACCGCTATACAGAAAGAGGCATATAAACCGACTTGCGGATCGACACCGGCAATGGCAGAGAAGGCGATTGATTCAGGAATCAGAGCAAGTCCCACCACCAGACCTGCCAGTACATCTGTGCGGATATTGGAAAACCATTCTTCTTTTTTCAGGCTAATCACGGAATATCATCTATATTTTGAAAACCTGTGTATGTTAAACAGATAGAGATAAAAATCTACACAAGATTGACTTGCAAAAGCCCGGAATATCCTGAATATTGAATGAGTAACTGTCCTCAAATGACAGTTAGGCTTTTTTGCAATTTACAGGTTTGATCACTTGAAAGTTTGTTAGAAGCGATTTAAAACATTGAGAAGTGTATAACAAGGATCAGAAATGAAGCTTTACTATTCGCCAGGGGCATGCTCACTGGCAGCTCATATTATTTTAAATGAAATTAATGTCGATTTTGATTTGGAACGTGTTGATTTAAAAACACATAAAACAGAAAAAGGTACGGATTATTACGAAGTTAATCCTAAAGGTTATGTACCAGCGTTAGAAATTAACCCTGGTCTGATCCTGACAGAAAATGTTGCAATTCTACCGTTTCTTGCTCAACACGATCCAAAACAAGATCTGATTCCACCATCGGGCATGGGACGTGCCAAAGTGCTGGAATGGTTAGGTTATCTGAATTCGGAATTGCATGATGCCTATGCGGTGTTCTTTGGTGACAAGTTATCTGAGGATGAAAAGAAAAAAGCCTATGCAGAAATTGACCGTCTATTGAGTTATATCGATAAAACCATTGGTGAATCAGACAACGATTATCTGGTCGATGATAACTTTGGTCCTGCGGATGCTTATCTGTTTGTCTTGACCAACTGGTCGAACCAGATTGAGCATGATCTGAGTCCATATAAAAATATTATTCATATCCGTAATAAAGTGGCTGAACGCCAGTCTGTACAGATTGCCATGCGTGATGAAGGTCTGATTCCTTAATTACTGGAAAAAAATAAAGGACTCAATCGAGTCCTTTATTTTTGTTTATGAAAATTTATTTAAAGAAATAGCCGGTTTCCGGCGAGCTGGCATTGGCCATACGTTTACGTGGCATACGGCCTGCAAGAAAAGCTTCTCGGCCTGCTTCAACGGCTTTTTTCATCGCAGATGCCATCAATACCGGATTTTGTGCAGCTGCAATCGCTGTATTCATGAGTACACCATCACAACCCAGTTCCATTGCAATCGCGGCATCACTTGCTGTACCGACACCGGCATCGACCAGAACCGGCACTTTGGCATTTTCCTTGATGATTGACAGGGTGTGTGGATTTAGAATACCAAGACCTGAACCAATCAGGCTACCCAGTGGCATAATCGCGACACAGCCCATGCTTTCTAGCTCTTGCGCCACGATCGGATCATCCGAGGTATAAACCATGATCTCAAAACCATCGTCAATCAAGGTGCGAGCAGCTTTTAGTGTTTCGGTCACGTTTGGATAAAGTGTTTTTTCATCACCCAATACTTCCAGTTTGACCAGATTATGGCCATCGAGCAGCTCACGCGCCAGCATACAGGTGCGGACGGCACTATTGGCATCGAAGCAACCTGCAGTATTCGGCAAAATGGTATATTTTTCCGGAGAAATCACTGATAGCAGATTCGGCTGGTCAGGATCTTGGCCAATATTGACCCGGCGAATAGCGACAGTGACAATCTCTGCACCACTGGTTTCAATGGCCTGCTGGGTTTCATTTAAATCTTTGTATTTGCCTGTGCCTACCAAAAGGCGTGACTGGAATTGGCGTGAACCAATCTGTAATAAATCTTGCATAATTGTCCCGAGTATTAGCCGCCACCGACTGCGTGAATAATTTCGATTTTGTCTGTATCGCAAATCGGCGTATCGCCCAATCTGCTTTTAGGAATAATCATTTCGTTGATTTCAACTGCAAAACGCTTACCCTCAAGCGCCATACTCTGAATCAGTTCCAGCAGATTCTTGCAGTGAGTTTCCTGTTGTTCGCCATTGATGTAAATCACCATTCTAGCAACCCTCCATGATTAAGTGTTGTTCAGATTTATCTGGCGTATTTTAAAGCATTCCAGGCCAGAATTAACCATCCGGCAATCATTAAAGCACCGCCAATAGGTGTAATCACCCCTAAACCGCGGGGTAATCCTAAGGCCATGATATACAGTGAGCCAGAAAACAGTAAAATACCAACCTGAATCAGTCCGAAGCTCCACTGAATCGGTAGTGCAGGAATGACTTTCGCGAGCAGAGAAAGAATCAGTAGTCCTAAGGCATGATAGAAAAAATAATCTGTTGCCGTTTGCCACCAGCCGAGCTGTACCTCAGTTGCACGTGCTTTTAAACCATGTGCACCAAAAGCACCGAGCATGACTGCCAGGGCCAGATTGAGTGCTGAAATCGCAATCCACATTTGAATTGATCTTCCTGATAAAGTTTGCACTTAACCTTAGCATAAATTCAAAATGCGGACATAAAAAAGCCTTCCTGAAGGAAGGCTTTTTAAAAATAAATCAGTAACAGAATTTGGTGTTAATTGGATGACATTGCTACTTTAATTTTTTCCATGGCATTTTTTTCCAGCTGACGAATACGTTCCGCAGAAACATTATATTCGGCTGCAAGCTCATGCAGGGTCGATTTCTCGTCGTCTAACCAACGGCGTTGCAGAATATTCCGTGAACGGTCATCCAGCTGGTCCATGGCTTCGTGCAGGGCAGAAGTACTTTGTTCTTCATAGTCTTCATTTTCAATCAGACGAGCCGGATCATAGCGGTTGTCTTCAAGATACAACGCTGGTGCTACATGGGTGGAACCTTCATCGTCGTCATCACTTGATGCATCAAAAGCAGCATCATATGCTGTCAGACGGCCTTCCATTTCCAGTACTTGTTCTGGAGTAACATTTAAGTCATTCGCAATTGACTGGGCTTCTTCGAGCGTCAACTTTTTCGATGATTTTTTCAGGCTACGCAGATTAAAAAACAGTTTGCGCTGTGCTTTAGTAGTGGCGATTTTTACAATACGCCAGTTACGGATCACGTATTCATGAATTTCTGCCTTGATCCAGTGCACGGCAAATGATACTAGACGTACGCCCATATTCGGGTCAAAACGTTTCACAGCTTTCATTAGACCCAGGTTACCTTCCTGGATCAGGTCGCCTTGTGGCAAACCGTAACCTGCGTAACTACGTGCGATATGCACCACAAAACGCAAGTGCGACATGACCAGCATTTTCGCTGCGTCTAAATCTTGGTCATAGTAATAGCGTTCAGCCAACTCTTTTTCTTGTTCGGCTGTTAAAATCGGAATCTGATTGACAGTGCTGATATAAGCACCGAGGTTGACACCTGGCGCCGATAATGACAGGGGCATCAACTGATTGCGGCTGTCACTCATGTGTTCTCCTTGAAGTGCGGGGATAACCCTAAACTAGGTTTTATCTTAATCCAATCTCTCCTCAAATAATGGATATTTGGGTAGAGAAATGTAAATAAGTATACAGAAGCAGAGACCAACAGTTTAATTGAAAATTTTTAAGATTCAATCAAGTAGTGAAACTCTGTATCAGAAATTTTTTTGAATTCAAGCTTGAGCTGATGCAACTGGCAATAACGGCTGATATCAATCTGACTATGCGGATCAGATGATTTGAGCAGGAATGTTGTATGCTTTCCAGCCTTTAATGCCCGCTTTAACATTAATAATGGCATCGGGCACGGTTTTCCCATGGCATCTATAAGGTTGAAATGCGCTGAATCTTCAAACATTAGGGTTTTATTTCGTCAACAGAAAAGGCTATAAATAGTAGCAAATTTGATGCCAGAACCAAACTAATTAAAATACAAAGAATAGGTAAATGAATTTATAAAGTCTTTTGACAATTTTCATTAAAAAAATAACTAAATCAAACAGAACATGCTAAAAAAAATCTATTAATTGTGATAAACCCATGTTAAGCTCGTTGCGTATTTGGGACTTTGAATAAACAAAGTGATTGTTTTTCACCCTATTACATAAATGGATGTAACCGGGATTTTGTTGATAGTTTTACAGAATGATTACAAGCTTAAAAATAATATTTTCAAACTTGTTTGCTCTGCTGTTTGCAACACCGGGTGGTCCTTTTTTTAGTTTCAATGAGGATTAACTTATGACAGCTGCTCGCGAACAAGGTGTAGTTAAGTGGTTTAACGATACTAAAGGCTTCGGCTTTATTCAACGTAACGGCGGTGATGACGTATTTGTTCATTTCCGTGCTATCCAAGGTGACGGCCACCGTTCACTTCGTGACGGCCAACGTGTTGAATTCAGTGTTGTTAAAGGTCAAAAAGGCTTTCAAGCTGAAGAAGTTCAACCATTAGACTAATCTTCGGATTAAGCTAAAAAGAAAACGCTCCAATATAATTTGGGGCGTTTTTTGTTTATACTACTTCTATCTTAGTGATTACCCAATTAGAGCACCGCTTTATGTCATCTGGTTTTGAAACCTTAAATTTACATCCCGATTTAAAAAAAGCGATTGATGCTTTAGGCTTTACCCACATGACGCCTATCCAGCAGAAGGTTTTAAAATTCACGCTGGCAGGACATGATGCAATTGGCCGTGCACAGACAGGTACAGGTAAAACTGCGGCCTTTTTAATTAGTATCATGAACGATCTGTTAAATAATCCGATTCAGGAACAACGTTATCGTGGTGAGCCGCGTGCCCTGATTCTGGCACCGACCCGTGAACTGGCATTGCAGATCGAAAGCGATGCACAGCACCTGGCGAAATATGCGGGTTTACATGTAGTGACCTTGCTGGGTGGTGTGGATTTTGACAAGCAAAAAAATCAACTGAATAAAGCGCCTGTTGATATCTTGGTCGCAACTCCAGGTCGTTTGATCGACTTTATTGAGCAAAAAGAAGTCTGGCTTGATCAAATTGAATTTTTAGTCATTGATGAAGCAGACCGTCTACTGGATATGGGTTTCATTCCATCGGTTAAACGGATTGTACGTTTCTCGCCACGTAAAGAGCAGCGTCAGACTTTAATGTTCTCTGCAACATTTAGCTATGATGTGTTAAATCTTGCGCAGCAATGGCTGTTTGAGCCGGTCACGGTTGAAATTGAGCCAGAAAAGAAAACCAATGCTGATGTCGAGCAACGGGTTTATATGGTGGCAAAATCAGATAAATATAAACTATTGCAAGAAATTCTGCGTGATGAACCGATTGAGAAAGTCATGATTTTCGCCAACCGTCGGGATCAGGTACGTAAACTTTATGATCATTTAAAACGGGATGGTTATAAGGTGGTGATGTTGTCTGGTGAAATCGCGCAAGATAAACGCACGAAAATGTTAGATCAATTTAAAAATGGTCAGCATAATATTATGATTGCGACGGATGTGGCAGGACGTGGTATCCATGTAGATAACGTATCTCATGTGGTGAACTTTACTTTGCCAGAACAGTCAGATGATTATGTACATCGTATTGGTCGTACAGGCCGTGCCGGTGCGCAAGGTGTAAGTATCAGTTTCTTGTCTGAAGATGATGCGTTTTATCTTCCGGAAATTGAAAAAGCCATTGGGCAAAAATTGCCTTTGACCCGTCTGGAAGGTTACTGTTAATTAATCCAAGCCATTAAAAACCGCTCTCAGAGCGGTTTTTTTATTACATGCTTCACAGGAAAGTCTATTTGGCCTGACAGCGGAATGTGAGCACGGTTTGATAGTCATCATTCTGGTTTAAACCGGTGTTGGTGCCTGCGATATTCCCGAGTACGGTAGCTGCTGCCTGAATCATTTGTCCTGTTTGCTCATCGACCACACCTTTTAAGGCGCCATTATAAGCTGTCTGTTCATCTATAATAATTGGAGTTGATCTGGAGCCACAGGCTTTATTGGCTGCAGTAATCGCATTGTTTTTCGAGGTCAGTTGATTTTTACCTAATCCGGTCACCTCATACTGGTTATTTTCCTTTTGAACGGCCAAGGCAGTCGGATTTGATGCACAGGCAGTAAGCAGTAATGCGGAAATAGCCAATCCGCTGAAAGTGATTGTTTTTTTCATCATGAGATCTCGAGTAAATAGGATGCTAATCATTTCAACATAGCAACCAGCTCAGATTTTGTAGCTGTTGTATAGGTTTGGCAATTTTTAGTATATATCTATGTGGTTTAGGTGAAATATCGAGCAGTACACGATTGAGAAATGATGTAGCTGCATTTTTGAAGACGTTGCAAGCTTGTGTAATTGCTTTGAAGTTTCTAGCGTATTTTTCTTTGAATATGCTAATCTTGAGTATGGTTTTTTAAGTATAGATCTACAGGGTAATGACAGAATCTGCGATTGATATCGTTCATCAAAATATTCACCAACGGCAATCGATTGGTCATCTGCTGGCACCGGCACCCAATGCAGAACAGCTGGAAAAAGCCTTTCAGGCAGCATTAACTGCACCCGATCATCATCGACTCAAGTCTACCACATTTGTCGTGATTCCTGATGATCAACGTGAAGCCTTTGGAGAATTGCTGTCGCAGGCGCTCATCGATTTGGGTGAAACTGAAACAGCGCAGATTGAGCGGGTCAAGAATCATCCGTTTCGCGCTCCTTTGTTGGTGCTTGCTTTAACCCGATTGCAGGATCATCCTAAAGTTCCCTATTTTGAACAAATTCTCAGTTCGGGCGCAGCCATTCAGAATTTTCTGCTATCACTTCAGGTTCAGGGTTTCTCAACCATGTGGCGTAGCGGCGCTGTAGTCGAGTCTGGTCTGTTTAAGCAGGCATTGGGAATTTCAAAAGATGATCTGGTATCGGGTATTATTTATATTGGTACTGCAGCAAAAGCCATTCCCCCGCGTGCAGAGATTCAAACCGGTGATTTTGTAAGTTACTGGAATCAGAACAACTAGTTTGTACGGCATAACAGGATATTAAAACATAAGATGTCAGAATTAAATTTTTCAGAACTGGTAGAACCGGTTGCAGTTGATCATAAGACAGCTTTAAGAGTAACGGTATTGGGCGGGGGGAGTTTTGGTACGGCAATGGCCAATACTGCAGTGCGTAACGGCTGTAATACCATGATCTGGATTCGTGATGAAGCAGCCGCGGCGGATATTAATGCGACCCATATCAATAAACGCTATTTGCCAGATTTTCAGTTGGAAAAAGATCTGCTGGCGGTTTCAGATCTGGAACAGGCAGTACGCAATCGCGATATTATTTTAGTGGCGATTCCAAGTCATTCTTTCCGGGAAGTCCTGCAGCAAATTAAACCTTTTATTACCTCACAGGCAGTAATCTCCCTGACCAAAGGGATTGAAGCACTGACCTTCAGCTTTATGAGCGATATTATTCGTGAAGAATTGCCGGAGGTGCCTTATGGGGTGTTATCAGGACCTAATCTGGCAAAAGAAATCGTAGCGGGTCAGCCGGCAGGAACCGTGATTGCCAGTCATTCTGAACTGGTGCGCTATGCAGTACAGCAAGCCTTGCATAGTGCATTGTTCCGTGTGTTTGCCAGTGATGATGTGCATGGGGTGGAACTTGGCGGCGCATTAAAAAATATCTATGCAGTAGCGATGGGTATGGCAGCAGCGTATAACGTGGGTGAAAATACCAAGAGTATGATCCTGACCCGTGCTTTGGCTGAAATGAGCCGTTTTGCGGTAAGACTCGGTGCCAATCCGCTGACATTCCTTGGACTTTCCGGTGTGGGTGATTTATTTGCAACGTGTAACAGCCCGCTTAGTCGTAATTATCAGGTGGGTTATGCGCTTGGCAAAGGCAAGACTCTGGAGCAGGCAACAACTGAATTAGGCCAAACTGCCGAGGGAATCAATACTATTGTACAAGTCAAGGCGCGTTCTGAAGATCTGGGTGTGTACATGCCTATTACTTCTGCCTTGTATGATGTGATTTTCGAAGGTGCACCGCCGCTCAATATTGCCTTGTCTCTGATGAAAAACGGTCATCGCAGTGATGTCGAATTTGTCTTGCCACACCATCAAGTCTGATCTATAACACAAGGACTGTCTGCGAAATGTCATATCCGCTGTATATCATGCAGGCATACGAATATAAGGAAATGAAATGCAACTGACTTTAGTTAGACATGGCGAGGCGGCCCCACCGGTAAATGGTAATGACACTAAACGTCCGCTGACGGAGCGTGGTCATCAACAGGCTGAGCAAACTGCACAATTCTTAAAAGAGCAGATTAGGCCCGATGTATTTGTGGTCAGTCCTTTATTGCGTGCTCAGGAAACTCTGGCACATTTGCAGCAGTATTTTAAAGATGTGCCGGTAGTGATCTGCAATACAATTAAACCCGATGATGATGCCAAAGTTGCAGTAGAATGGCTGTCGCAACTTCCGTATGAGTCGATTGTAGTGGTATGCCATATGAACATTGTGGCCCATATGTCGTCCATTCTGCTGGCTGAATCTTTTCATCCCTATGCCTTGGCAGAGGCGCGTATGTATGATCAGGCAGTGATTGCACCTGGTTTATCCACACAGATAAAAAGCTTTATTCCTACCCTATAAAAATTAATTAGAACGGCAGAACAAAATCAATGTTGTATTTATGGATGCCAGAAGCCAATGGAGTTTGGCAATGGTCAACTGGGGAATTCTGGAATGCTGCTGCCACACTTGAGCAGCTGATTCAGGATATACAGGCTCATCATGGTGAGGACGCGGTGGTGTTTTTTCCGAGCCGTCATGTACAAATTTTGCAGCAGACCTTGCCCAAGAGCCAATATAAGAAAATGGGCAATGATGGCATTAAATATTTGCTTGAAGAATATGTGGTGCTGCCGGTAGATGCCATGAAAGTGCTGCATCATTTTCAGCAGCCGGATCAAATTACTATTATGGGCATTGCAAATTCTACTCTGGAGACTCTGCAGCACTCTCTCAGCCTGATTCCAGTCAAGCTGGCAGCGCTATTGCCGGATTTTTTAGTGTTGCCGGCTCCTGAAACCAATCAGCGTGTAATTGCGCAAATCGGTGGGCGTCTGCTGGTGCGCGAATCAGAATATATGGGTCAGTCGCTGGATGATCTGAGCCTTTATCTGGATTATCAGCCTAAGGATATCCGCTATAAGGTCAGCAACCTGAATCAGGAGCAGTTGCGCAGTCTTGAAGCCCTGGTTACGCAGGAGCAACTGGAGTCTTTTCAATATAGCATTCCAGTGTTGAAGAAACCGAAACAGCATCCTTTTAATGTGTTACCTAAAGCAAAATCCGATGGCACTATTTCTGGTTACTGGAAAGCCTGCGCTGCGGTTTTTCTGGGTATTTTGGTATTGCAGTTTAGTTATGATGCGGTACGCTGGTATCAATATAAAAAAGTGGCAAATCAGACGGCTGCACAGGCTATTGATCAGTTTAAATACTGGTTTGGGCAAAATTATCCGGTTACTGAGCAGAATATCAAAAGTCAGTTTGAAGCGCAGTTGCGTCAAAGTCAGATTGCAGACACGCATGCATTGCAGCTTATTAGTCGGGTAGGGCCGGTCTTGATGCAAAATCAGATTGTGGCACAACGGGTAAATTATGATACTTCTGTGCTGAGTATGGAGCTTAAGGCCAGTTCATCAGAAAGATTGAATGCACTGACCGAGCAATTGGGCCAGCAAGGCTTAAAGGTGGAGCTGGGGAATATTCAGGCCGGTGGAGCTGACGCGATCGGAATAGTGAGGATCCAATAATGAAAGCGATTGAAACACTACAACATCGTATGGATCAGTCTTTTGAAAGACTGAGTGATTATCTGGACAGCCTTTCGGCACGTGAACGGATCTTGGTGATATTTACCACTATTTTTGTAATAGTGGCTGCGGTCAGTTCTGCACTCTGGTACATGCATCAGGCGGCTAACAACCAGCAGAAGCGTTTGAATCAGCTGAAGGATACTATTGTCTGGATGCAAAGTAATGCAGTGACCATGAAACCGGCTGGAGACATACAACTGGAAGCTGCGGAGAAAGTACAACGGGTCGCACGGCAACAAGGGCTGTCTGTGGCTTCCCAGCAAATAGAAGAAAAAATTCAATTGGCGGTCATGCATGAAAATTATGCAGTACTGGCAAACTTCCTGACCCAACTGGCACAAATGGGGCTAAGTATCGAGAAAATGGAACTAAATAATGAAGCAGGACAGATTAAATTAACAGCGACCATACAGTAAACGGTAAAAATAAAGATTTGCAAAGCATGGTTTTTTTGTCTGCCTATGCCTATAATATGCCGACTTAAAAAGCAGTAGACTTTTCTGGATATGTTGTATTCTCTAGCCCGCCCTTTGTTGTTTTCTTTAGCACCAGAGCGTGCACATGAGCTGACATTATCACTATTGAAATCATCCCATAAGATGGGCTTGATGCGTCAAAATGTTGCTGCGAAACCTGTGACCTGTATGGGAATCGAATTTCCCAATCCGGTGGGTCTTGCAGCAGGTTTAGACAAAAATGGTGCCTATATTGATGCCCTTGCCAGCCAAGGTTTTGGTTTTATTGAAATTGGTACCATTACCCCGCGACCGCAAGCCGGTAATCCTCATCCACGTCTGTTTCGTTTACCACAGGCCAAAGCCATTATTAACCGTATGGGCTTTAACAATGATGGTGTAGATCAGCTGGTCGAAAATGTCAAAGTGGCCAAATTTAAAGGCATTCTCGGTATTAATATCGGTAAAAATGCTGACACTCCGGTAGAAAAAGCAGTAGATGATTACCTTATCTGTTTAGAAAAAGTCTATAATTATGCTTCTTATATTACCGTCAACATTTCTTCTCCCAATACCAAAAATCTGCGCAGCCTGCAAAGCGGTGACGCACTCACCGAACTGCTGGAAACATTGAAGAACCGTCAGCTTGAATTGGCTCAGGAATACCAGCATTATGTACCTTTGGTACTCAAAGTGGCGCCTGATCTGGATAACAGCGATATTGCCTTTATTGCCAAGCAGTTATTGCGGTTCAAGATTGATGGCCTGATCGTGACCAATACCACGCTGTCACGTGAAGGCGTAGAGGGTTTGGAGCATGCAGAGGAAGCGGGCGGTTTGTCTGGCGCGCCAGTATTTGAGAAAAGTACCGCATGTCTGGCTGCATTTGCTGCGGTATTAAAAGGACAAATCCCATTGATTGGTGTGGGTGGTATTCTTTCGGGTGCAGATGCTGCTGCCAAGAAACACGCAGGTGCCAGCCTTGTACAAATTTATAGTGGCCTCATCTATACTGGCCCTAAACTTGTAAAAGATTGTGTAGACGCACTTTAAATCCTATGAATGCCATTGATATCTTTCTACTGATTATCTTGCTCATTGGAGGGCTCAACGGTTTGCTTCAAGGATTTATTAAAGCCTTTGCGAACTTAGTGGGATGGATCTTTGCCCTGATTATTGCGGCAAAATATTCAACACTACTTGCGCCGTCTATGGTTGCTCTGAGTACAGATCCAGTCGTACAAAAGATTGCGGCCTTTGCTTTTATCGTCCTGCTGATTGTAGTTCTGACCTGGATCGTTACTGCACTGTTGAACCGTATTTTAAAGAGTCTCAAGCTGGGTCCCCTCAACCGTCTTGCAGGTGGTGTCTTTGGTAGCCTGAAAGGTCTGCTGATTGTCCTGATTACCATGCAGGGTATCGGCCCTTGGGTAGAAAGCTCACCGCACTGGAAACAGTCCAAGTTTATTCAAGCCTTATTGCCTTATGCGCCTTGGGCGACTCAAATGTCGAAAGAAGCCGCGAATGGCGCACTACAACATATCAAGTCTGAAGGGGCATCGAAACCTTCAGCTTCATCATCTGAAACATCGTCCAAGTCTGGAGCTGCAGATGAGTCTACAAATAATCCTTTTTATTAATCCTAGCTTGTCTGCGAGGTTGCTATGTGTGGAGTAGTTGGTATAGCTGGTAAATCACCCGTTAACCAAATGTTGTTTGATGCATTAACGATGTTACAACATCGTGGACAAGATGCAGCTGGGATCGTGACATGTGATGAAGGACGTTTATTCCTGCGAAAAGACAATGGTATGGTGCGTGATGTATTCCACACCCGTCATATGCGTGCCTTGAAAGGAAATTACGGTATTGGTCATGTGCGTTATCCAACAGCCGGTTCATCGAGTAGTGCAGAAGCACAGCCGTTTTATGTGAACTCGCCGTACGGGATTACCTTGGCACATAATGGTAACCTGACCAATGCCGAAGAAATTCATGATGACCTGTTCAAAACTGACTTGCGTCATATGAACACCGATTCTGATTCAGAAGTGCTATTAAACGTGTTTGCGCATGAATTGCAAAAACACGGCAAACTGGTACCGACGTCGGAAGATATTTTCCATGCGGTGACGCGTGTGCATGAGCGTTGCAAAGGTGCTTATGGTGTGGTGGCGATGATTACCGGTCAGGGTCTGGTGGGCTTCCGTGATCCAAACGGTATTCGTCCATTGATCTACGGTTCACGTGAAACGGAACAGGGCATGGAGTATATTATTGCTTCTGAGTCTGTTGCGATTACTGCGCTGGGCTTTAAGGTTGAGCGTGATATTCTGCCAGGTGAAGCAGTATTTATTGATTTAGAAGGTAACTTCTTTACCAAGCAATGTGCCGTAAATGCTGAATATCGTCCTTGTATTTTTGAATATGTTTATTTTGCCCGTCCGGATGCCATTATTGATGGTATCTCAGTGTATAAAGCACGTTTAAAAATGGGTGAGAAACTGGCGCAAAAAATTCTGCGTGAGTGGGGCGATGAGCATGATATTGATGTGGTGATTCCGATTCCGGATACTTCACGTACTTCAGCGCTCGAACTTGCCAATATGCTGGGGGTAAAATTCCGTGAAGGTTTCATGAAAAACCGTTACATCGGTCGTACCTTCATTATGCCTGGACAGCAGCTGCGTAAAAAATCGGTACGCCAGAAACTCAACCCGGTTGAGCTTGAGTTTAAAGGTAAGAATGTACTGTTGGTAGATGATTCTATTGTACGTGGTACAACCTGTAATGAAATTATCCAGATGGCTCGTGATTCTGGTGCGAAGAAAGTATTCTTTGCTTCTGCAGCCCCAATGGTTAAATATCCGAACGTTTACGGTATTGATATGCCGGCGAAATCAGAGCTGATTGCATCAGAACGTAGTGTGGAAGAAATCCGAGAAATTATTGGTGCTGACCGTCTGATTTTCCAGGATCTGGAAGATTTGAAAGATGCAGTAAGAACTAACAAAGTGCCGGATGTTAAGGATTTTGACTGTTCAGTCTTTGACGGGATCTATGTGTCGGGTGGTATTGATGCGCAATATCTGGATGATCTGCAACAAAAACGTAGTGACAGTGCCATGAAAGAAAGCAATTATATTGATGTCAATATTGATGCAGCCTCAGTGGATTTGACTGGCGTACGCGAAGTTTAAACACTTAAAATCATCATGAAAAAGCGGGAATTTCCCGCTTTTTTGTTTTATGATGAACCCATTGAAAATCATCATTTTAGGGTTCTGCATTGCGAAACGTAGGATACGATTTTATAAAAAACAAAAATATAGTACTACCTGTAAGTTTTTGCCTGATTGCAATTCTGTTGACTATTTTTATTATTAATACCGTTGTTGGCCTATTTATTTTTTATGCTGATCCTAACCAGTCGATTTTCTGGCATACGCTGAGTCCTTATCTGATTGCTGTCCTGTTATGTGTCATGATGACCTCGGTCATCTATGAATTTTATATTTTTCGCAATGGCGGTTATTCATTGGCGAAGCAGATGAGTGCGCGCCGTCTCAGTCCGATGGACAGTATTCCCGAAGAAAGTACTGCACTGCACATTAACCAGCAACTGGCAGAGACTTTTCGGATTGAAATTCCCGCGGTATATGTATTACCTGATGAAGTTGGTGTCAATGCGTTAACAGCAGGTTTTATCCCACGTGATACTGCTATTATCCTGACCTGGGGGGCAATACAAACACTGGATAAAGTTGAGCTGTATGGGTTGCTTAGTCACGAATTCAATAAAATCCTGTCTGGTGAGACTGCGGAAAATACCCGCCTGAAAATTCTGTATAGCAGTTTAACCACTTTTAGTCAGTGGGGCAGTAAAATTGCTAAATCCGGTTTTAATCGAACCGGTACGCTACGGGAAAGCAAGTTTGAAACCCTGTATGTGGCAGTTGGGGCGGTGATCTGGTTGATTGGTAGTCTGGGTGTGTTGATTTCCCGTTTTATTAAATATATTTCCCTGGGTGGCCGGACTTATAAGAATGACCAGAAGACCCGGCGCTTGCTACAAAATGATGCCAATATCCAGACTTTGCTCAGAATTCATGTGCATCATTCCGGTTCGCAGATTTATAGTGAATATGCCGAATCGATTTCGCATATGTGTTTTGCCAACTCTTTGAGTCCGCAAAACTGGCTCAACATTCATCCCAATATCAATCAGCGCATTTATGAATTAAATCCTGCCCTGATTCAGGATTTACAGCTTGAAAACCTGAAAAAACTGAAGAATCAGCCTTTATTCAGTTTGTTTCGCTCTCTGGAAGAGGTGGTACCTGAAACTACAGTGAGCTGGAGTTCACCCCAACCTTTGCCATTGCTGCGGCTGTCTCCGATCAGTTTTGCGATTAAAGATGCAATCAAGCCATTGAATCCGGAACTTCGGCTCAAGATGCCACGTCCGGAGCTGATTGAACGTGCATTACAGACGGCGACAGGTTCCCGGGAAGTGATGGTCGCAATTTTAATGATTCGTCAATATCGTGAATTTATTCCCACTGAGGCTGAGGTCAGTCGTGCCATTGTAGATTCGTTGCTTAACCTGGATGGGCGGGTACATATTTCGATTTTCCAGCAAGCCTGTAAGAATATTGGTGGCATGCCGACGACTGTTGCACGCCAGTTTCTGATGAAGCTGGCACGGATTATTCAGGAAGATGGTGAAATTGGTCTGCTGGATGCCTTGTTGTTGGAATGTGTGAAATATGAGTTAAATTTGCTCCCTGCACATATTCCTACTGCTCTCGATGAGGTCAAGCCGCAAATCGTTCGTTTGATCGATGCCTTGCTACATGTGCAGCAGATTAATAGCGGTAATCAACTTGAGGTGCGGGAGCGGATTCTAAACCGGATCTTGACCACTCGTGAACTGGATTTATACAATGAAATTTCAGATGAGCCGATTGATCTTGCTGAAATCCTGAATGATATTGCGGGGCTTTTATTACGCGATCGTCTCAGTATTTTAGGCATTGCAGAAGCCTGCTTATGGAGCGACCGTATCGTAACTCAGGATGAGCTGGATGTGATGGAACTGTTGTACTGGCGCCTAGGTTTCGAAGGTGGGGAAGTTATTCAGCAAATGTTAAAGAAAAACAGTTTAACCATTATGTAAAAAACAAGATGAGCACACGGTTCGAATCTGAATTTGTTATTACAGTGATGGTTTAATTGTATATTGAAAATTCAATATTGAGTGTACTGATAAACTTTGTACGAGAATTTATCAGGATAAAAAGAAAAACTGAAAAAGTTCGGCAAAGTGGGGACAATACGGCTAAAATGTTCAGCCTGAAATTGGTGATGATGAAAAGATGATTGGGCATCAGCGTGACATACTGGCAACATTAGGAATCGATCTCTGGATTCCTAGGGACAGCGCATGTCAGCCGCATCAGGTCTCGATCTGGCGTGATCAGGCTGAACCTGAATTTCACACCGAGATTGTCTTGTCTCAGCCTCATCCGGTCGAGGCGCTGGTGGAGTTACCGATTCCTGAACCAGAGTCGCTCGACACGTTTAAGATTGATACCTCGCCTACATTACCTGAAGTTTTAACTGTTCAGGAACCTCGTGAAAGTGTACAAATTCCGCCATTCAGTTTACAGGCTTTAAGTTTGGCACATTGCAGTGTTGTGATTGATGCAACTGAAATGACTGAAGCTACCCTAAATTTATGGGCAAATATCCAGCGCGCAGTTTCGGGTGATTTTTATGAGCTGAACTGGCCATTTCCTTGGGCTAATGTCCAGGATGGACGTGGTGTGGAATCCTATATTCAAGGATTTCTGGATGGGATGAGTACAGAGAAACATATTATTTTCCTCGGAACGGTAGCGCATATTTCAAATATCAAAGCAATCCAGTTAGCGTCCCTGCAAGAGATGCTGGATCAGCCGATTTTAAAAAAACGTTTATGGCAGTTTATGCAAAATAGGTCTGCCCGTCTGGAATAATTCTGCTGTGGAATAAAAATAGATGAAACAAAAAGTGGTTGTATTTAGTCAAATTGATGCTGATATTCAAAACAGGCTCGAACAAAATTATCAGGTGAGCTATATACAACCGAAGCTGGGTGATGTGAATCAACAGCTTTTGCAGCAGGTTCGGGATACCGATGGCATGATTGGTGCAGGGCGTTTGCTGAATTGCGATAATCTGGCCAGTGCTACCCGATTGAAAATTATCTCCAGTGTCAGTGTTGGTTATGACAACTATGATCTGGATTATTTAAATGAAAGAAAAATCTATCTGAGTCATACACCGCATGTGCTGACCGAAACTACAGCTGATCTTGCTTTTACTTTACTGATGTCAGCGGCACGCAAAGTGGCTTATCTGGATCAATGGACCAAGCAGGGGCAATGGCAGCGTACTGTGGGTGAAGCACAATTTGGTGTGGATATTTTTGGAAAAACCCTGGGAATTATTGGTCTGGGCCATATTGGGGCTGCGATCGCACGCCGTGGTTTTTACGGTTTTAATATGAATGTGCTCTACTATAATCGCAGGGAAAAACCGGAAATTGCGCAAGGCTTCAATGCACAATATTGCCAGCTCGATGAGCTGTTACAGCGTGCTGACTTTGTGGTCGTTGCAGTAGATTTGAATGCTGATTCCAAGGCGCTGATTGCAGCAGCGGAATTTGCAAAAATGCAACCGCATACAGTATTGGTTAATATTTCACGTGGCCCGGTTGTTGATGAACAGGCATTAATTGAAGCTTTAAAAGCCAAGCAGATTTTTGCTGCAGGTCTGGATGTCTATCAGAAAGAACCGCTAAAAGAATCAGAATTATTCCATTTGGATAATGTCGTTACCTTACCGCATGTGGGTTCGGCTACCGCCGCCACCCGTAAAAAAATGGCAGAACTGGCTTATCAGAACTTGGTTGATGCCTTGGAGGGGCGAGTACCTCGTTATGTAGTCAATCCGGAATTTTAAAATGCCATTAAATGTAGTTTAAACGATATTAAAAAATAACATTTTCTTGCGTCTCTGCGCATAGTTCGATGCTATATTCAAAACAAATTAGGTTGGCAGGATTAGAGATTTTTCATTGAAACGATTGATGCTGGCATGTAGCTTAAGTCTGTGTATGGTGACAGGGCATGGCTCTACCCATGATTTTAATCAAGCAAATGTACAATTTTCTGTGCCCGATATTGGCACAGGCGTGGGCTTGCTCGATCAGCAAAAAGAAAAAATGATCGGTGAGAAAGTTTATCGTGAAGTGCATAAGAAAATGCCTGTCTTGCAAAATCCATGGCTGGAAGATCAACTTTTATCAGTATTTTCACATATTCTGAGTCAGACCCAGTTACAACAGCCTATCGGTTTGCTGGTAATCAATGATCCGCAAATTAATGCCTTTGCTGTGCCGGGCGGGCTCTTTGCACTGAATGCAGGTCTGATAAATTCCGCCCGAAATATGGATGAAGTGGCAGGGGTGATGGCGCATGAAATTGCACATGTCACACAACGTCATTACAGTCGCTCCCAAGATGCCTTTAAGGGACAAGGTTTATTGGCGCTAGCGGGAATTTTGGTGGGTGCTTTGGTGGCTTCTCAAGCAGATGGTGATGTGGGGGCGGCGGTTATGATGGGGTCGCAGGCAGCCCTTCTGGATAAACAGCTCACCTATAGTCGTAATCAGGAGCGTGAAGCAGACCGGATCGGGATGCAGTATATGTACCGTTCCGGCTATAACCCACATAGCATGGCAGACTTCTTTGAGGTTATGCATCGCTCTAGCAGTCGGTTAAGCTTTCTGCCAGATTTCTGGTTCACGCATCCACTCACCACTGAACGGATGAGCGAGGCACGTTTACGTGCCAACCAGCTTCCCGCAGTGAAACGCAATCTCAATGATCAAGACTTTGAGGTTATCAAGTGGTATAGCAGGGTATTGTCCCGTCAGACGGATGCAGAGCAGCTGGTGTTGATGGACCAGCGAAATAATTTTGCGGGTCAGCTTGCCTTGACAGCTTATCAAATACAGCAGGGTGATTTTCAAGCCGCACAGATTTCGCTGGATCGGGCAAAAAAGCATAACCAGATGCATCCTTTGCAGGTTCTGTTGCAAACTGATATTTATTTAGCCCAAAATCAGCTTGATCAGGCTTTGAGAAGTGTGGCTTCAGCAGCGCGAATCATGCCGGAAAATCGCGCACTTAATTATAAATATGCAGAAGTTCTGATTCGTGCCCAGCAACCCGATCAGGCAAAAGCTTTAGTGCAGCGATTTCTAAATGCCAATTCACGCGATGTCAATGGCTGGCGACTGATGCAAGTGGCTGCCAATGCAGAGCCAGATTCAGCGATCAAGGCTGCCAATGTACTCCGCTATCGTGCAGAAGTAGAGTACTGGTCAGGATATGAAGAAACCGCGATCAAATCATTATTGCATGCCCAGCGTAGCGTGAAGAATAATCAGTCCTTGTCCTCAACCATTCGTCAGCGTCTGAAACAGATGCAACAGGAGCATCAATATAAAATTTAACCATGAGCTGGATTTCAAATTTTTGTATCGGAATGATATAGCATGGTTGTCTTGAATCAAGCTACAATCTTTTTTGAAGATAGTATGTATCAGTTTGAAGCATTGTATGAAAAGAATATTATTAGGCGTATGTCTACTGGGCTGGAATTATGGGGTTTTTGCTGCAAGTGCAGTTGAATATGTAGCAGCAGTAGAACAAATTAATGCCGATTATAAAAAAGAATCACGGCAATTTTTAAGCAGTTTGAATCCGCAGCAGCAAGGATTTAGTCCTGAGCAAAATGCAAAATTTTGTGGGATTGTAGGGCGCTATGTCGATCGCCTGTATCAGGCTGCTGACCAGAATCGTACTTATCTGGATCGTCAGTTTCAAAATATGACTAAACAGGATGTAATTAGAGAAGTGAAGTTATCTAAAGAGATGCAACTACTTAAGCGTTATCATGTAGATTGTAATTTGCAATAAAAAATAAGAACATGCTAAGAACTGTCCAGGAAAAGGGCAGTTCAACGCAAAAAATAGATTTAAATTTAAAATGGGAAATTAAGCAAGTTTTGCTTTAATTTTGGCAGAAACTTGTGCAGGATCGGCGCGCCCGGCTATGAGCGGACGCAGAGAATTCATCACCTTACCCATATCTTTCATGCTAGTAGCTTGTTGCGCTTCAATCGTTTGCGCAATCAGGGAATCAAGTTCTTCCTCAGTCATAGCTTCTGGTAGAAATTGAGAGAGAACCTCAACTTCGGCTTGTTCCTTACTAGCTAAATCTTCTCGACCAGCACCTTCAAAGGCTTTGATCGATTCTTTACGTTGTTTAATTTGCTTTTCAATGACCGCAAGAACCTGAGCGTCGTCAAGTTCTTTGCGCTCATCGACTTCGATTTGCTTAATTGCTGCCTGTAGACTACGAATGACCGTCAACTTCGGCATATCCTTGGCACGCATGGTGGCTTTCAATACGTCAGTAATCTGGTTTTTTAAAGTAGTCATTATTTATTCCAAGCAGTCAATCACAAATTAATCTTAGTAAAGGCGAGTAGTACGTACTGATTCACGCGCCAATTTCTTTTGGTAGCGTTTAACAGCAGCAGCTTTTTTGCGCTTACGTTCTTGAGTTGGTTTTTCGTAGAATTCGCGCTTACGTACGTCAGCTAGAACGCCCGCTTTTTCGCATGAACGTTTGAAACGACGGATAGCTACGTCTACTGGTTCGCCTTCTTTCAATTTAACTTGTGGCATGAAGAATCCTCATTAAGTTATGGATAAGATCAGGGCCGAATTGCCCCAGATCACAAGTGAAGGTCAGTATTTTACTCATTTACATCTCATACCACAAGCCTATAATAGTTGCTGCAATAGATTTGATACAGGTTATAGGCAGTTTAATGATCGTTTTAGGCTTGGAAACGTCGTGTGATGAAACAGGGCTTGCACTTTATGACAGCGAGTTGGGGTTACGCGGACAGGTGCTTTATAGTCAAATTAAACTGCATGCAGAATATGGCGGTGTGGTTCCAGAATTGGCATCACGTGATCATGTACGTAAATTAATCCCCCTTATTAATGAGCTGCTCGAACAAAGTGGCGTGAAAAAATCAGAAATTGATGCTGTCGCTTATACGCGTGGTCCAGGTCTGATGGGTGCGCTAATGACAGGTGCACTGTTTGGTCGTACTTTGGCCTTTGCACTGAATAAACCGGCGATTGGTGTGCATCATATGGAAGGTCATATGCTGGCACCTTTGTTGTCAGAAACTCCGCCGGAATTTCCATTTGTGGCACTTCTGGTTTCTGGCGGTCACTCACAGCTTATGGCAGCGTATGGTATTGGTCAGTATGAATTGCTGGGTGAATCGATTGATGATGCTGCCGGTGAAGCCTTTGATAAAGTCGCAAAAATGATGGGTCTGCCATATCCGGGCGGTCCGAATATATCCAAACTGGCGGAGCAGGGTGATCCGAATGCATTTGCATTCCCGCGACCAATGCTGCATCAAGGTCTGGAATTTTCATTTAGCGGTTTAAAAACGGCTGTTTCTGTACAAATGAAGAAACTGGGTGATGAAAACCGCGATGCTGACATTGCAGCCAGTTTCCAGGAAGCAATTGTTGATACTTTGGTAAAAAAGTCGGTGAAAGCACTGAAGCAAACGGGGCTTAAACGTCTGGTGATTGCCGGTGGTGTCAGTGCCAATAAACGTTTACGTGAGCGTTTAGAAGCAGATTTAGCCAAGATCCGTGCATCTGTTTATTATGCAGAACCGGCTTTATGTACCGACAACGGTGCCATGATTGCCTTTGCCGGTTATCAACGTTTAAAAGCAGGCCAGCAAGATGGTTTGGCCGTGACCACAACACCACGCTGGCCGATGACGGAATTGACTAATCCGACAGAGGCATAGATTTCAGCCAAAAAAAGGAAGAGGTTTGGGCCTCTTTCTTTTTAATGTAACTTTTTAAATGAGAACTTAATAGAAACGAGATGCTGTGAATATCTGTATTTATTTATAACTTTATTTAAAACTCAAATATTCTATTGAAACTTGAAAATCGTTTAATAGCTTCGGTTTAAATCATGCAGCTTTTATAAGTTTGCAGCAGAGATTGCTTCGGATGGAAAATATCAAATTTAAAAGTTTTCAGGATGCGGGACAGGCGGTATTGCAGTTTCTGCATAAGCATTTTGGCTTTGATTTATGGATGATCACCCGGGTAGAAGGTCTGGACTGGATCGTCCTGCAAACGGAAGACTATGGCTATGGCGTACAACCTCGACAAGTTTTTCAGTGGGCAGATTCCTTCTGCTTTCATATGGTGGCAGGTAAAGCGCCTAGAATTGCACCCCGTTCAGAAGTAATTCCTTTATATGCCACAGCGCCGATTAATCAGCAGGTCTGTATAAAATCTTATATTGGCCAGCCACTCGTTAAAGAAGATGGCAGTCTGTTCGGAACACTTTGTGCGATCGATCCTGAAATCAAATCAGAAGCTATTGTTCAAGATATGCAACTGGTCGAGTTGTTAGGGCAATTGCTCAGTTCGATTTTGCAGGCAGAGTTACGCCAGATTGAGCAGGTGCGACAGCGTGAATTACTCCAGGAAGAAGCCAGTAAAGATGAATTGACTGGATTGTATAATCGCCGTGCCTGGGATAAATTTCTGCGAGCAGAGGAAGAACGTTGCAAGCAATATGGTCATCCTGCTGCTGTATTATTTATTGACCTGAATGATCTGAAAAAAGTGAATGATAGTTTGGGGCATGAAGAAGGTGACAGGCTGATTCAGAATGCAGCTCAAGTGTTACGAGATAATGTGCGCATCAATGACATTGTCGCCCGTTTGGGTGGAGATGAATTTGTGATGCTCAGTGTGGAAAATGATAAAACGGGTGCTGAAACGTTGCTCGACCGTTTAATTGCTGCTTTTGCAGAAGCAAATATTGGCGCAGCAATTGGTCTGGCAATGCGTCATCCGAGTCAGGGTCTATTTGCAGCACTCGCACAAGCGGATCAGAACATGTTTGAATATAAACGCTGGAAAAAAGCCAGTGAAGCTGTGGCCTATCTTAAATAATTGATGCTTTGAATTTTCTGTAAATAAGCAAGAATTTTATAATATCGGAAGGGTCACTTTCTATGGTCTAAAATCATCCTATCTTTCAATATTCTTCTTTGGACGCAGGTATAAAAAATAAGAAGAAATAAGCCTGATTCAGTGTAAAAAGAAAGATTAATACATCATTAACTTAATGATTACAAAATTAATAAGCTTTGTTGCAAAGTAAATTGATCTGATTGAAAGCACTATAAATTGGCTGTAAAGCAGTTGTAGTGAGGAGTTGTGATTAAAAAAGAGCCTCATTTCTTGTGGTCATTATTGTTTGAAATATACATTAAAATTACAGAACAAAAATTTACTTTGCTTAAAGTTAAAGCGCTATCAAGGGAAAAAGCTGGTTGCCAGGAAGAAATATCACCGGCAAGCAGAGCGTTCGAGCTGTTTGGTTTCGAGGTAGCTAATCTTTAGAAATAACCAGATAAAAATGCAAAGAAATTTCAGGGAATAAATTTTATGAAAAAGCAGATTTCTCTCTTTGGTGTGGCTCTTGTATCGGGTTTACTGAGTGCGTGTGGCGGAGGTGGTGGAAGTGGCTCAGATAATCCTACAGTCACTACCCCTCCAAATGTTCCGAAGGAAAGCATTTCTCCTGAGCTTTCAGAAGAGTTTGTCCCTTTTGAAGATCAGGATATTGTGGATAAAATTCGCGATAAAATTTCTGGAGATTCCAGTAATGATACAGACTACAACGTTGCTCTAGGTCATATGATTGGTGAAGTATTTGCAGATTATCCTTATGGGCGTACTGCACGTATCATCAAGATTTATAATCTGGGCATCAATAGTATTAAACACCCAAATCTGATCTGCTCAGAAGTAAATACCAATGGTGCAGTCAAGACTCTTAAATTAAAAACGGATAGAGAGAACTGTATTATTCTGGACAAGACTTATCGTAAAGGCTCCACCATTACTCAGACAGTGAATGGTGACACGACGACTTTAAGCTTTAGCAATGTCCGTTATGGTTCAAATGTGGATTTTAATCTCAAGGACGACTACCTGATTTCTGGCACAATTGTACATCGAAAGACCAAAAATAACATGGGGCAATCCGAATCTTATCAAATCGATCAGTTGGAATTTCAGCGTATAGCCGAGACCGGTCAGGCGGGTACTTCTGGAACCGCGTTTGATACAAAGAGCAAAGAATATCTGCAGGTGCGTAATTATAATTACAGCCTGGTCGATGATTATGGCAGTGGCAGTAATGGGAATCGTACCTTAACCAGTCGCGGTACGATTATCGGTCAGCCTGATCTGGCAGATTATCGTTACAGTTTTGATTTTAATACCAGCACACCATTCAAAATGGATGAAACCGTATTAAATAACTATAAGCATTTGCCAAAAGAGGGCGTGCTTAGAATTACCGACAGTTATAATCAGATAATTGAGGTCAAACAAAACCAGCCTGAATCGTTAAAGGCTACTGTTTATTTCAATGGCAGTGAAATTGATGACTTGCTGTGGTCTACCATTATTGGTAATAAACAATAATTCGAGAGGTCAAAAAAGCCCTGTATTGCCGGGGCTTTTTTATTTTTGATGGGATATCTATATTACAAAAAATCTTTAAATAGCCGTGCTAATAAATCAGGTAGCTGTAGCATCCAATAATAATTCAGCGGGATAAACAGCCTGCCATGATGCTTTAAACTGTTTGTGCACTTGGTCAATCGGAAAAGTACTGAATTTCGCAATGTTTTTCGCTTTTTGAAGGTTGTCGGCGCGCATATATGCAATCAAATAGTCCTGACCATGAAGTTGCAGATAAAACCAGGACTCGACATGAACCTGTTCAGCCTTAAGCGTTTCAATTACTTCGTCTTGACGTGCTTTTAAAGTACGCTGCCAGTCATGAACTTGCTGCATGTGTAAGGGCTTAAGTTGAATGAGAACTGCGCCGACATCCATAATTTTAATTTTCTTTTGAGTATCATTATTATATAAATGATTTATATGAAAAAAGCGACCTGAACCGGTCGCTTTTAAGCTTTTAAGAGGCATTGAGTTGGGTTGAACCAATCCAGTGCTTGGAAAACTGATAGGCAGCACGTCCTGAACGTTGACCGCGTGCCTGACACCAGCGTAGGGCTTCAGCACGGGTTTCTGGCGTGAGTTCCATGCCTGCCTTTTTCAGATAATGTTCTACAATTTCTAAATACAGATTCTGATCCATTGGATAAAAAGAGAGCCATAAGCCAAAGCGGTCAGACAGCGAAATTTTTTCTTCAATCGCTTCTTGCGGATGCAATTCGGTATATTGCGGAACATCAACCCGGGTAACGGGCGTATTTTCATGCATGAATTCGGGTAATAAATGACGACGATTACTGGTCGCATAAATCACAAAATTGCTGGAACCGGATTGTAAAGAACCATCCAGAACACTTTTTAAACTGCGATAATTTTCGTCTTCGGCATTAAAAGCCAGATCGTCACAATAAACAATAAACTTCTCTGGACGTCCGGCAATGAGTTGCTGGATTTGCGGTAAATCAGACAAATCATCCCGTTCAATTTCAATCAGGCGCAAGCCTTGCTCTGCATATTCAGTCAACAGGGCGCGAACAATAGAAGATTTACCCGTACCACGAGAACCCGTCAGCAAGACATCATTGGCAGGTAGGCCTTTTAAGAACTGCAAAGTATTCTGGATAACTTTTTCTTTTTGTCGCTCAATACCTTTTAAATCGACCAGTTCTATCTGTCTGAGCTGATGAATGGGTTTGAGCTCACCATTTTGCCACTTATAGGCAAGCGCAGAAAAATCAGGATTTTTTTTCAGTTCGGGCAGGCTTTGCTGTAGCTGCTGCAGCACAGTTGAAAGGGTATTTAAAATATGGTCAGGTAACTCAATTTTTGCCATGATCTAAGCATACAGATTTAAAATTATGTCTAAGATAGTATCACTGCAAAATACACAGTCAAAGCCGGAAAAGTATGATAATTTGCTTAAAGTAGAGAATCTTCGTTATTGTAGAGGATAGAAAGTTTGGACAAATTTTCTGGCTCTGGGTACGAGCTGTATCAAGAATAAATATAGGGAACAAGGCAGATGCTGTTTAAAGATTTTACTCAGGACATTAATCCACATCAGGCCTATCGTATTAAAAAGCTCAAGCAGCAGCTGCAACAGGCTGAGTCCTATGAAGAATGGAAATATATTGCCCTGAAAATAGATGAAGAATCAGGTGCGCAGGAATGGAAATTTGATAACAGCTCCCCGTATTTTGATGCAGAAGTAATTGCACATCGTCTGGGTAAATTAAGACGCTATCGACAACAAAAGCGTACCCGTGACCTGATGTATATTTTGCGTGAAGGCCTAAGTTACGATATTGCCAACATTGCCCATCCTCTGTTGTTCACTGAAGCTTACGTTGGTACCAAAAAAATTATTGAAGATTATGTCGAAGAAGTCAGCCAGAGCTTAGCCTATATTGCTTCAATAGACTGTACTTGCCTAAGTATTGAAGAAAAATTAGAGTATTTTCAGCATTGTCAGCGTGCTTATGGACAACCGGCCTTGATGTTTTCTGGTGGTTCAACTTTAGGTCTGTTTCATACGGGCGTATGCAAGGCCTTAATGGAGCAGGATTTATTACCAAAAGTCATGTCGGGTTCTAGTGCGGGCGCCATTATGACAGCCATGTTAGGAGTGTCCAAACCGTCACAATATGTCGATATACTAAAGGGACATAATTTCTTTCATGAGGCTTTTCATTTCCGCACAATGAGCGAATTGCTGAAAGGCAATGGTGGCCTGGCCGATGTAAAATATCTGAAAAAATTTCTGATCGAAAATCTGGGTGATCTGACCTTTGAAGAGGCTTTGAAAAACTCAGGCCTACATATTAATATTGCAGTTGCGCCTTATGATGGGGCACAGGACGCACGTATCATGAATGCCTATACATCTCCGGATGTGCTGGTCTGGAGTGCGGTGCTGGCCTCTTGTGCAGTGCCAATTCTGTTTCCACCTGTGCGTTTGACCAGCAAGCGTTATGACGGTCAATATACCCCTTATATGGGATCAACCCGTTGGGTGGATGGCAGTGTGCGCAGTGATTTTCCGCAGGAGAAAATGGCACGCCTGTATAATATCAATTATACCATTGCCAGTCAGACCAACCCGCATATCGTGCCATTTATGCAGGATGATATTTCACGTTTCCGTAAAGGTACCTTGAGCTGGCCGCAACGGATTGTTCGCCGGCAGGGCGCGGTGATTACCAAAGGTATGATGGATTTCGCCCGGGAACATGCGGGAAGTTTGCCTCCTGTACGCCGTCTTTTGGATCATGGCTATGGTGTGGTGGATCAGCGTTATTATGGTGATGTGAATATTGTCGGTAAATATAGCCTGCGCCACTATAGCTATATGTTGCAGAATCCAAGGCCGTATCTGTTTAAAATTTTACAGCGTGAAGGGGAGCGGGCTACATGGCCGAAAATTTCCCTCATCGAAACTCAGGAACGCGTGGGGAAAACTATTCAGCATTGTCTGGAACTGTTAAATTATCAGCATGCACCTGATCCAAAACCTGAATACATTGCCACGACTTAATTTAGATCATCTTGATACTTCTAATTTTGAACTGCGAACTAAAGCCCGCAGCTTGGGCTTTGGGCGGCGTTTGTATTATGCTGAAAAGCAGGCGCTCTGGCTAAAAACCCAAATACCGAATATCTCTGATAGCTTAAAATTATCAACGCAGGCTGAAATGGGCTGGCAGCGTGAGCTGGATTTTTATCAGGTTTATGCCCGATCAAGTGAGCTAAATTTCTTCCTGCCCCATCAAATTATTCAACAACCTTTCAAGATCGGTCATGACCACTTTGAGCATGCTTTGATTCTGGTGGATGCACGGGCGCATTTTCAAGTCATGCCGCATCAGCAATCCATTACACAAATTCGACAGCATTTGCTGCAAGCTGTAGAGCCTTTAGTCTGCTTGCAGGAGCTGGGCTATATACATGCGGATTTAAAGCAGGAGCACTTTGTAAATGATCAGGGCAGGGTATGCCTACTTGATTTTGAACATGTGCAGTCAATCTATCAGAATGATACCTATGAGCTGAATGCAACACCACGTTATATGGCGCCAGAACTTTTTCAAGGTCAGGCCAAGAGCCTGCAAAGTGAAGTTTATGCTTTAGGCGTGATTTTTTATGAATGGTTAAGCGGGCAGCGTTTACAGGCGACTGATTATCTGGATTGGGCGCTGTTGCATTGTCAGCGTCTAAAGATTGGGTTACCGGAAAGTTTACAGGTCTTTCAAGGCTTATTAGAAGATATGCTATGCAAGCAACAACCGCATCGACTGACAGATTTCAAAGCGGTTAGATCCTACTTAATGACTGAAATTGAATGAGAAAAATACAATAAGACCGGGATTGTTTCTTATTTAATCAAACGGGTGCTTTTTTATGATAAACGGCTTGTCAGCTGGAAATGATCTCTATAATATACACAGCCATCGGGGACGTGGCGAAATTGGTAGACGCACTGGATTTAGGTTCCAGCGCCGCGAGGTGTGAGAGTTCGAGTCTCTCCGTCCCCACCAATCGATATTCGGGTAACTGGATATTGAATTGAAGTAGAGGATTGGTGTAATGGTAGCATGACGGTCTCCAAAACCGTTCGTCAAGGTTCGAATCCTTGATCCTCTGCCAAAGTTTGAAAGAAATCCAACACTAAGTTGGTACCCTGATGGGGACGTGGCGAAATTGGTAGACGCACTGGATTTAGGTTCCAGCGCCGCGAGGTGTGAGAGTTCGAGTCTCTCCGTCCCCACCATCATATTAAAGCAAGGCTAATGCCTTGCTTTTTTATTGCCTGAAATTTAAGTCTAATTTTTAGTGTGATATTTGCTGTGATAAGTAATGAACTTTAATGCATTCCAGGTTTTACTTCTTAAGTGAATGATTATTATCAGGGCATGACTGTAAAAATTCTAATATCAAAAATGATAAGCTGCGCGATCCCACTGCTTTTAAATTTCAATGGAGTGATCTTTCATTCGTTATACCCATCATTTTTATATAGAAGGGGATAAATTTAATAATAGGAATATAAGTAGGATGATATTTGCTCAATTGAAAGTTAACTGCTTAATTTTTGATATAAAAGCATTTGGATTCTTACAGAACTACTTGTGAATCAGGTCTAATCGCTATAATATACACAGCCATGGGGATATGGCGGAATTGGTAGACGCACTGTGTTCAGGTCGCAGCGCCTTCTGGGCGTGAGAGTTCGAGTCTCTCTATCCCCACCAAATATGAAAAACAAGGTATCTACCTTGTTTTTTTTTGCCTGCAATTTGCTAAGCCCAGTTTTATTTATTCTGTTTTCTGTTTTGGTTCCATATGCTGCTACAGATCTAATTTACAATCAAAGAGGCAGTTTCAGCGTTCTGTTTAATAATGTTAATTAATATCAGAAATTCATTTGAGTTTTTATTAGGGATAGAGGAATTAAATAAAAACTTTTGAAGAAATAACGGACTTGTAGCTTGACCTTAAAAAGAGGCAAATTTCCGACATCAGTTTTATAAAAAAATAAAAAATAAGCTTAACTGTTTATTTTATAGCGGAATAGACTGTTATTGCTTGTAAAATCGCTTGTCAATGACGGTCTATCTCTATAATATACACAGCCATCGGGGACGTGGCGAAATTGGTAGACGCACTGGATTTAGGTTCCAGCGCCGCGAGGTGTGAGAGTTCGAGTCTCTCCGTCCCCACCAATCGATATTTGGGTAACTGGATATTGGATTGAAGTAGAGGATTGGTGTAATGGTAGCATGACGGTCTCCAAAACCGTTCGTCAAGGTTCGAATCCTTGATCCTCTGCCAAAGTTTGAAAGAAATCCAACACTAAGTTGGTACCCTGATGGGGACGTGGCGAAATTGGTAGACGCACTGGATTTAGGTTCCAGCGCCGCGAGGTGTGAGAGTTCGAGTCTCTCCGTCCCCACCATCATATCAAAGCAAGGTATTAGCCTTGCTTTTTTATTGCTTTAGATTTCTCAAAAAAGAAAAGCCCATCGAAATGGGCTGAATAACTAGAGAATAGTGCTACTGAATCAGTGGAGAAATTAATTTATTTTTCTACTCCTAAATAGAAGCAGTCAGGCTTTCAAGTGGTCTTCAAATTCCTCACCTAGTTGTAAGGCCAAGGCATTGCCTGCCAGATCACAGGTCACTAGGCCATATTCTTTCTTGAAACTGAAACTGAAACCACGATCATCCGCCAGCGTACGTACCGAATATCCCAATTTTTCTAACCATAGTCGAAATGCAATCAAATTTTTAGCTTTAACCACTTTTTTCACGAGATCACTCCTTCATCATTGTTAAATCTTAAATAAGGGTGAAAAATAATGTTTTAAAGGGCATTTAACCTTATTTAAATTAATTTAAATGAATTTGTATATATAGTGAACATTGCCTGAGTAAGAAAAAATCAATTTAAGCTTTAAGTAAATGATTTTTATAATATTGAAGATGTTGTAACTAAATATTAAGTTTTTAAATAAGATAGAAATATATAATTAATTTTATAATTCAATGGTTTATATCTTAGATGATCTGTTTTTTAAATTTTTCCTATAAGGTCAAAATAAAAAATTAGCCATAAAATGAAAATATTTCTTCTCATTAATTCAATCCATTCAAAAATACTGGTTGATGATTTTCTGCCCTTTAGTCCGGTTTTACATGTTTTATACTGGCATAAATATAATTCTTAGGCTGAGTTCCCGCACCATGACTGAAGTAACCATTGAACAGTATGTAAAACAGCAAATTGAATTGATGCAGCAGCAAGGAATTGATCCGGTTGCTGTAATGTTGGGACATGAAGACTGGTTGAATTTTAGTGTTCAGTCGAAAGTGGCCTATACGCCTTTTGGGAGTGCCCGTCGTTATCAACCTGCTTTAGGTGGTTTGCTGCTGGTACGTATTGATGAAATGCAGGCGGTGCGTGTGGTTAATCAAGAGGAACTGGATACCTATGCACAAAGCAACCAGATTCTTTAATTTTACTTATTGGTACATAAGCTCTCAGTTCCGGTAAATAGAACTCAAGCACTAAGTTTCTGCTCTCGCATAGCATCATTAGGGGCGACATAACCAATGTTACTCTTAAAATTTGGCGACTTTATTGGTATGTCATTATGTAAAGGGGGATATTTTTATTTTGGAGCAACCATATATTTCTACTAGTGGCTTATAAATTTAATTTAAGAGAATCACCAGTACATTGAATGAAATAATTTATTTTCATTTTTAACAAGTCGCCAACAGCATAGAGGATTTTAATAACTTAAATTTAGTAAACGATGTAATTAACTACATCCTTTGCAAGATTGTGAGAACTCATATGGAAATTTCACATTTAGATCATTTGGTTTTGACTGTTGCCGATATAGGTAAAGCGTGTAATTTTTATAGTCAGGTTCTTAATTTTGAGGTTGTTTCTTTCGGAAATGATCGCAAAGCATTAAAGTTTGGACAGCAAAAAATAAACTTACATCAGGCTGGAAATGAATTTGAGCCTAAAGCGAGGCATCCCACAAAAGGATCTGCTGACTTATGCTTTATCGCGAAAACCCCATTAGCTATGGTTATTGTGCATTTAAATGATCTTAATATTCATATTGAAGAGGGGCCGGTTCAACGTACAGGTGCTATTGGAAATATCATGTCTATATATATTAGAGATCCTGATGATAATTTAATAGAAATAGCTAACTACCTTGACTAGTTTTTATTTAAGAATGGCTTTGTTGCATAAACATTCAAAAGCTGAGTTTTCCCCAATCCATTCAAATTTAAGTGACAACTTGGGTGTGAGGTCTACCTAATTCCGTAAATCTATTCAGAACTGCCACACGCGCATGAACTTCATTGACCTGACTTTGAAAATGTCTTGCCGTCAGCTTATCTCCTAATAATTTGATGCAATGCATCTTGGTTTCCACCAAACTGCGACGGTGATAGCCCGACCATTTTTTCCATAGGGTTCTGCCTAAATGCTTAACCGTTTGAAGTAACTCATTTCGTTCTATTGAACTGATTTTAGAATCTTTCCAGGGCTTGGCATTCTTCCTGGGTGGAATTACTGCATGTGCTTGACGATCTGAAATCACTTGTCTGCAGCACTTCGTGTCGTACGCCCCATCGGTATAGACAGAATCTATTCGCTCATTTGGTGGGATTTGATCCAGTAAATCACCTAGTACTTGTGAATCACTGACATTATTTGTCGTAAGCTGAACGGCACGTATTTGCAGTGTTTCAGCATCTATACCAATATGCAGTTTACGCCATTGCCGACGGTATTCAGGCTGATGTTTCTTACGCTTCCATTCACCTTCACCTAAAAATTTTAAACCCGTAGAGTCGACGAGTAGGTGTAACCCATCACGACTTTTCTGATAGCTTATCGCAATATCAATATGCTTTTGTCGTCTACAGAGGGTGGAGTACGAATATCACTGATATTCGGGGCTGCTCAGCCACAGAGTTTAATCAGGCTTTGAGCAAAGCCAGTGACCATACGTAAAGAAAGACGGAATAGAGATTTGATCATTAAACAGCATTGAATCGCTGTATCGGAATAAGTTTGATTTCGTCCGTGCTTGCCTTGTGGTTGTGCATACCATTGGGTCTTAGGATCAAACCAGATTGAAATATTTCCTCGCTTGATTAAAGCTTGGTTATACGAGGACCAATTGGTTGTACGGTAAGTTTTAGGTGCAGGCTTCTTCATCTGGAAATTATATTGCTAAAGAAGCCCTCAAGAATAGCTTTGTGCAACAAAGCCGTATTGATCTAAAGATTAATTTTTAACTTTGGATTGAATTTAAAATTCATCCTTTAAGGTTCTTAAATGCTGAAATTCCTTCACGCTCTCTGCACGAAGAAAAGGATTGGTTTGCAATTCAATTTCAATACTGCTTGGTAGCGTACACTGGCCTAGCATACGTAAACGCTCGATCTGCTCGAAGCGTTCCAGAATTTCAGGATTATCTGGTTCGACGTGTTTGGCAAACTGTGCATTCGACAAGGTGTATTCATGAGTGCAATACACCTGCGTGCGCGGCGGCAAGGCAGCCAGACGAGACAGTGAATGATACATCTGTTCAAACGTTCCTTCAAAAACCCGGCCACAACCCATAGCAAATAAAGTATCGCCGCAGAACAGTACATCAATTGCATCAATAAAATAGACAATATGGCCGAGTGTATGCCCAGGTACAGCAATCACCTGAATATCTATTCCATGAAAATTAAACTGTTCTTCATGCTCAAGTGGATGGGTGATAAACGGAATTTTGCTTAGTTCTGCCCGTGGGCCATACACAGGCAGATTTTTCCCCTGGATTAACCCCGGCACACCGCCAATATGGTCTTTATGCCAGTGCGTCAGCCAGATTTGACTTATGATCAAATCGTGCTCGGCACAATAGGCGTGTACCAAGTCTGCTTCAGTTGGGTCAATCACGGCCACCTGATGTGACACGGTATGTTCAAGTAACCAGATATAATTTTGCAGTGAATTCTGGACATCAATACAGTGAATTTTAAAAGGCATCATAGCGCATCACATCAAATCAAAATTAGGAATAAAGTAGCATAATTTCAGGTATTCTGGAGTTGCTAGATAGTATCTGTTAAACCAGAATGACTTCCATGTATGCTGAATAGAAAGATATAGAAAAATCAAGATTCAGGAGCATCAATGCTCACCGCATTACCAATAGTATAAAAATGCCCACCGGCTACATGATGAATACTTTTCCATTCTTCATCCACTTCATGATAATGCCAGTGGCCGTCGCGGAAGACCCGATCATCGGCATAGGCTGCAATCACCTTGCCAATAAACAGGTCATGCATTTGCTGGTTATGCGGCTCGGGAATCAGTTCGCAAAGTATCCAGGCCGCACAGCCTTGTACTACAGGAATATCTGCATCAGGAAAATGAAATAGTTCTACTCCGGATTGTGCCAGTTTGTCCGGCACATCATACAGGCTCTGTGTGCCCAGATAATAGACCATATTCAGCTGTTTCAGTGTCGGAATTTGCAGAGCAAAATAACCTGAATTTTCAATAATATTTCGGGTTTTGGTGCTTTTGTCCAGCACCACGGTCACTTTGGCAGGACTGAATTCCAGTGCACATGCCCAGGCCGCTGCCATGACATCTGTATCCTGCTGGTCTTGAGCAGATACCAGTACAGTAGGGCCATGGGTAATCAGACGATAAGCTTTTTCTAAGGGAACACTTTGAAGATGGGAGTTTGTCATGCAGCACCATTTGCTCTATTTATTTAATAGGCTAGATTAATGAGATCATTAACATATTCAAGTTTATTCTTGCAAAAAAGCTTTTAAACTAGAGATCGTGAATTCAGGAATTCAAAAAATGAAAATGTACCAAGTCGATGCGTTTACTACAGAATTGTTTAAAGGCAATCCAGCCGCCGTAATTGTACTGGAGGATTGGCTCGAAGATGAGCTGATGCAAAATATCGCACTGGAAAATAATCTGTCTGAAACAGCTTTTGTTAAAGTGATGGATAACGAGAATTATGCCATTCGCTGGTTTACCCCAACCAGGGAAGTGGATTTTTGTGGTCATGCGACATTGGCCAGCAGTTTTGTATTATTCAATCAGTTTGGTACAGGGAAAAAGATTCATTTTCATGTGAAAGATTTAGGCATTTTTGTGGTCAGTCAGGATGCAGATGGCAAGATCAGAATGAATTTTCCAATCCGTCGTGCAGAGCCAGTTGCTGAATATCCTGAAGCTTTAAGACATGCTTTGAGCAAACCGTTTAAACAGGTTTATCTGAATGCACAGGGCTATATTGTTGAATATGGATCGGTACAGGATGTGCTGGAGGAAACGCCTGATTTTGAACTGCTTAAACAGTTGAATGGTAAGCGTACAGCCATTACTGCTCAAAATACCTGTTTAGATGTCGCAATTACTTCACAAGATACGCAATACGACTGTATTTCACGTTATTTTGCACCGAGTAATGGCATCAATGAAGATCCGGTAACCGGTTCGATTCACACCGGAATTGCCCCGCTGTGGGCCGAAAAACTGGGTAAAAATGAACTGGTCGCCTATCAGGCATCAGCACGTGGTGGCGTACTGTATTGTGCCTTGCAAGATCAGGAGCGTATTGAAATTTCAGGTTATGGAAAATTATATATGCAGGCAGAAATTTATATTTAATGACATAGATATACATGTCGTCAGGTGAGGCGGCATGTTATTTTGATGGTTCGGCTTGGAATAGGCTATTTGGTAAAAGAATCATTTCCCAAGATGAGCATGAATAAAAATTTACCTTTATAATTTGGATGAATAATGTTGCTACGTTATAAAAATTTAAGTCTGGCTATCATATTGTCTGGCTGTAGTGTGCTGAGTTTTGCACAACCTATGTTAGTGAAAAGTGAACAAAATGTTGAAGAATATCGACTAGATAACGGACTACGTATTATTCTGGCTCCGAATGATAAAGAAAATAAGATTTTTATGAATACGGTCTATCTGACCGGTTCCCTGAACGATCCTCAAGGTAAGGGCGGACTGGCCCATCTGCTGGAACATTTGGCCTTTAAAGGTACAGAAAATGTCAAAGGGGATGAGTTCCAGCGCCGACTGGATCAATACACCTTGATGACCAATGCCAGTACCGACTATTACTCGACCAAATATACCAATGTGATCCGTCCTGAAAAAACAGCATTAAGTGAAGTCATTTTTCTGGAAGCCGAACGCATGGACAAGCTGGTGCTTCAGGAAAAATATGTACCGACTGAAATTGATATTGTAAAACGTGAGCGTGAAATCCGGCTGGACCAGCCATTTTCGGTATTGATCGATCAGGTATTTAAATCGGCCTATGGTAATCAGTATTTAGGCCGTTTGCCGATTGGTGATCTGAATGAACTGCAATCTATCAATATGCAGGAATTAAACCGTTTTTACCGTCAATGGTATGCACCGAATAATGCCTTTATGGTGATTTCGGGCAAGTTTGACAAGGCAGAGGTATTAAAACAGCTGGATACGCATTTCAGTCCGATTCAGTCCCGAAATGTACCGGCGCAAGTGAAAGTGCCGGCGCTTAAACCCGAGCAGATCAAACAGCGTGAATTTACCGTGCGAAAAGGTAGTGATCTGGCAAGGTTTAATATTTATTTAAACCAATCAGAAGAAAACATTAAAACGGCTTTGGCTGTTTCGCCAACGCTCTATACTTTGCAGCCAAGTGGGCATCTCTATCAGAGTATGGTGGAAACTGGGAAGTCAACAGCGGTGCAATCCAGTACCTGGCTTGATAAAGACTTCAATCTGGTGTTTATGGGGGCAATCTATGCCCCGAATCATCAGCCACAGGATATTGAACAGGGGCTGATTCAGGGAGTAGAAAAGAACCAGCCTTTTACTCAGGCAGAACTGGATCGGGCTAAAAATCTGACCCGGAATCAGGCAGATAATATTAAAAGTAGTGCGACTGCTTTGGGTTCACGTTTAAGTGATTATGCTGTGACGTATTCGGGTGACTGGAGCAAGTATTTTAAAGATCTGAATGCAATTCAAAGCCTGAGTGTGAATCAGGTCAATCAGGACTTTAAGAACTTCTTTAAACCTGAATACCGTATTTCTGGCAATATCTTACCTACACCGGAAGATCAGAAGAAAGCACAAGAACTTGCACAAACAGAAGCACCGGCAAAAACCCTGGATCAGCAGGTGCAAGCAGAAGAGCCACTGAAAGATGTCAGTGTCTATCAGGCTGAAGTAAAAAAATATATACAGCAGTCCAAACAGTATTTGCATAGTAAAGACAAACAGATTCAGCGTGGCAAGTTAAAAAATGGCATTAAATATGCGCTGTTTCCGACCACTACACGCGATGATAAAGTCTATGCCACAATTTCTCTAGATTTTGGTACTGCACAAAGCCTGATGAATAAAGGCGAGATTCTGGATCTGACGGCTTACTTATTGTTACGCGCATCAAAAGACCAGAGTCTGCAGCAGATTGCCGATAAAATTATTGAGGTAGGTGGTTCTGCGACTGCCAGTGCATCCAGTAATGGCCTGACCTTGCAAATCAGCGCTAAAAAAGAAAAGTTTGAAGAGTTTTTCCAGTATGTGGTTGATGTGCTGAAAACCCCTACATTTGAGCAAAGCCAGTTTGACTTGATCAAGGGGCAAATTTTATCCAGCCTAGATCGTCCTTATACCGAACCAGATACGGTGTCGAGCTTGACGATGGCCCGAACGATCGAGATCTATCAGCCTGGCGATCTGCGTTTCCATTTCGAGCCGGAACTGGCCAAAAAACAGTATCAGAAAGCGACTCGCGAACAGGTTGTGGCACTGTATCAGCAGTTTTTAAAAACCCAGCATGCGCAAATTGCGGTTACAGGCGAATTTAATCCGAAATCGATGCAAAATGTACTGAAAAACAGTTTTTCAGACTGGAAAGCTACACAGCCTTATGAGCGTCTGAAATCGGAATATCGAAGCTATCCAGCCCAGAAAATTCATGCGTTGTCTGAGCAGCGTGAATTCGGGAGTTATGAGGCATTCATGAGCATGCCGGTCGGCGCAGATCATGCCGATGCACCTGCATTACAGGTACTTCGTTATATTCTGGGTGATTCACAGTTATCGTCACGACTGGCACAAGAGCTACGTGAGAAAAATGCACTAGTCTATGGTTTTAGTGCGGATGTGCAACTCGATGAATGGGCAGATGTGGGCGCCATGATGATTAGTGCCAATTATACGGCTGGAAAATCCGCACAGGTTTCCCAAGCAGTGCATAAGGTACTCAATGAACTGCTGACACGTGGCGTGACTGAACAGGAAGTCGAAGCGGCAAAAGCCAGTATCTTAAAACAGCGTTTAACTGCACTTGAAGATGATCGTCGTATTCATACTATGCTTATCCCACAGCTGGAAAAAGACCGTAATCTGGTTTACCGGGAAAAACGTGATCAGGCGATTGCTAAACTGAATAAAGCTGATATTGATGCCATGATTAAAAAATACATCAAGCCGGACCAGCTGGTTGAAGTGATGGCCGATCAATATGGGAAGGAAGTTAAAACATCATAGTGTTAATCAAAAAATCCCCTCAAGTGAGGGGATTTTTTATTTATTTGAGCTTTATGTTCTAGATTGCTCTATGGCTAAAAACAATCCCTTCAGTTATGCTTGCAAGGATAGATAGGGGCAGACTCCAATCAGATGCAATAAGAAGAAAAATCAATATTCCACCACCAATCAAAGCTGAACAGAAAGCAATATCTCGATCAAAAGAATGATGGATCACCATTTGATAATAATAAGACGTTATCCAGCTTGAAATAATATTGAGTAAAATACAAAGTCCTTTGCCTGAAGGCGTATTTAGACTGGGATCTGTTATCCAACTTAACATGTCCTCATTCACTCAAAGTCGATAAAAACGTTTAGCATTTTCATAAAAGATCGGCTTTAACGCGTTTTCATCATAGTCCTGAACAATATCGCTAAAGGCATCAATAATGTTGGTGAGTGAGCTGCTGACACTGTCCATTGGGAAGTTGGATGCAAACATCACGCGCCCAGACCCAAAGCAGTATAAAGCATGCTGGATCAGGGGTGCGGCACATTCGACTAATTCCTGTTTAGTTGCCAGCCGTTTTTGCGTGTGAAAATCATGTCCCAAGACTGGCATAAACAGACCAGACATTTTGGTCGATACATTTTTGCATTCGGCCAGTTCTGCCAACTGATATTTCCAGTCTGCAAATATCTGGGTGTGATCTTGTTTGGTCTTACCTGTAGCTTTGCCCACCTTGCCAAATAAACCTGCGGGCGTACCAAGATGATCTAGCACGATGGGCGTTTCAGGAAAGGCTTTGGCTAGCGCAGTAACATCTGAAATCTGGGTAGAGTACACTCAGGCATCAAAGCTTAAATCTTGCGTGGCCAGTTCTTCAAAGCCCTTCAGGAAATCTGTGTTGCGATATAGATGCGGTTCATCGGTCCAGGCATGAATCCCTTTATCTGGATGTACCGCAGCCATTTTACGGATGCCGCAAAATTTGGGAGAAGCTTCGCGATGCAATTCAATTAACTGTTTGAAATTTTTCTGCCGTGGATCTGCCGTGGCGACGATTCCACCTAACCGGATATTATACTGATCAAAAGGAAGTCCAGCGATGAAACGGGTTTCATCCACCACGCCTGTGCCTTTATGGTCATGCCAGCTGGCTTCAACATGCACAACTTGCTCTACTTCATAATGTCCTGCATCTCTCTTGTAATTTGCAGGCAGGTAGGGTGCAGTCAGGTGCTGGGTCAGGCCAATGGTCTCAATGACATCTTTGGGTTTTAACAGTCGAACCATCTTGTCCAGCAATCTAGGATGTTTGTCAAACAGCTTGACCGCGAGTGCTGCTGCATGTGGGGTGTTGTACGGATCCCATTGGTGAATATGCGGGTCAATGATCGGGAAGGGAAGTTGCTGCATGCTATACCTTGTTTTAGTTTATTTATTATTCAATTTATATGGTGCTTAAATCACTTTAAAGTCAATATGATAAATTACAGCAAATAAAAAAAGCCCCGTAGGGCTTTTCGTATTTTAATCAATGATCATGCTTGTGCTTGTTAGCATGAAACTCTTCATTGTGACGGAAACGTAAATAGTTTTCGAACTGTTCACAGTATTCATCATAGTTATCTTCCAGCATCATTTGAAATTGCTGCAAGATATAAGACATGACCTGATCTTTGGCATCACGCATCTCGTTGCCATCTTTAAAATTATTTGCGGCCACCCAGGTATTGAAACGGGCAGTACCAAATAACATCGCTGCACTGACTTGACCGCGCTTATCGCTTGGTTTTTCCTGTGAGCCTTTTTCTACGCGACAAAACTCGTTGGCTTGTTGAATAAATTCATCAGCACGTTCAAAGAATGCCGCATTTAACGCTTCTTCTTCGGTTACATCGGTTGCTTCAATCTTTTGAACCATGAATTTGTTCCTAACACTAAAATCTCAATCGCTAATTATAGGCAAAGCCTTGCAGAAACTAAACCTTTGCCTTAATCTAAAAATAGCCTAAGCATATAAAAGTGAATGCCATGCAGGATGCGATTGCGGTACAAAGTTTAAAAAGTGATATTGCCTTATTGCGCCAGAATATCTGGCCACCGGCAAATCTGGCCAATGTTGAAGGCTTGCCGATTTATTATGGCAGCCAGTCACAGGTAGATGAATACTATAGTCAGTGGCTCGGTCTGATTGAAAGGGCACAGGATCTGTTTCAGCCTTTTATGGAAGATGAAATCTTGGATGCGATCCATTTGCCGAGCCATTTAAACCTGCCGCTATTTTACTTTCATGTTGACCGGATCCGGATCAATAAAACCCGTGCCAAAGAATCCAAAACTTTTCGTGGGGTCACCAGCCTGATCGAAAAATGCGGCCAGTTCGAACCCGAGCAGGTTACTGCCATGCGGCAGTGGCTGGATAGTGACGATACCGCAGCATTAGTGGCACACCGTGAATTTGTTGATCTGCGCACTTATGTGTTTCAGCATGGCCAGAGTGAATATACGCGCACCCGTTTTTACGTCAATGGGATTGTACTGAGTGTCGAGCCACATTTTGAGCTGATCGATGCACGCGATAAGCCACGCAAGCAGCGTAGTGACAGTTATAACGATCCTCTGGCAGACAACCATATCTGGAAAGTATTCGGCAAATATCGGTAGAGCAGTGACCGAGCCCGTCTTACCAGAAGGGCTTGGTATTTTCGGCAAACTGCTGTAAACGTTCTGCTGCTTCGCTCGACAAACGCTGTTGCTCCGCGCTTATCCAGCCCAGCACAAACCAGGCCTTGCCCTGTTGTTTGACGTAAGGTCTGAATAGCTCTTGGGCTACAAATACGTCATTATAATGCCCCAGACTTTCCTGTAAGGGCTTTAAGGCTTTCAAATAAGCTTTCACCTCTTTTTCGGGAAATAAGCTTTGCAGGAATTCTACATTATAGCGTAAGCGTTTGACCCGTTTGCGTGTCCGATGCCGGGATTCAATATCCAGTTCCTGATAGTTCTTGGCATCCTCACAGATTTGCTGATGCAGCTTGCTCAGACCTTTACGTAATATCTTATGAGAAGACCGGGTCTTGTCCTGCATTTCCTCCAGGCTAAAACAGAGCAGTTGCAGCATTAATGTTACGGTAGCAGGACTTCTGAACAACGCACTAATATCAGGCGGTTTTTGTGAGTGTGGCGGCAATTTCAATAGGGGGGAACCTGCTTTTTCCAGTTGTGGAATCAGACTTTCTGTCAGAGCATCTCGATCTCGGGTAGAACCGAGCTGCTGGAAAATATCCCGCAGCTGTTCCTGCCATTCAGGCTGCACATGCTCGGTCACGGACTGGAAAATTTTAAATGCGCTGCGCAAACGCCGAATCGCGACACGTGCCTGATGCACATGATCACTATTATAAGTCTCGGCTGCAATTGCAGTAGCATTGGGGAAAAGATGAGCCAGGCAATTGGCAACAATCTTTTGCAAAATCGTGCTGATTTGGTCTTTCTGTTCAAGCACTAAGGGAAGTTGATACTGAACCGGAAGATTCTCTTCCTCCTGTAACAAGGTATAGCCGCGTTCCGATTTGCTCCGGGTATCTAGCCATAAAGCATAACGTTGTACCCAAGGCTGAATGAAATCAATTAATTCACTCAATTGACCGGATTTAAGCTCAAATTCAACCTCATAAATATCAATGGTTTGATTATTGTGGCGAATTTCACCGACATCAAAAGCAATTTCAATCTGGCTGTCCAGATGGCTTTCGGTGAGTACATATCGCGCGACATCTGTTTCAAATTGCAGAATGAGGGGCGTCTCCAAATCACCAAGCGCCTGTTTTAGGATTTTTTTGGCCGGTTTATGTTTGCGGTATAACTGAAAGTCACAATGTTCAGGAGGGCTTTTTAACTCATGTTCAAGTTCAAAACGTTCAAAGTGGTGTTCAGTCGCTGCTTTCAGTGTCTGAATCCATTGCTGGTCTTCCAGACGTTGTCGGAGTGCAATCTGATGTTGTTGTAATTGCTGTGTCTCAGTGTCAAAGTATCTGGCACACAAGCGATGCCGAGTCGGCTGAAGTTTCTGAATGTCCTGCTCAAATTGTACCCGGGACTGGGGTGGGATCTGAAATTTGAGTTCTATTTCTGCCATCGGGTTATTCCTCCGCGATGTTGGGTTTACAGATTAATATAGCCCAAAGATTAGCAAGGTTGTGATGTGCTTCTGCAACAAAAAAAGCACACTACAGAAGGTGTGCTTAAGCTATTTCTCGTGAAATTTATTTCAATATAATTATTTTAAAAATTTACGGCTCACCAGGAACTGTTCGGTCGCTTCAAGCAGTTTCTGGGCATAAACCTCCTGTTTGGCAGTCAACCACCCCAGAACAAACCAGTCACTCGCTTCCAGCTCAGTTTGCTGAATATAGACCGCCGAAGATGCCAAGGTTTGATATTCATCGGCTGCCAGTTGTGCATCATTCAGTGCTTTGCTGTATTTTTGCAAATTTTTGACGTCATAGATTGTGGTTAAAATCGGAAAGCTGAATTTAAGCTCCTGAATCCGGCCAGCCAATTGATCCAGACTATCAAAATCCGTGATGTCCGTCTGGTTCATCTGTTCCTGTAAAGCCTTATATTGCTGTTGCAAGGTGGTTTGTGCCGCAGTTTTTAAATCCGGAGAAGCATGCTCATTTTCACTTAAACTGAACATCAGCAATTCCAGATAATGATGCACATTCTGGGTGGACTTGACCAGATTGCCCAGTTTCTCCTGAGCATAAAGAATATCTTTAGTCAGGTTTTCTGTGGTAGTGGGATTTTGCAGGAAGCCCGCCAGGCTATTTTGCATATGCTGTAAATGTTGCAGGTGCTCAAATTGCTGCTTAAAAGCCGCCAGCTGATGTGCCCATTTGTCGGAAAGCTGAGGATGCCAGTCTTTGAACAGCAGCAGGGTCAGATGCAGCTGATCCAGTGCCAGTTGTGCCTGATCAATATGTTCCTGCTCTGCAATCTGATCCGCGATTGCCGCAATATTTGGTAATAAATGCTGCATCTGCTGTGCAATCAGACTGCACATGGTTTTACTGGCACTGTCTTTTTTACTGATCTGGAATTCTTTGCTGAGAGTCGCAGGACTAACCCGCTGTGAAGCAGCCAATAAATTACCTATTTCGGCCTTGCTGCGGACATCGAGCCAGAGCTGGTATTTCTTGACCCATTCAAAACTAAAAGCCAGCAGATGCTGAATGGAACCATTCTTTAGCTCGAACTCGACTTCATGTACCTGTTGCTCGGCATGCTGTGTGCGAATCTGTCCAATATCCAGACTAACTTCAACCTGCGTGTCTTCATATTCAATCACCCTTAAAGTACGGGAAATGTCAGTTTCGAACTGTAGCTGCAGATCATCAAACTGGTCGCCAAGCGCATTGCTGAGAATTGCCCAAGCTTCGGGATATTCATTGTAAATATCTAGATTCAATTCTGGAGGTGTAGCGAGTTCTCCTAAGTTATGATTATGTTCAAAACGCTCGATATGGCTTTTGCCGACCGCTTTCAACGTTTGCACCCAACATGTGCCTTCCAGACGTTGACGCAGTGCTACTCCGTGCCGGGCCAGTTGGCGGTCGGCAGTATCATAATATTTCGCTTGAAGCTGGATCTGTTGAGACTTTTTCGGATCAAGTGCCTTGAGCAGCGCAGTGCGTCGTGCCGCAGGAATCTGGAACTTGAGTTCAACTTCAACCATGAGAATCATCCTATCTGTTCAGTATAAGCATGCACTGAATCTTCACTTGAATAAGGTTATGAAAAGGCGGACAGCAGCCGTACTTATAGTTTTGATGTGCGCGTAGCAGATTGTAACCAAAATCAAAATACATGTAAGACTTGACCTGAACATAAAAATTTTGAACAGAAGTTTTAAGATTCATTTTTATTGGTTCGTATGGGCCTCAAATGATAGTGATCAGGGTGTCCCGAGGACATTCGAAAAGCAGAGAAGTACAGATTTAAAAAACTGTTATTTGGCTAAAATATACGCTAAGGTAAAACAAAAACGTCAGGATGATGAGCAATGAATGTACAAGTACAACCAGAAAGAAATAACGTGGTCGCGGTTCAGCCACAGATGCCGATTAAAAATTATCATGAATTTTATCGCTTCTATTTGACCGAGCATCGACATATTGTCAGTCGCCGTCTGCATGTGGCAGGCAGTAGCATTGGACTATACTGTTTTGCCAAAGCCATTCGCCAAGGCAAGCCTAGATATTTTGCCTATGGGCTGCTGTCTGGTTATGCCTGTGCCTGGGTTGGTCATTTTATTTTTGAGCGCAATAAACCGGCCAGTTTTAAACAACCGCTATATAGTTTTATCTCGGACTGGAGGATGTTTGCAGATGTTCTACGTGGCAATATCAGTCTGCTTGACCAAAAACACGATAAGATTTCCAGTTGAGCGAAAAATACGTTCATCGGAATGTGTGCGTTTAAAGCATGAAATTTCGATAAAAGACTTGCAAGTCTAGATTTATTATTCTAATAATTGTGTTATTGCTGATCCAGCTTTTTGATCAAACGTTATATTTTAATGAATACATCAGTTTTCCAAGCCTGGAGCGACCTTCTCCAGGCTTTTTTTATATTTCTTTAATAATGATTAAGTTTCAATAACTTAATTAAAATTTTGACTAAATGGTTATAGGCGAAAAATGTTCGAACTTGAACCGAAAGTAAAAGAACCCATCTGGCTTTGAGACATCTCTTCCTTATAAAAGAATACTTAAAAATGCAAGAGAGAATGTGAGCAACACAAATAATTATTTTTTATTTCTAAGCTTATTTAAGTTACTTTCTGCCGATCGGGCTACCTCTCAAGATATAGGGACATTTGAAATTTAACGGATCAAGTGTTCTAAATACCTGCAAATTTGTTGCTGTTCAGGCTCGAAAATAGCAGGACTGCGGAAATCAAACCCAGTTATGCCTATAATAGAGCCATCCTAGCAAGTGGCGAGCAAGATGCGCGGTTTATATTTAATTACCAATGATGATCCCTTAGAGCTTTTGTTGGCAAAGTTAGAAGGTGCCATGGCCAATGGTGGTGTTGCGGTCTTGCAATATCGTCGTAAAAAAGTGGCGAAAGAAGATCAAATTTACGAAATCGAGTATATGAAAGCCATGTGTGCTGAATATGGTGTACCTTTCGTAATTAATGATGATCTTGAAATGGCGGTTAAATACGGCGTGGGTGTGCATTTGGGCCAGGATGATGGTTCTATTGTCGATGCTGTAGCACGTTTGCCTAAAGGCGTGTTGATTGGCCGTAGTTGTAATAACTCACTTGAGCTGGCTGAACAGGCCATTGCTGATGGTGCAAATTATGTGGCATTCGGCGCAATCTATGCTACTGACAGTAAGCCAGAAGCCGGTAATATTGGTCTGGAAACCTTAAAACTGGCCAAAGAGAAATTAAATGTACCTTTATGTGCCATCGGCGGTTTAACGGTTGAAAATTCTAAAGAAGTCATTGAGTCAGGTGCGGATTATTGCGCGGTGATTAGTGATATATTGGGACTACCGATGAATGCCATTCCTGAACGTTTAGATGAATGGTCTGCGCTTTTTCAAGCTACAGCATAAAATTTTTTGATTGATTTAATTTTGAGTCGAGTGCCTTCATGAGCTTATCTCCAAAGCAAGAACAACTGTTCAAACAAGCCAATAAACACATCCCGGGTGGTGTCAATTCACCTGTACGTGCATTTAATGGAGTCGGTGGTACACCGGTCTTTATCGAAAAAGCCCAAGGTGCCTATCTCTATGATGTAGATGGCAAGCGTTATGTGGACTATGTAGGTTCATGGGGGCCGATGATTCTGGGCCATGCGCATCCAGCGATTATTAAAGCCGTTCAGGATGCTGCAGTAGACGGTTTGAGCTTTGGTGCGCCCACAGTTCATGAAACCACGCTAGCAGACATTATCTGCGAGATCATGCCATCGATCGAGCTGGTTCGTATGACCAACTCAGGTACAGAAGCGACCATGACCGCGATCCGTCTGGCACGTGGCTATACTGGCCGTGACAAAATTGTAAAATTTGAAGGGTGTTATCACGGTCACTCCGATTCATTATTGGTAAAGGCCGGTTCAGGCTTGTTGACCAGTGGAGAAGGGGAAGCGACATCTGCAGGGGTTCCGGCGGATTTTGCCAAACACACCTTAACCCTTCCATATAATGACATCGCCACTTTAAAAGAATGCTTTGCCAAATTTGGTTCAGAAATTGCCGGCGTGATTGTTGAGCCAGTCGCAGGCAACATGAACCTGGTGAAACCAATTGACGGTTTCCTGCAAGCGATTCGTGATGTCTGTGATGAACATGGTTCAGTGTTTATTATTGATGAAGTGATGACAGGTTTTCGTGTTGGGCTGGGTGGCGCACAGGCTCATTATGGTGTGACTCCGGATTTAACCACACTGGGTAAAATTATTGGTGCAGGTCTGCCAGTGGGCGCTTTCGGTGGCAAGCGTGAAGTGATGGAATGTATTGCACCACTGGGTAAAGTATACCAAGCAGGTACGTTGTCGGGTAATCCGCTGGCGATGCGTGCCGGGATTGAGATGTTTAAACATCTGCGTGAACCAGGTTTCTACGAGAAACTGTCTGCTCAACTTGAGAAGCTGCTGGTTGGCTTGCAAGCTGCTGCGGATGAAGCAGGCATTCCATTCAAGACACAACAGGTTGGTGGCATGTTTGGTCTGTACTTTACCGACCAGGAAGACATCACCAGCTTTGATTCGATGTTGAAATGTGATGTCGATGCTTTCCGTAAATTCTTCCATGGTATGCTCGATCGTGGCGTAAACCTTGCGCCTTCAGCATTTGAAGCCGGCTTTATGTCAGCAGCACATTCTGATGAAGATATCGAATTTACCATTCAGGCCGCAAAAGAAACTTTTGCTGAGATGAAAGGATAAATTTTAATTTTTTAAATCCTCCCTAACCCTCCTTTTAAAAAGGAGGGAACCTCAACTGAATAAATAAAGTTCCCCTCTTTACTAAAGAGGGGTTAGGGGAGATTACATTTAAAATTCGAGACTATTTTTCATGAAAACCAAACATTATTTGACTTTAAGTGATGCGGAATTTTTATTAGATGCAGCGCACCAATATGCGATGCAGAATAGCTTTAATGTCAGCATTACTGTAGTGGATGAGACCGGTAATTTGCTGGTAATGAAGCGTATGGATGGCGCAGCACCAATGACTGCAAATCTGGCGATTGAAAAAGCCAAATGCTCTGCCATGAGTCGCCGTCCATCCAAGCTGTTTGAAGATATTATCAAAGGCGGACAGATGGGTTTTCTGACCATGGAGACTTTCTCGGGGATGCTAGAAGGCGGTGAACCAATTCTGTACCAAGGGCAGTTGGTCGGTGCGATGGGCGTGTCAGGTGTAAAGTCATTTCAGGATGCAGAAATTGCGCAGGTAGCGATTGAGAGGTTTTTGGCGAAGTTTTCCTAATTTTTAATAAACCTTTACCAGTTAAATAAAATAAATTAATTTTGATTGGTATATAGATAAGAATGGAACGCAAAAAAAGATATTAAAAAACCTAAGTCAGTAGGCTTGGGTTTTTAATATAAATTAAGGGTTTGACTTACATTGGATGAAAAAATAGAGTTTTGTATTTCTTGTATGATGTTTTTTAGAAAATTTTAAAATAGATTGTTAAATAATCATTTAATTCCAGTCAGGATAAAAGTATTCAAATAAAGAACCTTTTATTATTTTACCAATCTTTAGTCACTTCTTCCGGATAACCTCGTTTAAAATGATGTCTCCATGGATAAGCTGTCGATCCATCTTCTAGTTTTATGCGTGATGTTGAACCCAGATTCTTCGCTGGACTCCCAACATAAATTGAATCTTTTTCAGTGATACCTTTTACACAACTGTGAGCACCTATTAAGCAACCTTCAGATATTATGGCACCTGGTAAAATAACACTCATCGTGCATATAGATACAAAGTCTTCAACAGTTACTCCCATCTGTATCTCACTTGGTGGGTAGGGATCATTTGTTAAAACCACGTAGGGGAAGATCCAGACAAAATTTCCAATTTTACTATGTTGTCCAATATGCACATTGCTATGAAAACGGACATAATCACCAATTTCACAATGTCCCTGTAAATCACACAAAGTTCCTATTTGCAGGTTCTTACCAGCTAAAACTTTTTCTCTGACAGTTACTCTGTGACCTGTTATGAGTCCATCACCAAATACAGACCCTTCATAAAATATACTATGGGATCTAATGTGTGAATTTTTACCTAAGACTAGTTTTTGACCTTCTGATAAGTGATTATCCACTCCTAATTCACAAAAGGCACCGATAAAAGAATCATCACCAATTTCAACATTGTCATAAATTATAGTATTGGCACCTATCGTAATGTTCTTACCCAAAATAGCTTTCTCTGAAATAATGGCTGTTGGATGTATTGAATTATTCATAATTAATAAAATCTCAACTAATAAGCAGCACATATTAAAAAACTAAATTTGCGAATTGAGTAATTAACAAAAATGATCGCTATAATTCTTATATTTCATACTCAATATTTTCTAGTTTTTGACTTCCTTTAACATAGTAGGTATTTAAGGGTAAATAATCATCTACTTTTACATATCTACAAAACTCTATTTTCATTTAATAGAAAAAAATTTTATGCGAAATTAATTTAAAAAAAAGGAATACTAATAACCATGAGATTATTACCACACAGTCTATGCTTTCTGCCTGTGCGCTTGCCAATAATGCCATCAAAACCAGCCGGTTATTCGAGTAAGAGACTTATCGGCTTAAGCAGTATGCGGGTTAGGGTAGATTGTTTAACTTAAATAACTCACCTGTAATAAAAATCAGGAGAGTGCACTTTAGAATTTCTAGAAACTATTTTGGCTTTAACTTTATTTTTGGTAAATTTAAACCGTAATACAATGAAAATAAACGGATTAAAGTGCAGGTAATTATAGCAATCCAAATACTATAAGTAGATGAAATAACACCACTTGAACCTAAAACTTCAATTGCAGCACCTATCATCGCAGCACTTGCATAGATTTCTTTCGTAAATATAATCGGTGTACGTCTGCATAAAATATCCCGCAGGCATCCTCCACCCACCGCACTTATGCAGCCCATGATAATTGAAAGTTGTACGCTACCGGTATGAGCATAAGTCTTATTTGCCCCAAAGGCTGCAAAAAATCCCAATCCCAAGGCATCAAATAATAAAGACGCTTTATCTAAAGAATAAACTATATTTTGAAATAAAATACTGAGTAGGAATGCCAGAAATATTGCAATGAAATATTCTTCATTAATGAGGCCTGAGGGAGGTGTGGCGGAAAGGCATAAATCTCGAAGAACGCCTCCACCAATTGCAGTAATAGCAGTTAAAGAGAATATCCCAAAAATATCATATTTTTTTTGTATACCTAGCATTGCTCCACTTAAGGCAAAAACAAAAGTTCCAGCTAAATCAATATAGTGAAGTAAAATATCCATAGGCTTTAAGATTTACTATATGTCGGTAATTGACGGTTTTTTTATGTGGCTAGCGTTTTTAGAATATTTTTGATCTTATAGTGTTAATCAGAAATTTATTAATTTATATAATTTAGGCTAGCATACAGCAATGTTGTACGAAGCTAAATAGAAGTTCTCTCATGCTATACCCAATGCCCAAAAAAATCCAACTTGCGCCATCTCAAGCCAAATGGCAGCTATCATCGACACAATCGGTGCTGGTACTGGTGGGACTGCAAAATATAAGGATGATGTCAGGCATAGAGAGCAGTGATCTTATGGCTAACCTGATCCAGACCAGCAATAAAGCCAAAGCACTGGACATTCCTGTTGTCGATCTCTATGGCGATGACCTGATACAGGGCATGCAGCAACTCGGCGAATATGCCTCAACTCATTCGCAGCTGATTTTTGCCGGGCAAGTGACGCCGATGCTGAAACAGATATTACCGCATCTGCAAAGCGTGACTGAGCAAATATGTATTATCGATGATGCCATGTTGATGTCCAGTCAGGAGCAGCATATCCAGTGGATCGAGAATATCTCGGCACAAGGCTTGCATCACATGAACAGCTATAGCCTGACGCGATTATGGAACTTGAGTGCGCCGTCAGAATATATATTGTCCAGCAAAGGCATCATGCTAGCAGTGGCTGAACAGCTAGATATGGATGCACTGGATATTGATCCCCATGTCGACCTCAGACAGTATGGACTGGATTCGGTTGCAGTGGTCAGTCTGGTTGGTATATGGCGTGCCAATGGTGCAAATATCCGTTATGAAGATGTACTACAGTATCCATCTTTGCATGCGTTGGTAGGCTTCATTCTACAATCCTCCGCTTGATGGACTATGATTGAGCATTTTTATGCGCTAAATCGGAAATTTCATCACCATTTACACAAATGCGCATTGTAATTATTGGCTAAGCTTTCTATCATTGCCGCCTTGTTTTTTCGCGATCAGCCTGGGATTGAACTTTGAGTAATTTTCTAACCGAACATCTGATACATCGTGATGACGATTTCATGGTCATCCACAAACCTGCAGGTTTACTCACAGTTCCCGGTAAAACAGAAGATTTACAAGATTGCCTGATCAATCGTCTGATCAAACTAGAACCTAAAACTTTACTGATCCATCGGCTGGACCGCGACACTTCCGGTATTTTAATCTTTGGTCTGAGCAAGTGGGGACAAAAAACCATTTCCCGCCAGTTTCAGGAACGCCAGACCGATAAAACCTATCAGGCAGTCGTGGCAGGTACATTAGCAGGCGAAGGTACTGTTGAGGTGCCCGTTGTGTATGATCCAAGCCGTCCGCCTTTACATATCGCAGATCCCGCACATCATAAACCGGCCATTACACATTGGCAGGCAGTTGAACATTTTGAAATTCAGGGGCAACCCGTGACCCGGGTGAAACTGACGCCAGTTACCGGTCGTTCGCATCAGTTACGTGTGCATATGCAATATCTCGGACATCCGATTATTGGCGATACTTTATATGCATCGCCTGAACATCAACAGCTTAGCTCACGTCTATGTTTACATGCTGAACGTTTGAGTTTTTATCATCCTCAAACAGAGCAGCTGGTCGAATTTTATTGTCCGGCGCCATTCTAGGAAATACTTATTTATTCGACGTGAATTATGCTCACTTTTTAGTGAGCTTTATGTCAAAATACATTGCTTGAAGGTGTGGAATTTTGCTCCAATGACGTTCCGTGATTGAGCCTAATATTCATAATCTTGTACTTAAGATAAAGGTGGAAAAATTGCAGCAATTTGCTATTGGTCAACGTTGGTTATCAGATACTGAAACAGAACTCGGTTTAGGCGTTCTTATTGATGTTGATGAGCGGTCGGTCAGCATTTTATTCCCAAAAAGCGATGAAACCCGCGTCTATGCACGCAGCAATGCCCCCTTATCTCGTATCATATTTAATGTGAATGATGAATTACAGGATCAGGAAGGTGTTACCTGGACTGTTGAATCAGTAGAAGACCGTAACGGCGTGGTGCGTTATCAGGTAGTACGCACTCTTGAAGATGGCACAGAAGAACGTAAGGCACTGAATGAAACCCGTCTTGGTGCGACTATCCAGCTGTCTAGGCCTTTAGATCGTTTATTGGCTAGTCAGATTGATTATAAAGAATGGTATGACCTGCGTATTGAAGCATTGCTGATGCAGGCCAATATGCAGAGCAGTCCGCTGCGTGGTTTGGTCGGTTCGCGTGTCGGCCTGATTCCCCACCAACTCTATATTGCCCATGAAGTCGGTCAGCGTTTTGCACCCCGTGTATTGCTGGCAGATGAAGTGGGTCTGGGTAAAACCATTGAAGCTGGCCTGATCATCCATCAACAACTCAAAACCGGCCGGTCTGAACGTATCCTGATCTTGGTGCCAGATTCACTGCAGTACCAGTGGATGATTGAGATGCGCCGTCGTTTCAATCTTGAATTCTCGCTGTTTGATTTGACCCGTACTGCTTCGATCAAAGAACATGATCCTGATCTGAATCCGTTCCTGACCGAACAAAAGATTATTGCTTCTGTCGATTTGATGGTTGACCATGAAGATCTTCGGGAGCAGGCACTTGAAGCCGGTTTTGATTTGCTGGTAGTTGATGAAGCGCATCATTTGATGTGGAGTGAAGAAGAAGGCGGCAACGACCGTTATGATCTGGTCGAAGAGCTGGCTGAACATACGCCAGGTGTATTGTTATTGACAGCGACACCTGAACAGCTCGGTGTGGAAAGTCATTTTGCACGCCTGCGTTTGCTCGATCCGCAACGTTTTAACTCGCTGGATCGTTTCCTAGATGAAGAAGCGCAATATCAGCATACGGCTAAAATTGCAGAAGTGTTAATGTCAGACATGCCGCTAGAAGCTGAGCATTTCGCTGCGATTGAGACCTTATTAGGACATCCGATTGAGGATCTTCCCGAGCAGCGTTTCCGTGCGATTCATGAGCTTTTAGACCGTCATGGAACAGGCCGTATTCTGTTCCGTAATACGCGTGAAGCAATTCAAGGCTTCCCGGGACGTGACTGTCAGCCCGCACCATTGCCGGCACCAGAACACTGGTCAAAAGACGGCAAACTGCGTGAGCAAATGTGGCCTGAAGAAGCCCAGCTGGATGGCGCGTGGATGGAAACTGATCCACGCGTGATGTGGTTGATGGAAAAGCTGCGTACAGACCTGAAACACAAGAAAGTATTACTGATTGCCCGAAGCGGTCCAGTGGTTGAAGCGCTGGAAAATGTGTTGCGTTTACATGCAGGTATTCGTACTGCGATGTTCCATGAAGGTATGAGTCTGCTGGAACGTGACCAAGCGGCGGCTTATTTCGCTGAAGATTCGTATGGCGCACAGATTCTCCTGTGTTCGGAAATTGGTTCAGAAGGGCGTAACTTCCAGTTTGCTTCTGATCTGATTCTGTTTGACTTGCCCGCAAATCCGGATGTGCTGGAACAGCGTATTGGCCGTCTGGACCGTATTGGCCAGGAAAACCGTATCCAGATTCATGTGCCTTATCTGGTGGGTACGGCGCAAGAGCGTATGTTCCGCTGGTATAACGAAGCCTTGAATATTTTCAGCAATATTTCACCAACTGCACAAACTCTGCAAGAAAACTTTATTGTTGCCTTGAAAGACTGTCTGCTTGCAGACAAAGGTCAGGAATTTGAAGACCTGCTGGAAGAGGTCAGCGTGCAGCGTGAAGCTTTGGAAGCAGAATTGCAGCAAGGCCGTGACCGTTTACTAGAGTACAATTCATGCCGTCCAGTGGTAGCACAGGAAATTGTCAACGCGCTTGAAGATTATGATGATAATACCACTTTGCCAATGTTCATGAAGCGCTTCATGGCATCGACCAATATCGACTTTGATGAACAAAGCAATGGTACCGTGATCATCAAGCCTACCGATCAGATGCAGGTTCAAGGTTTGACTCTGGACGAGGAAGGCATGACAGCCACCTTCTATCGTGATCAGGCACAAATCCGTGAAGATGCGCAATACCTGACACTGGAACATCCATTTACTGAAAGCGTGATGGAAATGATCAATACCCAAGGCTTTGGTAGTACCAATGTAGCAGTACTAAAATCTGCGGCGTTGCCACAAGGTTCGGTATTGCTAGAAGTCTGGTTCAAGGTCGATGTGGTTGCACCGAAAGCATTGAACTTGCCATCTAGCCTGCCGCAACAGTTAATCCGTGTCTTGCTCAGTGAAAAAGGTCAGGATCTCTCCCAGAAGATTGCACCAGAAATCCTGAAGCCTTATCTACATCATTTGGATGGCAATAGCTGTCGTCAGGTGGTGAAAGCACGTCGTGATGTGATTGAAGCGCGTTATCAGCAGGCACTTGAACTGGCACGCAGTGCTTTGCCAGGCTTCAAGCAGCAAGCCAAAGAAGTGTATGGCAATAAATGGCAATATGAAATTGATCGCCTGACCTATCTGAAACAGTTCAACCCAAGTATCCGTGAAGATGAAATTGCACGTTTACAGAAATTGCAGAAAGAAGGTTTAAGCTTACTGGATGGTCTATCGGTTACGCCTGAAGCCATTCAAGTGATGGTTGTGGTTAAGCCTTAAGCTTTAAATCATTAAAAAATGCAGCTTTCGGGCTGCTTTTTTATGGCCAATACCTATTTATTGTCTTTTGATCAGGAAATGCTGGCCTGTTATTTTTCTCCTGTTTAAAATTGGCCTACTGACTGATAAGAATTATAAAATATGTCAAAAGCACTGATTACTCTTGGCACAAAGACCAGTCATGGCGGCATGGTGACTGAATGTGAACCCTCTTTTTTGATTCATGGTGTTGCCGTACATTTAAATGGCATGAAGCATTATTGTCCCAAATGTCTAACTACCGTTAGCGCGATCGCTAGTGAATTGTCTGTTACTGTTCAAGGACGAGCCGTTGTCATTGCAGGAGATAAGACCAGTTGCGGGGCGATTTTTCTACCCATGCAGCATTTGACTGTATCGCAGAAATAAGTCTGTTATTTTTCTAGAGATAGCGAGAAGTGACTTTGAGGTCATGCGTTGAGCATTTTTGTACTGCCAAATTAATACGCAGCGCATTAAGCTTGGCTTACGATTTCAGGATGAATACGCACTGCGTTTAAAAAATAATGAAGCAAGCCCTACATTTTACTCATGCCAATGGCATCCCTGCTGCAACTTACCAGAAGTTTCTGGACTATTTTCAGCAAGACTATGAAGTCAAAGCGATTCCATTTATCGGCATGAATCCGCAATATCCGATTACGCGAGACTGGCGTTATCTGGTCGATGAAGTCATTGCAGATATCGAGCAGCAGTTTTCTCAGCAACAGGTGATTGGTCTAGGGCATTCCTTTGGTGGTCTGGTAACCCTGATGGCAGCGTATCGACGTCCAGAACTGTTTTCCAAACTGGTCATCATGGATCCACCGTTTGTGATTGGAAAAAACAGCGCCATATTTGAACTGATTAAAAAGCTGAATCTGAAAAGTATCGATCGTTATACACCCGCAGGAATTACACTAAAACGCAAGGATCATTGGCCATCGAAACAGGTCGCGATTGAAGCTTTGCGATCTAACCGTCTGTTTAAAAATTTCGATGAGCAGTGTTTTGCTGATTATATCGAGAGCGGTATTCAGCCAGAATCTGAACGCGGTGGGGTGACGTTAACCATTCCCAAACAGGTAGAAGCTGAAATTTTCCGGACTGTACCCGCATGGTGGTGGAGAACGCCACGCCGAGCGCCTGAAGTGCCGATGCATCTGATTACTGCCGAGCAGAGCCAGTTTTATCAGCAGGGTTTGCCACAAGGGATGCACAAGATTTACCAGATTGATTATTCAGTGGTCGAAGGTGGACATATGTTCCCTCTTGAGCATCCAGAAGCTACTGCAAAGGTAGTCAAAGCCCAACTTGCACTTTTATGATCGGCACAAAAAAAGAGACATTGATTACGTCTCTTTTATATCCTTTTACGCCATGAAAAATTAACGTAACTGAGAGTCTTCCAGATGGCGTGCACCTTCAAGAATCATCCGAATCATGATCATAGTCTGTTCGGCAATTTCTTTGCGGTCTTCAGCGGGTATATCAATCACATTGGCACCCATGTTGAACACCAGCTGTGTAATCGCTTTGGCGGCAATGTCAGCATGTAGCAGCTTTTTATTATTCAGACGTTCCAGACGGATCAGGTCATCTTGCAGTTCTTGCTGGAAATAATTCAATTGACGCTCTACCGCCTGTTTATAAGACTTGGAGCCGGTATAACCTTCACGCAATAACAGGCTTAGATTGCCTTCATCGGCATCGAGCTGGGCAATAAAAATTTCTACAGAACTACGGATGATGCTGTTCTGGCGGGAAGCTTGCAGTCGTGCCTCATTCAAAATCTGACGCAATACAATCCCCGCACGATCTATCAGCTCAATGGCCAGTTCATCAATATCTTTAAAATGACGATAGAAACTGTTTGGGGCAATACCGGCTTCACGTGCTACTTCACGCAAACTTAAAGAAGCGATGCTCTTTTGTGGTCCAATCAGATTCAAGGCAGCCTGAAATAGCTCTTCCTTGGTAATGGTAGCCTTGCGACCGACACTCCGTACGATAATCGGCTCATCAATGCTTTTCGATTGTAGTAAAGATGCATCACTGCTTATTTTCATTGAAGGCTCGTTCATCGATAGGTTCATGCATGACATTTTATTATAACCGAGCTAGTCAAGCTTGTGAAACGATTAGAAACAATACGATTGTATATACAAATATATATACATGTGTATAATAATTAAAACCCCAAGGTGATGTCACAAACGATGCATGTACTGCAAAAACTTAAAATGCCATTGAATACACTGTCTGATAGTGTGATTGATCAGCATGCAATTAATTTCTGGATTCAGAAACTCAATCCTGTGTGGTCGTTGAATCAGCCATTAGGCAAGATCGTGCATATAGAAAATGCAGCACAGGATATGCTGAGTCTGAAAATTCAGGTGAATCGCTTATTTAAGTTTGGTGAAGCAGGGCAGCATCATCCGGTTTATGTGGTGGTAAACGGTATCCGTTATGAACGTAGCTATAGTTTGACCCGTGTAGATGCGCAACATGTTTTATTGACCGTGAAAAAAGTCAATGCCGGTAAAGTCAGTACTTGGTTGGCAGAACAGGCACAAGTAGGTGATGTGATCGAATTTGGTCAGCCTTATGGTGATATGACGTTGCCTGCGCAGACGAGTCCATTGATTCTGCTTGCTGCAGGGAGTGGTATTACTCCAATGCTCAGTATGCTGGAAAGCTTGAGCAAAAAAGGTGAACTATCTGCACCGGTCACTCTCTGGTACTGGGTTAAAAAAGATCAAGATGCCGCATTTAAAGTACGGTTTGAAGAACTTGCTCAGAAACATGCAAATTTCTCATTTCATGTGTATGCCACTCAAGAACAGCCACCTGCTGCGCGTCTGGATGAAACCTATCTGACCGATCTGCAAAATCTGGAAAATAGCATTGTATATTGCTGTGGTCCTTCAGGTTTTGTATCTAAAGCAGAACAGCTTTTTACTCAGGCAAAACAGTTTAAAGGTGAAGCCTTCAGCATGAGTTTGGCGGATCTATCGGATACCGGCTTTATTAATGTTACCCTGACCCAGTCGAAAAAAACGGTCAGCATTCCAAAAGGCCAGTCCATTCTGGTGAGCCTGGAACAGCAAAATATTAAACCGACCCATGGTTGTCGTATGGGCATTTGTAATAAATGTGCCTGCAATAAAGTAGAGGGTTCGACCAAGAATCTGGTCAACGGTTCGCAAAATACCGAGCCCGGCAACCTGCTCAAAATTTGTATTAACTCAGCGCAGACTGACCTTGTCATCGACTTATAAGCGAGTTTTATCCTATGAATATGCCAGTAAAATTACAGTATTTTAAAAATCCTAAAAACCGTGAATTAACCCAGTTTGAACTTGATGAACTTGCACGTGAACTCGATGCGATTAAGCAAGAAGTGCTAGATGACCTGGGTGAAAAAGACGCCAAATATATTCGCCGTGTCTATTCAACTATTCGTTATTCGTCGATTGCCGGTCGCGCCTTGTTATTTGCAGGCTGGTTCCCGCCAGCATGGCTATTGGGTACAGGTCTCTTGGGCTTTGCCAAAATTATGGAAAATATGGAACTGGGTCATAATGTCATGCATGGTCAGTATGACTGGATGAATGATCCTAAACTCAATGGTCAGACCTATGAATGGGATATCGTAGGGACTTCAGACAACTGGCGTCAAACCCATAACTTTAAGCATCATACCTATACCAATATTAAGGGTATGGATGATGATATCGGTTATGGCCTATTACGCCTGTTCCCCGAACAGCGCTGGAAACCGGGCTATTTATTGCAACCGATTTATGCAGTGCCATTCTGTTTATTGTTCCAGTGGGGCGTTGCAATTCAGAATCTTGAATTGGGTAAATACTTCAAAGGCCGTAAAAGCAAAGAGCAGACCAAAGAAGAATGGCGTCCAATGCAGAATAAAATCGGTAAGCAGTTGTTTAAAGATTATGTATTCTTCCCACTCATTGCCGGTCCTGCGGCTTTACCGGTTTTAACCGGCAATATGGTGGCCAATGGTCTGCGTAATATCTGGACCTTTAGTATTATTTTCTGTGGCCACTTTACCAAAGATGTAGAAGTATTCCCGAAATCAGTACTGCAAAATGAAAGTCGTGGTCATTGGTATATGCGCCAGATTCGTGGTTCATCCAACCTGACCGGTTCTGAGGCTTTCCATATTTTAACCGGCCATTTAAGTCATCAGATTGAACATCATCTGTATCCTGATGTGCCTGCACGTCGCTATCGCCAAATGGCACCGAAAGTTCAGGCTGTTTGTGAAAAATATGGTTTGAACTATAACAATGCCAGCTTGGTAAAACAGTACGGCAGTGTGATCAAACGTATTGTGAAATATGCATTTCCGTTTAAGAAATAATTTTTCTTAAAGCTAAAAAACCACTTCATTTGAAGTGGTTTTTTTATTTAGGAGGCTAATACTTACAGGAAGTAAAAGCCCTGATTGCGAAGCTATTTAAGATGATTTCAAGGCATAAAGTAAAAAAGTTAATCTGCCATTTATAGCGTTGTCTAAAGGCATTTAGTTGGTTAACCCTATAGAATGGAAAGGACTAATATGGCATCGAATGAGCTGAAATATTAATTTTTGGAAGCTGTTGATCTTGACCCTCAAAATAGCTTTGCTGCGCCAGACTGAGCATTTCTATATCTTCCTTGCTATTCCCATAAGCATAAATTTCAGCATAATTATCCAGATTATATTTTTCTAGAATTCTAATTTTCTTTTGTGTGTTACTACAGTCAGGAGTTTGATAAAACCCTGTCAATTTCCCTGCTTTGATTTCAACTTCGCTACAGATTAAATCGATATTTAAATAGCTGCAGACCGGTTTTAAATATAAATCCAGAGATGCGGAAACTAGCACCACTTCATGGCCTAATTCTTGATGTTGCCTAAGCTGTTCTAATAATTTCGGATTTAACTTGAATATTAGTTGTTGCGCATAATCCTGAGCTAATTGCAGAATTTCCCCTGCATCACTGTTTTTAAACATGCTGGCATACAATTTGGGTCGCATGCGATGTGCCGGATAGAAATTTAAATAATAGGCCTGAATCCATGGCAAAATTTGCATGCCGCGTTTCACAATATGCCGTTTTCTTAAGGCATGGAAAATGAACCCGGTAAAGCTATCATGCAGATACAGGGTTCCATCAAAATCAAATAAGGCTAGAGTTTTAGATTCTTGATTTTGCGCATGCATGTTTGATATCGACCATCGACGCGGGTAGCAAACCAGTTAGTATTATAATCACGACTTAATTTTGGTCCGGAAATGACCACTTCCGGCATAATGGCATAGATTGGATCTTTACCCGTCTTTTCCTGATAGAGCTTGCTAACGCCACGATAAGTCATGGTGTCTTCAAAATCTTTCTCTTTTTCCTTTTTTAAATCGGCACGGATTTGACGTTCAGTAATAATAAAATTATTTTTGGCAAAGACACTGATCAACTCGCGCTCGGACTGGCTCTTTTGCGAGCGGGATGCTCCATCTTTCGTATATAGCAATAAATCGCCATCCAGATCGAGTTCGGCCTCAGTTAAATCATTCAGCATGCTCTGAAAAGCTGCATTTCGACTGGAATACATGCCCGAGTTATAGTCCGCAAAACGGTAAATCGGCTTGTCATAATCCGCCGGATACATCATCAGGCGATGAATCCCATAATACAGACCGCCATATTGACTGTAGAGATCGGTACGCAGCTCTGCAATATTGCCGCCTTGGCGTTTATGCTCTTTGGCATAGCTGATATGCACTTGCATTGAACCCAATGTAGTAATCGGATTCATTTTCTCAGCAATATTCTGCCCGACCAGTTTGGCAGCACCAGTGAGTGCGCTGACATGATAATGCTTCGACATATAGTCAAATATTTCACGATATAGCTCATCCAGTTCCCGTTCAGTTTTGACCCGGCGCATCTGACTCAGGAAGTTGTCTTCAGGACTTGGATGATTTTTAAGAACTTCCTGAAAATATCCAGCAACTGTTCCACCAATTGCATCACCAAGTTTGTCTTTGAATTTTTCATCAAGACGGCCTTGAACTTCCTTAACCGCTTTTTCACCCAAACCCGGAACAGTAGGATCTGCAACAAAGTTAGATTCCTGATCAACTACTGCCACAATGGTGCAGACATTTTCCTTGGTTTGAGGAATGCCAAGCTGTTCAGTAATATCGTAAATATCTTGTGCCCAAGCTTCACGTTGATTGACACGGCTTGGAATAGCTTTGCGAATATGTTCAACTTCAAGTGTTGGTTCATCATCTTTTGACCACCATGAACCGTTGCCACAGCCAGCAAGACTTAAAGAAAGTGCGAGCACAGACAATGACTGAAGAGAAAAACAAGAGGTAAAAGTTTTATTCATGGTGCGGTAAATTAACTGAAAAGATGAGTGAATAAGACAGATGCAGTATACTATGCTCACCAAAAAAGTGATGAATTTATATGTATATTGGTCCTTATCAACTGTCAAACAATTTGATTGTCGCTCCCATGGCAGGTGGGATAGATTAATCACATATACATTATAAAAATTATTATTTATTAGTATCTTATTGAATAGCCGCATGGTGCAAGGTGCAAAATAGGTGCAACCATGCGGCAATTAATCAATAATTTAGCAATCAATGGTTCATTGCTACCCAGTCTTTCTTAGACTCTTTTTGTATTGCCTCAAGCCAGAATGCTACATCACTTAGATGAACATAAAAAGGTGAGTTACGTCCATCGGACTTGAATGCAGGAAATGGAAGAGTGCATTTATTTGCGCGCTTATTTGCCTGTTCAATTGTAAGATGAGGCAAGTAATCAGGCAAGAGCTCTTCAAGTTTGATTACAGGTTTACGATACTTCATGAGTAACATAAAACTGATATCAACCGGATCATCAATTTTCATAGCTGCTCCCATTATGAAATCTCCTTCAAACTTTGTTTTACTGATTCCGGTAACCCGAAAAAATCATTTAGAGTTTTGTCAAATTCACCGCTTGCAATGAATTGATCCATGCAGTTTTCAGGCTTCTGGTTCTTTGCGATGTAGCTGCTCAATTTGTGATAAATCTGATCAACATTAGAATTATCCACGCCCACTAAAATACATTCACCTTCTTGCCAAGATCGGTAGCCAAAGCTAACAGCAGGCGAATTCTCTACGATATTCAAAAATGATAAATACTGTTGAGGCGTGAGAATTAGATCGAACGGCTTCTCTTTGTACAACTCATCAATGATGTAGTTCGCCACCTGGATGTTTGTTTGTTGAATTTCAGTCATTGGCTTGTTCCTCCACATCAGCTTTTCGATACTCGCTGCCCAGAATTTCAATAGCTACTGGCGCAGCCTTGAGTGATGTTTCGAACTTAAAATATTCGCCCTTTTTCCAAGACAAACCATAACCAGAACTCCAAGGCAAAACATCTTCAGCCAGAATGATCTTATTCAGCTCATCATAGGTCATGGACTTTGGCTTCATGGCATCATATTCAGCCTTGTGCTCCTTGGCAGTAGCGCGAGGTAAAACAGCTAAATAACCACTTTTGTGCTTTGATGTTTTCCATTTTGTTTTGTCAATTTCAGCCTTTGGGTCTGCCGACATATTGAAGAAACGAAGACCATTTTGAATGCTGTCATGTGTTTGATGCATTTCAAAACCATAGTGCTTACAAAGCTTTGTGACTTGCTCATAAAAAGCATCACGCTTATCCATAAAAGCATCAATTTTCGCCAAGGTTTCAGCATCTTCAATTTTGTAAAAACAGGTTTGTTTAGTCATTGGTCTGGCTCCTGTGCTTTAACTTCACCACTCAACTTTTCATAAATTGACTGAAGCAAGTTATTAGCGGCTCTTTCTGTATTGCTCAAACCATTATCAAAATAGCAATCAATATCATGAAGTATTGAATTGACATCCAATTGAGCCGGCACCGCTTGGGCTTTGGCTTGCCATGCGCTCCATGCCATATTTATAGACTCAGTACATTCGCCTAGATCATTTTCATAACTTTGAGTTTGTTCATCAAAATATGTTTGCTCGTGACGTTCAACATCAAAGTTTTGCTCACAAAAATTTTGAAACGCTTCTCTTTCTTTCTGAAAATCCATCACGCCACCTTCACATCTAAATAATCAGGGTTATCCAGGTGTTCTTCATATTCATCGAATAGCACCTGGCATGCTGCATTACCTGTTAAATCTTTCTTTAAAAGCACATAACTCAGTGTCTTGCGTGTGCCTTTACCCGAAAACGTCGAACTGCCATCTGCAAGTTCATTTTTGATATAACCCAATTTTTCTAGCCAAAGCTTAAAGCCAACTTCATGCTTCTTTTTAATTCTGAAGATCATCTGTACCCCCAGGTGTTCGCAAAATTTCGAAGGCAATCATCAATACCGAATAGGTTGATGTTGCGGTAAGTTCTAACCCGACCTTTGTGCTGCACAAGCAGCACGCGGGTCATAGAAGAGTAGGAATAACTCATGAAGCCTCCCCAGTTTCAGCAGCTTGAATCAAGGCATCTTTGCGCTGTGCATACAAGCTAAGTAGTTCCTGATGATCAGCTGGAAGTAATTTAGCTGCAGGTATCGCTGGTGCTAGTCGTTCTAAAGTTTCTACTGAATCCATGTCATAGATCCGATTGATCAGAACCTGTTTTTTCTTCTTGTAGAAGAGATCAATAGGGGCACTACCATGTTCAGCACTTTCCACTGATGCTTGTTTGCGTGCGGCATTTTCAATTTGATCAAACATACTTGGTTGCTGAACTTCAATGACTTCATCTGCGATTGGTTCAGGTTCAACCTTCGGCGTGTATTGCTCTGGATCCAGCTCAAGCAATTTATCTTCCGCAAGCTTGCACAAGTGCTGTTGATCTTTTTGATCTAAGTGTCCATTGGCCAGAAATACGTGACGGAATGAAAGAACGTCATCCTCCTTAGTAAACTGATCAATTTGTGCAGTGAACTTTTTAACAAGCTTTACCCGGTCGGTTTCAACTGAATCCGCTTCAATTTCTGTAACTGGAGTTTCAGTATTAATAGTGGCTTCTTGCTCTATGGCTTCAATAGGCTGAATCACCTCTGGCTCAGGCTGTTTTTCAATATCTGGTACAGCATCACTTGGGCCAGCTGGAATGCTAGCCTGTTCAGTCTCATTCTTAGCTTTGGTTGAGCGTCTCTTTTTAGGTTTGCCTGTATTGTCTATAGTTGGAGGATAGACAATCATTCGACCAAATAGTTCACCCATTGCCACTAATTGTAATTCGGCATTTTCTTTATCCGCCTGAGCAAAACCATTGTCGACAGCTTTGAAATACTCCATGCACTGTTTGCTGTATTTAATCTGTGAGATATGGTCAGGATGAATAATAAAGATTTCCTGATCTTCCACGACATCATCAAGAGTCAAAGGCTTGGTAAATGTAATACCAGCCAGCTCCATTGTTTCAACCTTGATGCAGAACTCATAGCCTGGCATAGCGAAAATCGTAGCCGGGAATTGAGACAGATCATCAAAATCCATTAACTCACCAGCTGCACGACACATGATATTTCGGCCAGCCATCATTGCCTCAAAAGCTTCTTTGCTATTTATAATTTTCATGCTGTCATTGCTCCCTTCGCCAATTGTTCTATGTCATTTTTTACAGCTTCAAATTTGGAAGCTTCTATCTGGTTGAGAGCATCAAGCCCCAAGTGTTCACACACTGTTTTTGCATCAAGCCCACAGGTATCGATAAAGTCCTGTAGATCGGCAAGCTGCTCATCAGAAATGCCATTAAACTCTGGTGGATCTGTCCATGCATTGCGCTGTCTATCGAATATGCACTTCATTTCCAGAGCACGACGAACCAGCTCGGCACGCATATTCTTGTAATACAGATGAGTGTCTTCAAGGGACTGAGTGAGCTGATTTAGATCACTCGCATACTGGGCCTCACCACAGCTTTGTACCCAGTTTTCTAGATCTTCTTGAGCCTTGATTGCGGCCAATTGATCTGGTGTCAGGGTATTGATATGGTCCTTAGCCTGTTTGATAAGATCGGCCAGAAATGTAGGGCTGGTCTTTAGATCCGGCACCCATACCTCACCAGTTTCACCACCTAAACCACCTGCATTTTTGGCATGGTGAGTGGGGCATGGTCTAAAGCTAATTACCCGGGCATTTTTACCTTCACCAGTAGTGACTGTGGTCAAATAGCCCATGATGTCAGCAATGCGATATAGCTCATTACGGTTTTTACCACCCAGATCAGGGCGATAAATTACCTGGTCACCGCTTTGATCTTCAGAAGCATGGGCAATAAACACCACATCTTTTCCTGAAGCGATCAGCGTATTCACGTACTGCTTAAAGATGTTGTTGGCCAAGCCCTGGGCTTTAAGCTTTAACGATCCATCTTTTTGCTTGTTGGTCGCATTGAGCATTAAATGTGTTTTGATGCTTTCAAGCATTGCACCGACGGTATCGATCACAATGGTGTTATATGGTTCAAGATCAGCCATTGTGAGGTTTGCAACATCAGACCACTGGTGAGCCTGAACTACAGCACCGCGACGAAGTTCACCAGTACGGTGAGAACCTTTGTCAAAGTCGAATGAAATAGCTTTATCACCAGTAAAGCCGATAGAGGTTTTACCCAAGCCCGGATCGGCATACAGATAAACAATAATTGCCTGAACTAGCAGCGCTTGATTCGCTGGAATAATATTAATCGCCATCTCAACGTACTCCTGCAGAACGGTTATTACGTTTAAAGTTTTTATAGTCTTCAGATGCAAAGAAGCCCGTACTTTCTAAAGCTTGATGACGCTTGTTCTTGCGCATAGCAACACGCGCATTTTCCAATCCATCTAAAATCCATTGCGGAGTAAGAGATTTATCCATCTTCTTCAATGAGCCATCAGCCTGAATGGAGTAGATCTGCGTATTACAGAAGTAGTCAGCAATAGTTCCAGAGCTTTTAACGCGTAGGGCAAAATAGCTCGCCCGAGTTTTACCCACTCGATAGATTTCAAGTCCTTCAAAGGTCTTGATGTATTCAGAGAAGTAGCGATGAGTTGAGTTGAACTCAATCGGCATTGGTATTACAGGTAGCTCATCTGCTTTGAATTGCAGGAAACCGGTGTAAAGATCTACAAAATTAATTTGAGTTCGATCATTAAGAGGAGACCAGTCGTCAGAGCCGCATTCACACCAGTAGACTGATTGACCATTCAAAAGCGCCTCAAAGATTTGATCAGCAGAATTTAAAATCATGACTGCACCTCCACTAGGCGATGCTTCATGATGTAGCTAGTGATCATTGAATTGATTTCGCGGTGATCCTGATGATCAGTGAAGTCTTTATATGGATTACCATTGGCATCAAATACATTGATTTCACCCAGCTCTGTTACTTCGACTGCAGTGAACTCTGAACCAGGTACGCCGTAGCTATCTGGATAAGCCTGAACTTCAAATGAAGAGATATTTAAACGGAATCCATCCAGATTAAGAATTGCTTCACCACGGCTTTGGTCATGCATTTTTAGTGAAATAATGCCGTATTCAGACTGAATGTTTTGCGCTGGAGCAGGTTGTCCAACGCTTAAATCCGCATGAAAAGCGACTGCTAAAGCGCTTACTGTTAAAGCAGCAGTAAACAGAGTTACCTTAAAGCTATTGTGTGGCGTTAGTTTTGTGTTCATAATTGATCTCGCTGTAAGTAAAGCACTCAAGACTTCGAATCCTTTGAGTGCTTTTTTAATGTCTACGAGATATAATTTAGTATTTACTAAATATTAAGTCAATAGTATTTACTAAATTTATTTAGTGAAAATTAAGCATTTGCTAAATATTATGATTTAATAGACAAAAGAAAACCCACACAAGGTGGGTTGTCCTAGAGCAATAATCTTATTTTTTGTATTCAGTAATACTGATAGGTTTGTCTTTCATAAACTCTACAATACCTTCACCAGCTTTGAAGTGAATTGAAACGCCGTCATCATTGGCCAAACGCATACCACTTCCTGAAATAGCTCGTTTAAGGTGATAAACCTTGCCAGAATTATCTGTCATTTCTGCGGTTTCAAAATTATCTGAAGATTTCAATTCGACTGTAAGATCCATTGGACCAGTAAAATTAATTACCTGAGTTTCAGTTGCAGTATTGCTCACAACTTTTTCTTGCACTACTTCGTTTTTTGGATTTGAAGTACAGCCAGTAATCGCTAATCCTAACAATGCTGCGCCTAACAGATATTTCATTGAGACTTACCTTTCTATTTATGAATCATAGGTATCATTATACTAATTGTTATAATGTAACATTTAAAGACAAGGTTGCACTTACCTTACATAAAGAAAAACCCGCGGATAGCGGGTTAGTGATGCTTTACTTTGTTATTACAGACCCGGTCATGAGAGGTCTTAAGTCCAATATAAAGATTTAATATTTCAGAAGTAAGAAAGCTTTAGCACTGAATAGCATCTTTCTCTTTGTAGTGATCCAAAACTAAATCCATATCAGCCAGAAGTGCGACTTCAGAGTATTCACCTGGTGAGAGTTTTAACAAGTTGGACATATAGTTCTTTTCATACTCACGTGGGTAGTCTCTGCATAAAATTTTAATCCGCACATCTTGTGTGGTGAACTCTGAGTCTAACTTTTCTAGGTATTTACTAAGAATATTATCTGAGTTCTCAAAAGCTGTAGTGGTAGCAATTGGATCTACATCTTCATCTGGTTGCTTCTGGCAGCCGGTAAAAGTCAAAGATAAGAGTAGGGTGGTAAGTGTGATGTATTTCATAGTTATAGGTTTATTGTTATTGGAGTTTGAATTATAAGCAAGTTTAGACAAAAGAAAAACTATATAAAATAGGATAAAACCAAGAAAAATAAAGAGGTAGAACACATGTCATCATTTTTAATAATTACAGGATTTATATTATGTTTTGTGGGGATTATTTTCGGACCACATATCTTGCATAAAAAGGTCAAAATTATATGGATGCACAAGCTGCCGGCTTCTCATGTATGTTGCCAGGTGTATTTTTATTTTATTTTGGGTCTTATTTAAGATAAATCTACCTTTAAGTAGATTTATTTTTAGTATCTAAACAATAATAATTATTTAATTTTGGAATATCAATTGTTAAGCAAGTGTTATCTATGTGGATATAAAAATAGGTAATAAACATTATAGTAATAGATAAATAAATACTTCTTTTTACTAGCTTTATGTTGCTTTTTTGTTTTAAAAACCTAGTATTCATTACAGAAAAGTTTTTATTAATTTCTGCTTTATCTTTAAATAAAGGGTCTTTTATAAACTCTTTTTCTTGAGCATCAATTTCATGTTTAATATTATCAAGTGTATCGTTCTGATTTTCACACATAATATAAACTGCAATTGTGAAAAACAATGCTCCGAGTAGTATTATAGAGTTTGTAATAAATGAAAAGCTATCACCTGTTTTCAAGTTGCTAGCAACCACAATTAAGGATGCAGGAATAGCAATAATTTGCATTTGTATGTCGGAAAATGATTTATTTATACGTGTAATAGACTCAGTACGAAATTTCTCAACCTCCTTTTTTATTTTTTCAAAAGTAAACTGAGAAATATATACATCATAATTATTTTTAACTACATCATATATAGAGTCAAAGTCTATACAAATCTGATTAAAAGATATTTCTTTATCCATATAATATGAATTTAAACTATCGGTTATAATATTTTTAATAGCTTCTTTGTGAATGTTTGAATTAATGTAATTTATCTCAAATGCATACAAGTTTTTTAGATTAGTGGTAGGGTTTTCAGTCAAGTTATTTATAACAGAAAGTTTTTTAGAGCCTAGGTAGTAAATGGTTTCTTCGTTTTTTGCATTTTTATTAGAATGATCTGCTTGAGTTTTAAGTAAATTATATAGGGATACACTTTTTAAATAGTTTTTTATAATTAATGACGAAATTGAATCTTCGATTTTATGTATATCTGTTGGGTTATAAGTATAATCAATATCTTCAAAATAAATTATTTCATTTGGTACTTCTATCCGTAAATCAGGATATGACTCTAGCATTTCTTTTAAAGAAAAGTTATAAAAAGGAGGTAAGCAGATATCTATCTGCCCATCTTCCTCATCATAATTTGGATAAAATCGATCCGTCTCACCTATATGATCTTTAAGGTCGGTTAGTATCAATCGGGCGCGCGCGCTATCAGACCGCGCAATGCGGCCTGAATATGTTCGACGGTTTGACAGTTGCTTATCTTGCGTCAATTTAATGAGGTCAAGAAGTAGATCAATACCTGCCTTCGAAATAGAATTATTCATCTGAATTTTGTAAAGGTATTTGCATAGTTCTCGGTTTGTAACCATCCATTTCCTTAATAATATGCGCTGGAATAGACTTGATCAAAAGCCCATGCTCACTTAGAACTACTTTATCATTAATATCATCATACGAAAAGCTAACTCGAATATCCCCTAATGAAAATGATAATTTTTGCAGTATTTTGAACGATCGTTGACTAGGCTTAAATGAAGAATCAATTGTAATATCATTTTCTTTAATATAATTTGTAAAATCCTCAGGGGTGTCAGAATTTACTTTTCTAGCAATTGTTTCTAGATCTACTTCTAAATCTAACTTGTTTTGTGTATCGAAATAACTATATAAGCTAGATCTAACACTATCACGTAGTACAGGCTCATACCCTTTGTCATCCATATACTTTGTTATAGTGCTAATAACCTCTTTAGTGTTTTTATTGCTGCTGTGATAACCCAAACACCCTAATGCATTTCTAAAATACTCAGTTACATCATTATCTTTCTGTTTACTTCCCTTCATAAAGGAAAGACAATTTTTTTTCTCCTCTTCAGTTAAACTTATATTATTTTTCCAATCTTCAATATTGATTCGAGCCGATTCATGTAATTTTTTTATATTTAAATATTTTCTTTTTTCTAATGCGAGGGCTTCGGTTAATCCGTAGCCTTCATCATTTTTAAGCATCGCGACTAGCATCCACTCTTTACCTGAATGGGTGTAATTCAAAACCAGTACAAATCCACCAGTGCCAAAAATACTAGTGGCTAATTCATCTTTAATTAAATCACAAACTGATTTTGAAAAATCTATGAAATCACTATCTGATGGAGAATAAAAACTTTCTAATTTATTATGGAATTTATGTTCTTCATCAATATACCCCCAAATTGGATTTTGTTGGCGATAAGAGTCAATTATTTCTTCGCAAAATTTTAAAACAACTGGGTCTTCGGATGATAGTAAAGTTGTTGCGAATTCTACTTTTACAGTATCAGATCCACGCTTTTCAGATTTTTTTTCTAACTGATGGAAAATTACATTTGATATTTCCATAATACCCCCTGATTTTTAAAAATACTTTAATTAAACATCTCAATAAATCCCAAGCCGCATATAGCGGCTTTTTAATTCTTTCTAACTCTTGGTCTTGCGCGATAAACATAGCGAACGCAGTCAACTACCTGGCCAACGAAAAGGCATTGATCATCTAATTCAATAATATTTGGCTTGAACTCTGGATTTAGAGCCTGAAGGTATCTTTTACCGTTTGTCTCGATAACCAGTTTTTTGAAAGTAGCATCATCACCGCGACGGACCACGATAATGTCACCAGACTGCATATCCCCATAATAAGCATCTGGATCTACAACGATGTAGTCGCCTTCCATAAAGTCAGGGAAGTTACTCAGGCCTTGGACTTTAAGAAAGAAGCAGTTTGAGCACTCATCTTCTGGCAAGGGCAGCCATTCAGTTACTTCGCTCATATCAACTGCTGCAACATTGGTAAAGCTACCAGCCTGAACCCAAGATAGAACAGGGGCCATGCGTGCTTTAACTCTCGGGACGTTCGCTAGGCTTTCACCCCCAAATAAATTTTTAGGAGGTTGTTGATCTAAGGTTCCAGTTTCCCACCCGACCTTTTTCTCTAAATTTCGAGCTGCGCGCTCACCAAAACTCCCATGACCTTTCACAAGTTGAGATATATGGCTTGGATTCAGGTCGTAATGCTCGCAAAAAGCAGCATCCGAAGAGAAACCTTCAGATTTAATCTTGGCATCAATAGCCTGGCGTAAATTAGCGCGTCTTAAAGAAATTATGTCCATAGCGGTATTTCATATAGTTTTTAGTAAAAAGTAAATTCGCAAACACTAAATCTTTATTGACTTATTAAGTGATAAAAATTAGTATTTACTAAATATTACTAATTAGGAGATTTAAGATGTCTTCTGCTCACACAGCTGAACTAAAAAGTTTTCTCAATCGATTAACCCCAATCGAAAGAAAAGCATTCGCAAAGCGCTGCCAAACCTCAATTGGGTACTTGCATCAAATCATGTACGGCAATAGCAAATGCAGTGCTTTATTAGCAATAAAAATCGATAAGGAAAGTGATGGTGCTGTTAAGTGCGACTTACTGTGCCCAGAGGCTGATTTTAACTACATCAGAAATCAAGCCTTATCGCTAACTGCTTAAACCAATTATCAGTCAGTAATCATTTTAAATAAACGTGAATAAAAACAGGGATTCACATGATTTTAAAGAAAGAAACAAGAATAGCGATTCACCAAATGATTAATCAGTCTGAAGGATTCGATCCAAAGGATATTGCACAGGTTACTGGTGATGCTCACAAGACGATTTGCAACTATGGCAATCCAAATATGGAAAACCATGATCCAAGTCTTAAGAAGTTTGAAGCAATCATGCTTTTAACCCAAAACCCAGTAGTTCTGAAGGTTTGGGCGCACATGCTTGGTTTTGTGCTTATGCCAGCAGGCGGGGAAGGAACACATCGTCAAATGACTATCGTAGAAGCATTACTTCAAATGAATTCCGAGACTGGCAAAGCCAATCAAAAGGTTTATGAGGTTTTGGAAGATGGAATGGTAACTCCGCAAGAGTATGCGGAAGCCAGTGAAATTCTTAATCGCATTATTGAGAACGCTAAAGCAGCGGATATGGCTTTAAGCAAGCAAATGCATAAATTCACACAAAAAGAAAAAGCCTGACGGTCGAGGTCAGGCTTTATCAATTCAAAACTTTAGAGGGCATTGAATATGAAATCAAATTTAGCACACAAGCAGGGGGTAGACAACGATATTTCGTTACACCCATCCACTGCTAAAAAATTAGAGCGACAAGCCATGTCGAAAAAAGATGATGGGTATTCACCCTTGCCTAATTTCATCTGTGACGAAGGTTATCTAGCTGTATTAAGTGGGGATGCTGTCAAGTGCATCGTTCTACTTAATCGTCACATCAAAGGATTTCACTTGGATCAAAAGTCAATCGGTGAAACCTTGGTAATGAAGATCACTGGAATTAAGGACAAGCGAACTGTACGTAAATGTATGGCTGATTTAGCTAAATACCAATTGATCAGCATCACTAAAACACTGGGCAAAAGTAGCTCTTATACACTCACCTTAGATGATCGTATTTCTATTGAAGCAGTAGCATCAAATGTAACTACATCTAATGCGGTTACATCAAATGTAGTTACATCTCATGTCACCACACCAGTAACATCAAATGCTACTACACCAGTAACATCAAATGTCACCACCACTAGTGACATCAAATGTCACTCTGTAAAAGAAATAGATTTAAAAGAAAATATTAAAGAAAACTTTAAAGAGAAAAACGCGCAAGAAAATTCAGATGCTCAAGTGTGGAATCCAAATCTTGAAACACTGAGTTCGATTCTCAAAACCACCAAACACTCACACCGTGTTTCTGAAATTCTTGGTCTGGAAGATTTTCAATTCCATCTTGGAAACTTCAACACACACCATGAGAAAAACTTTCAACTGACTGACAACCAAAAACACCGAAAGTTTGCACAGTGGATTATTCAAGAGTTTGAAAGAGTCTTGGAAAAAGCTGAACGCAAAAACAACCATCCATCTGGTTACACACGTTCTGAAAAACAAAATTCTAATCTTGACGTGAATACAGCCTGGGCAGACCAAGCATCGCAATATCACGCACCAGTTGATTCACCAGTCCATATTCCGGAGGACTTTGTATGAACGCAATGTCGATGCTGACTCAGGGATTAAAACAAACACAAGCGATCTGCTCGAAACACAAAACCGCCATGGTACAAGCAGGCCCTTTTCAGAAGTGCCCACAATGCGCCGTAGAGTTTCATGAAGAGCAACTCGCACAAGCACAGGCTGAAATTGATCGTACCGTACGTGAAAAACACTTTGCTGGAGCAATGCTTCCAGAGCGTCATGCAACATCAGGTTTTAAGAATTACCTGGTCAAACATGCCGGACACCAGAACGCTTTAAACCATGTTGTTTCATTCGCCAAGAACATGATCAATGGCCACAAGAATAATTTTGTGATGGTAGGGCCTACAGGCACCGGTAAAACCCATCTGAGTTGCGCTACGGCTCGAACATTGCTCAACAAGGGCAAGTATGCGCGTTACATCACAAGCGAGGATATGGCACAGCGAATCATGAATGCGTGGGAGCAGCCGGACGCTACAGAGAAATCTGTGATTTATGACTTCACCCAGTATGACCTGTTGATCCTGGATGAATATGGATTGCATGACCGTGATAAACGCCGCGAGTTGGTTCACAAAGTTCTGTATGCACGCTATGACCGTATGAAGCCAACCATGTTGATTTCGAATCTCACATTGGCTGAACTGCAAAAAGATCTAGGTGATCGGCTTTGGTCTCGTTTCCAGCAGGGCGGCCTAACCTTGGTGGAATGCAATTGGGCAGATCAGCGTGTAGGGGGTGCAGCATGAACACACCCACCATCCAACGCTTTGAAGAAATCAAAGACATCTTGGTGTATGTAGCCTTCTCAAAACATGAGGTGACTTCGGCAGAGCTTGAAGAACATGTGTGTGATAAAACGCGAGCAGCTTTGAATCAAAAATTGCGAGGCTTAGTTCAGGCAGGCTACTTAAAATTTAGATGTAACCATAGCACTAGACTCTATGTGGCAACAGAAAAGACTAAGCAATTATTTGGAGCTAATGTGGCGGCATGAAGGATCTAAACAAAGCGCTGATGTTTATTTTTATGGCCATTGGCGCCGTTGTATTGAAGGTTTGGGGTGAATGACAAGCTACTCAATCGCTGAATACAAAAAAATGGTTAAAGCCACCAGACCGAAAGGGCGCTCCAAACGCCCTAAGGTGAAAGGCGAAAAAGTACAAAGCGAAGGTGAAGTAAAACTGGCCACTGCGTTAAGAGCTTTAAAAATAGATTTTGAGCAGGAATTTAAGTTTCACCCAGAGCGTAAGTGGAAAGCAGATTTTCATTTAGTGGGTAAAAAAATACTGGTAGAGGTTGAAGGTGGGATCTGGAGTGGAGGAAGGCATACCAGAGGCAAGGGGTATATCGGGGACATGGAAAAATATAACGCAGCAACAATGCTTGGTTATCAAGTAATACGGTTTAGTACAGATCAAGTGAAGTCAGGTTTAGCGATTCAACAGATAGAGAAGATGGTAGGGGATTTAGGATGAATGCAGCGGCGAAAATTGAAGTGATGGATTGGACGAAATTTACAATTGAAGAGTGGCTGAAGCAATATGGGGCTTATGTTCAGACCTGCCGTATGAAGTCAGGGAATGAACCAGATTCGCTTGGGGTGAATCAGATCTATTGGCTGATCTGTGAAAATAACAAAGGGTTGGCACCGCGTAAGGATCAGTTGGTTTGTAAGATTAATGATTTTGAGGCTGAACAGGTCCGGAAGTTGATTGTATCTGTCAACAAATCAGAAGCTATTTGTTCTTCAGCAAAAGTAGCTGTGAGCATTTTTATTGATAAATGTGTTCGTGGGATGTCATTGCGTCAACTCGCTGATGAGCGTCGTCTTGGAAAATCTTCTATCGATAGTATGGTGTATTGCGGAAAGTTTTATTTAGCAGGACATGACAAACGTTTGCGTATTGATTAACCACTTGCTTGTCCGGACAGGATATGGCATATTTCTGTTATAGTGATCGAAGTGTAAGTAAGTCGCACTACTGATAGAAGGCTCATCGAAAGGTGGGCTTTTTTTGACATTGTTTGTTCATGAAAATAAGCGATAATGCCTTTTTGTTTTTGGGCTCTAATTGAAATGGCGATTTTAACTGTTAAAAAACTAGAAGATACTCTCGGTAAATTAGTGGCTGAAGGCGAAAAGCCTGAAAAGATTTTATTAGGCTATAAAGCGTATGGCGAGCTAATGAATGATCGTAGCTTTTTTGAGGAAGTGGCTGGCTCGGCAATGGATCCAAACAAGCGAAAATATAAAAATATTAAAATTAAGGTCACTCAAGACGAATACCAGTTTAACGTGAAATGTCAAAAATAAGCTTAAGCATCAAGGAAAGCTCGCCAAATGGTGGGCTTTTTTAATGCATAGAATTTATTATCTGAAAAGAAAATTAACTTAAGCTCAACATTTGAAAACATTTTCTTAATATTCTCTATACTTTCTAATCAAAGCTTCGGTGCTATATTGTTTTTGCGATAAGAAGAAGATGCAATACGAAGAAAGTGACTACAGCACTGGCCCACTTATTTGACGAGTAAGTGGGCTTTTTATTGCCTGTAAAAAGGCGACCTCAGCCTACTGGAGTGCTGACCAGTGGAACATGCCATCGAGTAAACTTCCTTCGGGAATCCAGACTAGGGAGTAGCGCCCCGACCTAAAGAGGATTGAAAGCAAGTAAAGCAGACCGTGCATGTTAGGTGTGTGTGATTGTGAGTAGCGTCTGGCCCCGCGAAGAGGGCTGTCTTACCAAGATTTTAATAAGCCTTGTATATAATATTATTATGTATATAATTCGGGCCAGATTCTATGGCTGTAGTTTCTATTAAGTTTCTGCCTCCTTTCCCTATAAAGGAGGTATTTTTTTGTCTGGAGAAAAGTATGCTCCAATTTATATTCTGCTTATTTGGTTTACATGGTGTGACCGAGATCGATTACACGGTTGATGATGAAGAAATCAAGGTGTGTCGGAATTGCTTGAAAGAAGTTGAATAAGCGCCAAAAGTGTTGTCATGTGTTATTTTGTGTTATTTAATCAATAACTTAGATTATTCCTGGTACTTGTTTCCTTAGGTTTGGTGGGTTATAAAAGATCAATAACTCAACTTTATGGATGACTTTAAATGTCAATCAATATATCAATTCAGGTAAATCAAGATTCAGACCCATTCTTACAATTCATTAGCGGCTTAGTGAACACTCTAACTGTATTGGCGCATCAGTTTATTTTACTTGCAGAAAAGTATCGATTTTATGACTTTCCATCTGTCAATCAAGCTACTGGACGCGCTGTTATTAAGTAATTTCTCAAAATCGCCGAACGTATTACGGCAAACAAAGCCCCTCGCATTCTAGATGTTGAGGGGTTTTTCTTTTCTTATTGGTGGTGAATGTGTGGCAATTCTTACTTGGTTTTATCGTGGCGTGGGTTATTTGCAGTTGGTATACGCATATCTACGTGGCAAATGAGTGTGAGCGCTTAGGCGGCTTTTTTGTTGGTGAAAAAACTTATAAATGCACTGAAGTGAAGAAGCTCGATGAAGAAGAACAGGACTGGTGACACTTATGACAGACAAAGTACAAGCTAAACAAGACTTAGAATTTTGCAGTGCTGAGCTGTCTAAGTATCAGAACCTCAGTCGTGTAGGCTTAAGACACAGCGAATTAGTCGCAATTGATAATGTGATGATTCGACTTAAAGAGCGCATTAAGAATTTGCGTGTGGCTTTGTATGGATGAGAAGTCCTATAAACTTTTTACTCAAAAAATCCCACCTAAAAAGAAATCACGCACCAAGCCTTTGCCTAAGGCTAAAGAAAAATATCTAGAAGCTGAGGAAACCCTATTTCAAGAATTGGAAGAACACCTGATTGGCTATGAGCGCAAATTTCAATTTGAACATACTAAAAACTGGCGATTCGATTTTCATATTGTAAAGCTGAGGCTTCTTATTGAAATCGCTGGAAGTCCATGGTCTGTTGGCCGTGGTGGAAGGAAGATCGCAAACGCATTTAATAAATATGATTTAGCTGAAGATATGGGTTACAGAATTGAGCGTCTTGAGCCACATCAAATTGAATCAGGGTATGCGATTCGATGGATTCAAGGTCAATTAAAGAGATTAGAAGATGGAACAGTTCAGACCATTCCCACCGACGGAGCTGATTGATCAGGCTGAGGAAGAGGAAGCCATTCGCTTGGCACCTGCGCCAGAGCTTAAAGAATGGGTCATGAATAACTGGCTTACTTTAGGTGGTGAATTACATAACCCGGATCATGACCATATTGCCGAGCTACTGCATGACAATGAAGAATTCCTTGCATTCGCCTGGGCTTCATCTGCCGCCGTAGCGAAAAAACGTATGGTGTTGGGTCAATGTGAAAAGGTCATGTTTAACCAGGGTGGCTGGAAGAAAGTACGTCAGGAACAACAGATGCGGGATTGGTTCGGCTTTGTGCCTCAATACTTGATTACTGTGGATGCTGCTTTCTGTGAGCAAGCCTCAGATCGTGAGTTTTGTCGCCTGATTGAGCATGAGCTTTATCACATCGGTGTAGAACGTGATGAAGATGGTGAAATCATTTATAGCGATATGACCGGACTGCCTAAGCATTACCTGGCTGGCCATGATGTTGAAGTGTTCTTTGGTGAAACAAAACGATGGGGTGCTGATGAGTCTGTTAAAAGACTTCTAGAAATTGCCAAGAATGCGCCGTTTGTATCTGAAAAAAGTATGGCTGCGTGTTGTGGTAACTGTGTGATTGGTTAGAGCTGAAAGGCTCTTTTTTTTGTCTATCTTGCATGACGTAGCATGACAAAGGGGTAATTATGGCGGCACTAAAAGAGCCTGTAAAAATCTTTATAGTTCAGTCTCTTGCTTGCTTTGAAACACCTCAACAAGTAGCAGATGCTGTCATGCAAAGATTTAACATCGAAATTGATCGTCGGCAGTGTGAAAATTACGACCCGACCAAGTATGCAGGCCGCAATCTCAGTAAGAAATTAAAGGATCTGTTTGATAAGACACGTGAGGATTTTCGAAAGAACATTTTTGATATCCCGATTGCTAACCAGGCATTTCGGCTGAAAGAAATTCAGAAAATGTATGAGGATGCTGGAAAGAACAAAGTATCCAAACAGAATCTGTTGAAATTGGCTTATCAGGAAACGGACGCACGTACAACCAAGCAGGAAATAACTGGTCCAGATGGTGGTCCATTGCAGAACGAAAATACAACCTATGTAACTGCCTCAAAAGAATTGGTAAGGCAGGTGATGGATGAACTCGAAAGTAAATACTAGCTTGCTGGAAATGCAGATCGAGCAGGAGCGGTGCGAGAAAGAACATTTATTCTTTACGCGCCGTTTTTTTCTGCCACGAATGGGCTTCAAGTTCTCGGTCAATTGGCACCATGAATACATTGCCTGGGCAATTGATGAAGTCATTGCCGGTCGAATTGAAAACCTAGTTATTAACGTTCCACCTGGTTCAGGTAAGACTGAATTACTGACTAATCTGATTGCACGTGGTATCGCCCGAAACCAGCGTTCACGATTCTTATATTTGTCATTCTCGCAGTCACTTGTAGAGGATGTGTCATCCACGGCGCGAAACATCGTGAAATCGGTCGATTTTCAGGGCTTATGGCCAGTTAAGATCTCGACCAGTACCGATGCTAAGGCAAGCTGGAAAACGACTGTAGATGGCTATGAAGCGGGGCATGTTTATTCCGCTTCGATGGGTGGTCAGGTCACAGGTCGCCGTGCAGGTACTTTGGCAGATGCTGGATTTACCGGTGCGATTATCCTGGACGATCCGCTCAAGCCTGAGGATGCATTCAGTAAGACGGCACGTAACAAAGCAAATCGTAAGATTCTGAACACGGTCAACTCACGTAAGGCCAAGTCCTCCACACCAATTATTCTGATCATGCAGCGTTTACACGTTGAGGATCCGACTAACTTTGTGATGACGGGTAACGTCCCGGGCAATTGGCATCAGATTTCGATACCGGCCCTGATTGATGATGAATACATCAATGCCTTGCCAGAGCATATTCGGAAGAAAGTGCCGCAAGATGTGGAGCGTGATGAAAAAGGCCGTCAAAGCTACTGGCCATTAAAAGAGTCATTGCTGTCGTTACTGCAGCTAGAGAAAGGTGGCCAAGACAAAGACGGCGCTACAGTGTCTCGCTATACATTCAGCAGTCAGTACCAGCAGGCACCAAAAAAACTTGGCGGGGATCTTGTTAAGGCTGAATGGTTTGATCGTTATCTTGAATTACCGGTATTGAAATGGCGTGCGATCTGGGCAGATACAGCACAGAAGATTAAAGAACATAACGACTACTCAGTGTTCTTATGTGCAGGCCTTGGGTATGACAACCGGCTGTACATTATTGACGTGCGCCGTGGTAAATGGGAAGCACCTGAGCTGATTAAGGAAGCCAAGGCTTTCATCAATAAGCACAAGGAAAGCAATACCAAGATTGGCAAGCTTCGGTACATGGCCATCGAGGACAAAGCATCAGGCACGATGCTGATTCAGAACATCTCTCGTGAAACTACATTGCCCATCAAGGCGATTCAGCGTGATACAGACAAACTGACCCGAACCATGGACGTAGTGTTCTATGTCGAGGATCGTCGTGTTGTTCTGCCTGTAAGTGCGCCATGGTTGCTGAACTACATTGAAGAAATTGAGGGCTTAAAAGCTGATTTCACCCATGAGCATGATGACCAATGGGATCCAACGATTGATGCGATTAGTGATTCTCTTGCGAAAAAGCCGACTGTATTTGATTAGAGGTATTTATGGCTAAAGATAAAAAGTCGGATACAGGCGGTAAAATTAAAACGCTTGTAGCTGATGCAGTAAAACAGGCAATGAATGCCATTGGTGATGCTGGCGCATATACAAACTTGGTATCGAATATTGGTACCGAGCGTGACAAGGCTTCGCATGGTAAGTTCGTACGGAAAGACATTGACGATGATCAGCTTGAAGCGGTGTACCAGAACTGGCTCGCACGCCGTATTGTCAATCGTCCTGCTTCAGACATGCTTCGTGCTGGTTGGTTCTATGAAGGCATTCAAGGCGATGATTTAAAACGCCTTGAAGAAGCGTGTAAGGCATTTCATTTAAATCAGGTGCTTTTATCAGGCTTAATCCTTTCGCGCCTCTACGGCGTTGTATATATCCTGCTTGGAACTGCTGACGGTGCTGCCTTAGATCAACCTTTAGATATTTCTAAACTCGGTCAAGGGCGTTTGGAGTTCTTTACGGTCGTGAAAAAGAAATATATCACGGCGGATAAAAACAGTTATTTACCGCCGTCGGCATGTTGTGGACTACTGAAACAGCCTGAATTTTACGAGATGAAAATGGGGAATGAGGCGAAAAAGCGCATTCACCATACTCGCTTGATTCGTATTGCTCATGCCGATGTAGTGAATGAAGAGCCACAAAGCATCTTGCAAGAAGTCTATGAGGATCTGCTTGACCATGCCAGTGTGAAGCGCGGATCTGCCAGCCTGATTCATGAATCGAAGATTGATGTGATTCAAACGCCTAACCTGGTCGATAAGATCAAAGAGGACATGAAAGGCGTGATGGAGCGATTTATGTCCGTGGGCTTTATGAAGAGCATTAATGGCATGATCGTGTTAGATGCTGAGGAAAAGTACGATTCAAAAACGTATAACTTCGCAGGCTTGCCTGACATGATGCGTGAATTCTCGGTACAGACGGCGGGTGCGGCAGATATTCCCTATACGATTCTATTTGGACAATCACCTGCGGGCATGAATGCAACCGGTGAGCATGACACTCGTAATTATTACGACTCGATTGCCACTAAGCAGGAATGGGACCTCAAGCCGATCTTGATGAAGTTTCTCGCCGTGATCTGTCAGTCTACATTTGGGCGTCAAATACCTGAGCTGAATGTCGTATTTAATCCGCTTTGGCAATTGGATGCGAAAGTCCGTGCAGAGGTGGAAAAAGCCAATGCTGAGCGTGATGAAAAGTATCTCAATATGGGCATCATTACTGAGCCACAGATCGCACGTCAGCTTAATATCGACGGCGTTTACTCTGTGATTGGTGAAGATCACATTAAATTGCTGGAAACTATGGTGACAGCCAATGACGACGATCATACAGATCCTTAAGCCTCAGCTTCAGCAGATCAAGAAACGCAAAAAAGGTCGTAAGGCAAAGCCCAAGGCAGTCAAGGTCAATCGCCGTGTTGAGCTGTTCTATACACGTCAGCTTTTGGAAATATCCAAATATTGCCAGGAACAAACCAAGGATTTTGTTTTACCTACGGTGGGGCAAAATATTGGTGATAGCTGGGTGACGGATCTATTCATGGCGTTACGTGAAAAGATGGTGAAGTACACCATGGAAGTGTCGGTATCTTTGGCCACTAAGGTGGTCATGGATACCAGCAAGGAAGTGAATAAGCAGATTGCCAGTCATACCAAGACCATTCTTGGTGTGGACCTTACGCCGTTTTTCCGTGGTGCTGATATCCAGGATGAAATCGATAATCAGATTGCTGCAAACGTATCTTTGATTAAATCAATTCCAAGTCAGTACACCGACAAGCTTGAAGCCTTGGTGATGAATGCCTTGCAAACAGGGCAGACCAACGAGCAACTGGCACAGGAAATTAAAAAGCTCGGTCATAGTACGGACTTTCGTGCACGCTTAATTGCTTCTGATCAGATGGGCAAGATCAACGGTGCTATCAATAAGAAGCGTCAGGAATCCATGGGTGTTGAAACTTATGTATGGCAGTCAGCAAAAGATGAGCGTGTGCGACCAGATCATGAGAAAAAACATGGTGAAACATTCCGATGGGATGATCCACCAAGCGGAGGTCATCCAGGTCAACCAGTGCGATGCCGATGCACGGCGTTGCCAAACTATGAGGATATTTTGATTGATTAATTTAAGGCTTTAATTATATGATTAATAATTAATTTTATTTATTAATTAAAATGCAAAACATAAATCCAAATAATTCTTCAACTAATCAATTTACTCCTTATCAAGATATTGCAAAAAAATATTTGAGAACAATGAGTATTACCACTGACGCTAGATTTAAAGCTGCGAAGAGACTGAAGCATATAAACGATATATGCTTTATAACCACTACGATTGCATCATTAGGGTTGATATTAATCCCTTTGTTGGATCTTGCAGAGATAAATAAGATCTTTTCAAGTGTAACGCTTACGATTATTCAAGTATTTCTTGCTGTTTGCGTATTAGTGTACTCAACTGCAATAGCTACGGCTAACTTTCAGGTTCGTAGTAAAGAATTTTTGCAATGTGGTGATAGGATTAAAAAAATCATAGATGAATTGAAGGTTCATTTGGTGGATGTCCAGCAGAAAAATGAAAAGCCAAGTCTTGAAAAATACATGGATGAATATCGGAAAGTATTAGATGGTTTTGAAAATCATGATGATGTTGATTATAAGCAAGCCTTTTATGATTATGAGATCAAGAGAATTAGTGAATTATCTGAAGAAGAGCAAAAAAAGAGTATTCATCCAAAAAAACCTAAAACATTTTGGATATATATTCCTTCTTGCTTAATTGTAATTCTAGAAATTTCAATTATAAGTTGTATGCTGGGATCATATTTTTATCATGAGAGTACGGATAAGGAGAATCTTCCTGTGACTGTAAATATTGTTGGTAAAATGACTACATTGAAATAATTATCAAATTAATAGCTATTGCAACCCACTTCGGTGGGTTTTTTATTGCCCACAGAAAGGTGATGTCATGCGTAAAAAGAAATTTTCCAAGGAGCGTTTTTATCGCCGTTTGGAAGCTCAAAACAAAAACAAAGGTTATGCGCACGTAGGATTTGATACGGCGCATCCACAAGGGGATTACTCAGTCATCATCAATCTTGATGCATGGAAGGATGTAATGAAACAGGCTGGTGAAGCTTTTGGCCGATGGTGTGCTCAATTGAATGAATCGTTGAAACCCGTAACTGAATATCTGGCAACAGATGAAGGTAAAGCAGCTTTATCGAAGGCACTTTCTAAAAAGAAAGAAAAGCCTGAGCAGGTGAGTGATTGGGACGTGATGCAAAGCGGTTACCCAGACTGCCAAATTTATCCTGATTTCAGTAGCAACATGGAAACAGATCTATTGCGCAAACCACTTTATTCAAAACGGCGTGGACGTGGTGGCTATGTGGAGCATGAAGCCTTGGGGTTTGATGAATCGTTCCAACAATTACAGAGTGCCGAATCAGCGGAAAACTTAAGAGCCGATGGGCTCTTTTTTAATACCCAAAATTCAGTAAAACAGCCTGAGCCTAAACCTGAATTTGTGCCACCTCCACCATTGGAAAAAATTGGAGCATCTGAGCCAAATAATGACTCAGGATTGTTTGGATTGTGCTTTTTACACATGGCGGCAATCGTAGCTTGTGCACTTCTTTTATGCGGAATCTTACAAAAGCTGAGTCATTAACTCATGAAACTCATTTACCAACTCAAAATTGGTGACTTTGCACCAAGCGAAAGTACACGCTCATTTACTCAGGAAGGGTATCTGAAATGCATCAATGTACGCTTGGCTAAAGCACCTCAAGTCCGTCAGTACTACGCTTATGAATTTCCAAATTTAGAAGGCTATTCAGCGGATCAGGTCATCAACGTCTATGTGGCAGCTGAGGACTTATTTAAGCCAGAAGTCATTAAAGGATTCGACGGCGTAGACACAACGGACTATCACCCACCTAAGAATGAGATCAATGCTTCCAACTGGAAGGAATACCACATTGGCGAATGCTTCAACGTACGCCAAGAGGGTGATTTCTTGGTCGGTGATCTAATCATTAAAGATCAAAACAGTATCGGTTTAATCCAAAACAATGAGCGCGTCGAGATCTCATTGGGCTATGCGGCTGATCTTATCCTTGAACAAGGCACGGCGCCAGATGGTACGCCGTATCAAGCCAAATTTATCAATTTTAAAGGCAATCACGTGGCGCTGGTGAAATACGGTCGCTGTGGCGGTGATTGTCGCGTCGGTGACCATAAACCAAACCCAAAGGGGAAAAAGATGGAAATTAAAGTAAACGGTATTCGCTTTGAGATTGGTGACAACCAAGCGCTAGCTGATGCTGTAAAGCAACAAGAAGACCAGCTTGAAAACTTAAAAGCAGCAAAACTCAAAGTCGGTGATAAACAATTTGCTATCGGTGATGAATTGCCAGCTGTACAAGCAGTGGTTGATACCTTGCAGACTGAAAATGCAGAACTGAAGCAAAAAGTCGGTGATCTTGAGAAAGACCAAATCACACCTGAAAAACTTGATCAGGTCGTGGCTGAACGTGCGTCAGTGATTGCGGACGCCGTTGCATTGGTACCAAGTATCAAAACTGAAGGCTGTTCATGTGAGCAAATCAAACGTGATGTGATTGCAGCCAAAGCAGGTGACACATTGGTGACCGCTGTACTGGGTGGTGTCGCTGTCGGTGATGCTAAACCTGAGCAGATCGACACGGTCTTCCGTGCACTGTCAGCAGTGAAGTCGACCACACCAGGCAATGCCGTCGGTGATGCATTACATCAACAGCAACAGCAACAACAGCAAAACAATAATCAGGACCCTAAAGAAAATAAGGGTTATGACAAGTCTGCTGCATACAAAACAATTTAAGGGGAACTTGAATCATGGTTCAGCAATTAAATGCGGTAGTCGGTCAACGTGGCCGTTTAACTGCCAAAGAAGTTGTACTGTCATTACCGCTTTCAGGTCTGACTTTAGTCAATGACGGTGATGTGGTTGTCCGCACGACTGATGGCAAATCTGTAACGGCTGTGGCAGGTGCTACACCTACACGTTTTGGTGTGGTGGTACGCCACGGCGTTGGTAAGACAGGCAAAACGGCGGCTGGTAAAGAAGCCTATAAAGCGGCTGATATGTTGCCTGTGATGTTTGAAGGTGCAATTTGGGTCAAGCCTACAGCGCCAATCACTGACATTACTGCTGCGGTATACGTAAAAACTGCAAACGGTACCACAGCAGTGCCGTTGGGTTCTTTGTCGAGCTCAGCAACTGACGGAACAGTATTACCAGGTGCAGCATGGGAAACCGTGACAGGTGCCGATGGTTTAGCCCTTCTTAATCTTCGTGGAGCTTAATAACACATGAGCAAATTAGCAAAAATGAAAGCGCGTTTAACGCCGATTTCACATGCCATTCAGGCACAAGTTGGCGATGCGTTCAACATGGATGCATTGGCACAGCTCTTCGTAAAGATCGAAGAACAAAACGAAATTACACCACAGCTTGCACAGGTCCTTGACTACGCCAAGTTCATCCCAGTGACCAATGTAAATGCGGTTTATGGTGGTGGTGAAATCCTGTCTCGTAAAAAAGGTGTGGGTATTGGTGAAGACTATGCTGGTACCGGTGATGATATTCCACTTGCAGAAGTTGAATACGACACCGTGAGCCTGCCGGTGAAAGTGGGTGTGATTGGCTACCAATATTCAGTCGTTGAATTGGCGACTGCACAGCAAATGAACCTCACGCTTGAAGCGGATAAAGTTCAGGCTGCAAACTTGGCGGCTGAAAAGCACATGTCGAATGTGGCTTGGTACGGTTACACCAAAGCGAATGCCAGTGGACAGCTTGAAAAAGTGAATGGCTTCTTAAACCAAACAGGTGTGACCATCGTGACAGGTCAGCATGATTGGGCTACGGCGACCATTGAAGAGGTTTTATCCGACTTCAATAACTCATTGGCTGATTCGTCAGATTTGTTTGATGGTGATTCTTCAATTGAGCCTGACACTTACTTAATGGCATCAGCGCAGTACACTCACTTATCGACACGTGTCGTGCCAGATTCAGGTGGTAAAACATTTCTGAAGTACATTGAAGAAAACAATATCTTCTCAACTCAAGGCAAACCATTAGCCATCCGTGGATCTGGCCGTGGTAATGGTAAGGGTACCGCAAGTGCTGACCGTTCGATCATCTATCGCCGTGATCCATCATGTATCCAGTTCAAAGGCAACAGCGTTGAGTTCTTGACGGCGCAACCGAAAGGCCTGGATGTACTTGTGCCAGGCCACTACAAATACCAAGGTGTTTGGCTGAAGCGTGTTGATTCACTTCGTTACCTTGACCATGCATAAGGATTAAAACCTCATGGCTAAATATTCATACACATACAGCGGCTCTAATGCCGCTTTTGTTTTTGCAGGCCTGGTGACTTTACCTAAAGGTATCGCCGTAGTAGTTGAAGCCAATCACCACAAAGCACTTCAAAAGAATAAGTTTGCCAAGCATCTAATTGATGCAGGTGAACTGGCTGTCGAAGAAGTTGCAGAAGTGGGTGATTCAAAACCTGCTTCGGGTCGTGGTAAAGGTGCTCAATCAGGTAAAACTGATGAAGGTAAAGGCAAGGATGAATCCAAAACTGCTGAGCTCACGATTGATGATGTGCGTAAAGCGCTGACTGATCTTGAAATCACCTTTGCTGAAGATGAAACCCTTGAGCAGCTGCAAGAAAAACTTGCTCAAGCCACTGAATAAGGTGAGCTATGGACCCACAAGCTTTTAAGTTGAAGTTTAAGTACGACACGGCGCTGATGAATCTACCCGATGCAGAAATTGCAGACGCATTAGAGGAAGCGGATCTCGTTGTGAAGTCACTTGAATTTGGTGATCTGAAAGAACGTGCTGTGGGTCTATATGCAGCACATATTCTCAAGGTTGCACTCAAATCAAAGTCAGGTAACAGCTTTTCAGATGCGTCGAGTATGACCATTGCAGGTCAGAGCGTGAGCTTTTCGCGTTCTGGTACCGATGCGTTTTACAACCAAAGCATTTATGGTCAGCGTTACTTGGCATTAAAAAATTCAATTCCAATTGGCAATGATGGTACCAATCTCAATCGTTTGGGTGTTGGTGCTTTCGTTGTTTAGGAGCAAGGCATGTCATTTAAGTATAAAGCGCCTGAAAATTTTAAAGCGACTTCGCTTGAAATTGCAGGTACCACATACAAGGTTAAAGACGGTGTGATCGAGTCGGATAACGACATTGCACACATCTTGGCACCACATGGTTTTACACGTGCGGTACCTGAAACCAAAGCAGAACCTAAAAAGGAAACTGCTGCAAAGTAGGTGATGTATGAGTGATTACCGTGTTGATGCTGATGTTGATTTTAACGAGGTCAATGAACGTGTACGTGCTGAAATACGGCGCACGGTAAATGCACTCACACTTAAACTTCAGCGCACCATTCAAGAAGACATGCTGACAGGTCAGCGTTTGAATGTGCAGTCTGGGCGTTTAAGAGGATCCGTTTCATCTAAAGTGGAAGAGGATAAGGACTGGATCGAGGGCACAGTCGGTGCAGGTGGTGCTTTGGTACCGTATGCCTTTGCGCATGAATTTGGGCTTAAAGGTGCGATGGCCATTAAGGCGCATCTTCGGATGATCAAGAAAGTCTTTGGTCAGCCGATCACACCACGTCAAATCATGATTAAAGCCCATTCACGTAAAGTGGATATGAAAGAGCGCCGTTTTATGCGTGATTCATTGGATGAAGTGGCGAAGATTGTGCCGAAGAATATTGATGCTGCAATTGAAAGGGGATTAAGCAGTGAATAGTGAAGCCATTTACCAGGCATTGTTTAATCGCTTGTCAGGCATCGAGGGGATTAAAACCACAAGTCGCCGTTTAAAGCATTTCAATCATGTTGCACCTGAAGAGCGTCCAGCATTATTCGTGACGCAAGGTAATCAAACTGAAGTGCCTGTGAAAGGCTTGGATGCCAAAGTTGAACTTGAAGCGGAAGTGTATATCTACATTCATGAAGATGATCCAACGATACCGCCGTCGGTACAGCTGAATCAGATGATTGATCAAGTACGTGCCAAACTTGTACCGGACAATCCTGATATATGTGAATACCAAACCTTAGGGGGATTGGTCGAGCATTGCTGGATCGAGGGTACGATCGAAGTTTTTGAAGCAGTTGAAAACATGCTCGATGACCAAGGGATTGCCATTATTCCGATTCGAATCCTCACCACCACCTAAAGCAATTCATAAACTCCATGACCGCCAATACGGCGGTTTTCTCATTTTTAAGAGGTCGATATGGCTCAATATTTATTTGGTGCCGGTAAAATCTTTGCCACACCATTACAGGATGTGCACGGTAATCCAATCACCAATGGCACACCCGTTGAAGTGGGCGTACTGCAGTCAACGTCAGTTGATATCAGCTATGACTTAAAAGAACTCTATGGCCGTGGTCAGTTCGCCGTGGATGCCGCACGCGGTAAAGGTTCGATTAAGTGTAAAGCAACCATGGGTCGCATCAACGGCGCATTGCTGAATTCTATTTTCTTTGGTGGCGTGGTCACTGAAGGTGGTATTACTGCAGTCGCACAAACCATCAATGGTGAAGTCGTTGCAGCCTCAGTAACACCAGTCGTTCCGAACAGCGGCACATTCGTGAAAGATTTAGGCGTGACTGATGCAAAAGCGATTCCATTAAAGCGTGTAGCGAGTGCACCAGTTGCAGGTCAGTACAGTGTGTCTGAAGCAGGTGTTTATACCTTCGCAACTGCTGATGTAGGTAAAACGGTATTTATCAGCTTTAAATACACAGCGACGGTGGCAGGTGCCAAGTCAGGTGTCGTAAGCAACTTGGATATGGGCTATACACCTGAATTCAGTGTTGATCTATTCCGTGACTACAAGGGCAAGTTCTTTGGCATGGAGTTCTTCCGCTGTGTTAGCAATAAATTGGCATTCAGTTCAAAACAGGATGATTACGATCTACCTGAGTTTGAATTCCAGCCAATGGCCGATGATTTAGGCCGTGTCTTCAAATGGACTACTTCGGAGTAATACCAGATGCAATTTAACCAGGTCGAAAACCCACGTGGTAACCCGCTTAAAATTAATGGCCAGATTTGGATTTTTGCGCCGTTGTCCTTAGGTGCTGCTGAAAAGCTGATGCCAAAGCTTAAAACTTTTGATCCAAGTGACTTTGCTTTAGTGGCAGATGTTGCACATAGCTCATTGAAGCGTAACTATCCTGAAATTACCCGTGAATACATTGCTGATGAACTGCTTGATATTGGCCACGTGAACGCCGTATTTGAGACGGTCATGGGGGCTTCTGGTCTGGTTTATACAGGTGAAGACGAGCAGGCAACTGATTCGGGGGAATAGACTGGGAGGAGCTGTACACGCATTTGGTGCTAACTCTAGGCAAGGATTACGACTATGTGCGTAATGAATTGGATTTCCCAAGAGTCAAAGCATTGAATGCGTATCACAAGCAGTGTCCTCCCAGCCATGTTGGCATTCAGCGTCTGTGTCGGATCCTTGAGGCATTTATGGGGATTGATGACAGTACAGGTTCAGATGATCCGCAAACCGATGATGAAGATGATTTGTTTGCGGATCTGCAGAACTTTCCTCAGGGTGGTTAAGGCTGCCCTGATTGATTTATATACTTGAGTTGGTTAAAGTTTGTGTGACTTATATAACAATCAACTGAGTTTTTATGAAAAATATTTTAATGGCAGGGGTAATTAGTCTTTTTTTAGTTGGATGTAGCAATCCAAAATCAGCTCAAATTCCTACAGATCCTGAAAAATGGGAAGAGCTAAAACCACAAATTGAAAAACTAAATGAAGAAGATAAAAAATTGCTTACTCAGTTCTTGATGCGTAAGGGAATGGGTGCAGCTTTTGGTGGAGATGGTATCGAACCTGGAACCACAGTTGGTGATGCTATTAAAGAACAACAAAAATGGCTTGAAGACAAAGATGCTAAGGAAAAAGCTCAGGCTGAATTAAAAGCAAAGATTGAAGCTGAAAATGCAGCTGTCAAAAAACAAATGGATGGAATTCTTACAGCAGCAATTGTTTCCAAGTCTGGGCATGCTCGTTATGAATATATTGATAAAATTACTGATATCGAATTCCAACTAGCTTTTGAAAATCATAGTGATAAAGATATTGCAGGATTTAAAGGGATAATATCTTTTAAAGATATGTTTGGTGACCCTATTAAAAATTTAACTCTTTCATACGATGATGGTGTTAAAGCGAAATCAATTGCCAAGTATGAAGGAAGTACGGACTATAACGAATTCATGGCAGAAGATACCAAGCTATTGAATACGGATTTAGATAAAATTAAATTTGAGTTTAAACCATCAGTTATAATGTTCACAGATGGAACTAAAATTGAATTAAAGCATTCAGAGCAAGATTAATTTCTATTTTTTAATTTACAAATTTTATTATCTGGAATAACCATGAAAAAAGTATTAGGGATAAGTTTCATTGCCTGTGCATTAACGGCTTGTGGTGGCGGTAGTGATGGTGATTCATACCATGGTGTAGACGATGGGGGAAAGGATCCAGTAGTTAATGCTGAAACTTTAGGGGTGTATACAGGTACTACAAACCAAGGTCAGGATGTAGTTGGATTGGTTGATAAAAATAAAAAGTTTTGGTTTTTATATACACCACCCTATAGAAGTGGTGTAACCGGATTTATTACTGGTAATTTTACGGTTTCAGGAAATACTGTGAAAGCAACTAATGGTAAAGATTTCTATTTTGGTGGCTCTACTATATATGACACAACCCTAAATGGAACAGTGGATGCTAAGAAAAGTTTAAATGGGACGATATCTTATTCGTCATCTAGCCAAGTTTCTTTTAATACGGTTTATGATGCCCAGGCAAATAATACGAATGCGGATCTTTCTACTATTGCGGGAACCTATAGCGGTACATCGGCTATTGTGCAAGGCATTGAAGGTGCAGGTTTAACAATCTCAAATACTGGAGCTGTTTCGGGAACTGGTCAAAGTGGTTGTAATTATTCTGGTAGTGCTGTTGCTGTACCTGATGCGCCTTATTATTCAATCAATTTAGTTTTTGGTGGTTCACCTTGCTATTTAGTTAGACAAGAAGTTAAAGGTGTAGCTTATTATGATTTAGCAAACAAGACATTGTATGCAGTAGCTGAAACAAGCAGTCGACAGAATGCTGTTTTATATTTGGGTGTTAAACGCTAAGCATATCCATCAATTTCAAACCGCCTCACGGCGGTTTTTTTATGCCTGAGAGAAAGGAATTATGAGCAACAATCGAGTGGAAGTGCACGTTGGTGCGAAGACTTCCGAACTTAAGAAAGGCATGAATGATGCTGAAAAGATCGTTAGCGACGGTGCCAAACGGATTGAGGATACAGGGAATAAAGTAAAATTTAAGCTGGATTTCTCAAGCATTAAAACTGGTTTGGATGACATATCCAAGAATATCAACAATAGGTTTGAGGATATTGGCAAATCAATTTCAGGAAATCTGACTAAAAGTTTTGCCGCGATCGGTGTTGGTATAGCGGCTTCTGTTGGGACAGCAGTTATTGGATTGGCGTCATTAACGTCTGAAGTTGGTCGAGCATCTAAAGAATTGGAAATTCAAGCACGCTTGGCTAATACAACCACAAAAGAATTCCAAGAGTGGGCATTTGCCTCTAAATCAGTCATGGTTGAACAGGACAAACTATCTGACATCATGAAAGATGTGAATGATAAGTTTGGTGACTTCATGCAAACTGGTGGTGGAGAAATGGCTGATTTCTTCGAAAAAATTGCACCAAAAGTGGGGGTGACTGCCAAAGAGTTCCAAGGTCTTACTGGTCCACAAATTCTTGAAAAGTATTATCAAACGTTAGAGAAAGCGAACGTATCCCAAGCTGAGATGACTTTTTACATGGAGTCAATCGCTAATGATGCAACACTATTGGCACCATTGCTTGAGAATAACGCTGAGAAGTTGAAACAATATTCAAATCAAGCGCATGAGCTTGGCTTGATTATGGATCAGGATGCAATTGCGAAGACTAAGGAATTCAATAATGCGTTAAGTACAATTCAGCAAACTATAGACGGCGTATTCACAAGACTGGCTGCTCAAGCAGCACCAGCACTAACAAATCTAGCAAATGATTTCCTTGGTTTTGCATCAAGATCCAGAGAGGGTATTGATAGTGCAGTCACGGCGATAATCACAACATTCGAAAGCCTTCTTGATATTGTTCAAAGTCTATTTAGTACGATCAGTGGGATTTGGAGTGATTTAACAGCTGATATTGGTGATGGAGCGATTCAACAAGTAGGGTTTATGGATCTAGTCGCTGGTGCGATGAATGGATTCGCAGCTGTGGCAGTTGGTCTGAAAGTTAGTATTGAAATTGCTTTTGCTGCTATTCGTGCGGTCGTTGCTACAGTGTGCCAAGCAATTAATATTTCAATGAACACTGTAATGAATGTATTTGGAGGATTCCGAGATACGATTCAATACGGTCTTGATGTCTTGTCCATCAAGTTTCAGACCTTTGGCAATGTTGTCAGCAATGTTTTGAACTTTAACTTCTCAGCTGCCAAAGCATCATGGGAAAGTGGTTTATCACAATTAGGTTCAATTACTGATCGCTATACAGGTCAGATGCAGTCACGTCTAAACAACCTAAAAACAAGTTGGAATGCTGGTGTAAGCAACACAGCTAATGCTTGGGGTACAGCAGGTTCAGCTATTGTCAATTCTGCAACAACAGGTGGGCAAAGACTTCAAAATCTGTTCTTAAAAAATCCTACTGTAGTTGGTTCTGCACCACCGCCTACACCATCACCGACATTTAACCCGGGTAAAGGTATTGGCACAGGGGTCAAAGACTCTAAAGGAAGTTCGGCAAAAGCTAAATCTGATGCTGATGAAAAAGCAAAGGAAAGAGCTGCTGAGCAAGCTGCTAAAGCACTTGCTGATATCCGATACAAGTTTGCGACAGAGGAAGAAAAGATTGCTCTAGATCTTAAGAAAGCTTTGTCTGATATCGAGAAATCAAAAGTCACAGATGCTGAGAAAGTAAAATTTAGAATTGTCGCTGAAAAAGAGGCAAGCGATAAAACAATTGCTTTGCGTGTTAAGGAATTTGAGGATATTAAAAAACTCAAAGAGCAACTCATTGAAAATGATCTACTCATTGCGCAGCGTTCCTATGAAATAGATAAAGCTAATATCCAAGCTGAATTTGATGCTAAAAAGATTTCAAATGTTCAAAAAGCACGGCTTGAAAAAGAGTTAGAAGACAAATTGCGTGAAATTAAACGCAGAGGGCTTGAGGATCGACTTGCACTTGAAAACCAAATGTCTGGTATCTCAGGGAAACAAGGCAATCAGAATCAGATTATGAACAATATTTCTGATTTGGATACTGATCAAAAGGTTTCCGATACTAAGCAAGTAGGAGTTCTTTCAGATGCTCAAATGAAAGACTTTGAAGATAAGTTTGGTGGTTTGACGTCACGTATGTCTGGACTATGGGACAAAGGCATTCAGTCTATGATGAATGGTACCTTGACGTGGAAAAACGCCATGAATGCCATTTTCACAGAACTGGCTGGGGCATTCATTCAAAGCATGATCAGTGAACCATTAAAGAAATACGTAGCCAGCCTAGCTACTCGTATGGCCATTAAGCTAGGTTTTATCAAAACTGAAACTGCTGCTGAAGTTGCAGGTCAAACTGCCCAAACTGGTGCTGTCGTGGCTGGTGAGAGTATGAAGACAGCGGCAACAGCTACCGGTGTGTTTACACGTCTGGGCATCAAACTGATGGGTACCATTAAGTCAATCATGATGTCTGCGTGGGAAGCCATGGCCGCAGCCTGGGCAGCTTTATCAGCTATTCCTATCGTTGGTCCTGCATTGGGTGTGGCAGCAGGTATTGCTGCTTTTGCCGGTGTATCTGCAATCGTGGGTAAAGTAGCATCTGCTCGAGGAGGTTACGATATTCCTGCTGGCGTAAATCCAATGACTCAATTGCATGAAGAGGAAATGGTCTTGCCTAAACAGCATGCTAATACGATTCGTGCGTTAGGGAAGTCATTGACATCTGATGGCGGATTCAGCACGCCTCAAGCTCCTAGTCAGCAAACAACGAATCATTTCACTGTTCAAGCTTTTGATTCGCGTGATGTTAAACGTTTCTTTGAAAAGCATGGTCGTGAATTAGCGAGTGGATTGAAAGGCCATCGTCGTAATTTCGGTACCTAAGGAGGTTATTTGTGTCAGACGTATTATTTCCTGAATTGCCAGGTCTTGAATGGGAGTTATCAAAGACTCCCATTTTTAATACCAAAATTATGACTTCAGCGAACGGTAGGGAGCTTCGAGCAAGTTACCAGGCCGTTCCAAAATATGGAATATCAATGTCATTTGCTTTTTTACGTGAATCAAAAGGAAAGAATGAACTACAGCAGCTCGAAAGTTTCTTTTTAGAGCGCCGTGGTGCTTTTGATTCCTTTCTTTTCAAAATGCCTGAGGATTGCGATTACACGTGTTCTTATAGTGGTGATGGTAGTACGACAAGTTTCCAGTTGTATAAGCAGATGCATACATCCGTGATTCCTTTGGCTCATACAAAGGCTGAGACAACTTTTCAAGTTGATCCAACGTTTTGGAATGAAAACGACAATCAGCAATTTTGGAGTGATAACGACGATGATCTGTTCTGGGATGACACAACAGCTCAAGTCACCAAGTCAGGCATGGTCACGCTTTCAAAACCATTGGAACAGGGCATTAAATTTGAAGTAAAGGGTACGTATTACTACCGTTGCCGATTTGCCGATGATGAACAGCAATACACCAATTTCATGAGCAAATTATGGAAAGCCAACAAGGTCGATATGATCGGTTCATTAGGAAATAAAGTATGAGAGCAGCTTCTCCAAGATTAATTGCATTGCTTGATGCTGATCAGTTTGTGATGGCAGATCTCTATACCATTACAACGGTACAGGGCGATGTTTTTCGATACACGAATTATGACTTTGACCTGGTGGTTGCAGGTCAGGTTTATAGCTCAGAAGGTCCAATCATCAGCCGTGATGGAATCAGTCTTTCACTCGGCATTGAAGTCGATAATTTATCGATCAATATTGATTGCATTGACGATAATAAATGGAACGGCATCAACGTTGTTCAGGCATTCCATAATGGCCAATTAGATGGTGCTCGATTTAAGTTGGAGCGCATATTTATGGACATGAATACACCAACGGATACCAGTGCCGGGGCCATCAAGCTTTTTGAAGGTCGAATCATTGAGCCTGACTTAGATCGTAATTCAATTCAAGCCAGTGTCGCGTCAGATCTGGACGAATTGAACGTGCAAATGCCAAGAAACCTATATCAGCCAAGCTGTACCAATACGTTATTTGACAGTGCATGCGGTCTATTGCGTCAAAACTTTATGGTGCAAACAACGATTGAATCGGGCAGTACTGCAGCACGAATTTTATGCCAGGTGAATCAGCCTCAAGGTTGGTTTACTCAGGGTGTAATTGAGTTCTTGGACGGTGGCAATGCTGGTCTGAAACGGACCATTCGCATGCATGAATCGGGTGCTTTGTTATTGACTTTGCCATTGCTGGAAGCACCGCAGGCGGGACAGCGCATTAAAGTTTATCCGGGATGTGATAAGCGATTAGAAACCTGTCAAAACCGTTTTAACAATTTTGCTCGTTTCCGTGGTGCACCATTTATACCTGTACCTGAAACAGCCGTTTAACTAAATTTGTATTAATCCATACCCAGCCATTGAGCTGGGTTTTTTTATGGGGTAGAGATTATGCCAATTCCATCACCAGCCGATTTTCGCAATAAATCGAAAAAGCATTCTGAAGTGCGTGAAATGCTTGCTGAAATGGCAGGAAGTGTTGCTTCGTCAGAATATTTGAATCAGCTAAGCTCACTTACTAAAAACAGTACTGTTCTTTATCCATTTTCTACTTTAAAGCGAAATAATATTGAACAAAGCAATGTTTCCGCATCACATGAAAGCTACTTAAAACCATATATTCTAAGCATATCTGTCAATGGTGCAGATCCATCAAAGTATTATCGTATCCAACAGATTAGTAATCCAAATCATGCCACATTAGCAAATCGTTGGGTTTTTGAGGTTTTAAATCGAACTAGTTTTGACACTGCTGAAACGTCTGAGAAAACAATTTCAGTAGTATTTCCGATTGTGAAAAATACGGGGATTCAAACTTTCAGTGTTGTTGATGGTGATGTCACTATCATTGTGACAGTTGACACAAACAAACTACCAAATAGTGATTTTTATTCTTTCACATCTGACAATAGCTCATACACTTATATTATTGACCCAAGCTGCTATATTTTCTCAGCCGTTAAAAAATCAGATATAGATAATTATAGTTCACTTACTAAAAATAGCACTGTACTTTATCCGTTTTCGTCATTGAAGCGAAATAATATTGAGCAAAGTAATGTCACTGAAATGCATGAAAACTATTTAAAGCCATACATTTTAAATGTAAGCGTCACTGGTGCAGATCCATCAAAGTATTATCGTATCCAACAGATTAGCAATCCAAATCACGCCACTACGCCTAATCGCTGGGTTATAGGCATACTTAATCGCGATAGATTTGATACGCAAGAAACATTCGAAAGGGATATTCGTGTTGTATTTCCGATTGTACCGAACACTGGGATTAAAACCTTCATAGTCCGAGATGGCGATCTAGTATTTTCGATTACAGTTGATACCAATAAAACTCCGACGGGCGATCTATATTCTGAGCTACCTAACAACAGCTCTTATACATATATTATTGACCCGAGTCTTTACTCCTATCCTTCTGTATCTACTCAACAAGTTAATGAAACCGTAGAGCAGGCCGTAGAGAAAATTGCAGAGAGTCTAAAAGAGCCACAGCAACTATCTAATTTATTAAGAGATCTGCGCAACCCAATTCAGTCGGTTCAAATAAAACTGATAGGTGATTCGATTACATACGGAATGGGGGCAACTGGTAACGGCGGCGGCACAGGCGCTGGGGAGAGCGCTACTCACGGTCCAGCAACAACTAAATCATGGGCTAACTTGCTCCGTAATTATCTCGGAACCGCATTTTGTACAAGCGCCCGTATCGGTGATGATACGATTGCCTTAGATGGTGAGGCTTACTACCTTGCTGACGGAAAAAGTGTTATTGCTTCAGAGTTGCATAACTACACTTTCAAAAGTAACAGTGGCAAAGTTTATTCGTTAGAAGAAATGGATGCTTTGGTCGGAATTTTGGCATCATCGCCCGAGGGTAGTTTTGTTGACCTACATAGTCCGCTAAATACTGCAGACATACCAAACGAAATGGAATTCGATTTCAATGGAACTGAGTTCACAATTAATCATGCGAAGTTTAGTCACGGAAGCCCTACAGAGTCGATGATTGATGTTTATGTAGATGATGTACTGCATACAAGTTTTAGTGTATATAACGAATCCGCAGCCTTTGGTTTTTCCACTCTTATTTCAGGGTTGGCTGAAGGTTCAAAAAAAATCCGAATTTCAAATAATGTGCAGAACAAGTTTGTATACCTGAGAATTGTTTCAATAACAGCATCGCGTAAGGTTACAGTGATCAATAAAGCGATTTCGGGGACGAATACAAACACATGGATTGTAGGGAATTTAATTTCAGAGCGCGTCAGTATTGCTGACAATTATGTGTTCATGATGTTGGGTACGAATGACAGACATAACACAAAAAAGATAGGTTCCTTCAAGGAGCAGTATTTAACATTAATTGATCAAATTGAACTTGCGTCCCCTAAAGGGCAATTGATTATTATGTCCCCACCTGCTGTAACGCAAAGTGAAGATCCTTCAACTGGGCGTTTATTTAGGATCGCGGACTTGAGTTATGCGCTTGGCGGTATATCAAAACTCAAGAACCTGTCACACATCAACCTCTTTGAGGAAACATCGAAACTAAAGGCCAAGGGTATGCTTTTTTTAAGTGACACCCTGCATCCAAACGATGATGGATATGAGGTAATTGCGGACCATATTATTAATCAAATTCTGAGTGCCTAAATATGAAAAACGTTGAAGCCGTTGCGGAAGCTATGACATGGCTCGGCACACCCTACCATCATCAAGGTCGTGTCAAAGGTGTTGGAGTTGATTGTGCAACGTTGCTTTGTGAGGTCTATGAAGCAGTCGGGCTAATTGACCATTACGATCCAGGCCCATACCCACCTGATTGGCACATGCATCAGATGGGTCAGCGATATCTTGAACACATTCAGAAATTTTGTGAGCAGGTAAACGATCCTCAGCCTGGTGATATTGTTCTCTATCATTTTGGCAAGTGCATCAGTCATGCTGCAATTGTCATTGAGTGGCCTACGATCATCCACTCATATATCCATCAGGGGGTCATCCTCCAAGATGGAACCAAAGGAAGTTTAGCCCGGCGAATTGCCGGGTTTTATCGTTTAAGAGGATTATAAAATGGGCGGTGTTTTTGGTGGTGGTACGGTCAGCACATCTGACAAACGTATCAATTCAATGCGCATTCAGCAATCTGCATATGGTCTTTGTCAGCCACTGGTTTATGGCAAAAACCGTGTTGCGGCCAATATGTTTTGGTACGGAGATTTTACAGCCACCGCCCATACGACAACTACAAAACAAGGTGGTAAAGGGGGTGGTGTAAAAACCAAAAACACCACTTATACGTATAGTGCATCTTTCATGCTTGGACTTTGTGAAAACAAAATCAAAGACATTGGGATTATCTGGCGTGACAAAGAACAGATTGTTCCTAAAACGGAAGGTGGTATTCAACTTAAACCCATTGATCAGCTAGGGTTTGAATTATTTGATGGTGATCATAATCCTGTTTGGGGCTATCTCCCATCAAAGCATCCTGACCAGGCATTGCACTATCCATTTCTCGGTTATGTAGCATGTGCCAATTATGATCTGGGTGGCAGTGCGAGTTTATCAAATCACAATTTTGAAGTGATCAGCCATATTACGTTCTCAGATACGATTCATGATGCCAATCCTGCAGATGTAATTGAAGACTTCATTACCAATCCACGATATGGCGCATCACCCAGTCTGCAAATGGCAGATTTATCTGAATTTCGGACTTACTGTACAGCAACCAATTTGTTGATCAGTCCTGCTTTGACAGAACAGCGTGAAGCATTCGAAATCATCAATGAAATTGTTGAAGCGGTGAATTGTGCCGTGGTACCTAGTCCAGACGGTTTGAAGATCCGGTCTTATGGTGACAGTGTCGTCAGTGGAAATGGGGTAACGTTCGTACCTGATCTGGAGCCGGTTTATCACCTTACTGATGACGATTTTCTAGGTGAAGATCAGCCAGTTCGGGTACGTCGCAGCCGAGATACAGATGCATACAATCATTGCCAGATTGAATATGTAAACCGCTTTAATCAATACAATACTGAAACGGTGGAAGCTAAAGACCAGGCAAATATTGAAATGTTTGGTTTGCGTACACAAGATCCGGTCAAGCATGATTTTTTCTGTGAACCTAAAATTGCCCGCCATGCAGTGCAGTTGCTATTGCAGCGAAAACTTTATGTCCGTAATGAATATGAGTTCGAATTAGGCTGGAAGTACTGCCGTTTAGAGCCGATGGACATTGTGACGATCACAGATGAATCACTAGGCTTAAATCAGTTTCCAGTTCGGATCACCCGGGTTGAAGAAGATGAAGACGGAATGCTCTCGATTACGGCTGAAGAACTGGCTGTTGGATCTCGCTCTGCAGTTGAATATGATCTTCAATCATCGAATGGGTATCAAGGTGGAAATGAAGAACCAGGAAACGTGAATGCACCGAATATTTTTGAACCACCATTAGATTTGACAGGGGTTAAGAATCAAATTTGGGTAGCGGTATCAGGTGGAATTAATTGGGGCGGCTGTAATGTCTGGGTCAGCCTGGATAATACAACTTATGAAATGGTTGGTACGATCTATGGGTCTGCTCGATATGGTGCCCTGGTTTCAGCGATTGATGCAGATGATACCGAGATGCAGATCCAGTTGAATACATCCAGCCAGATGTTCAGTGGTACGGTTGAAGATGCTGAAGTTGATGCAACTCTATGTAGAGTCGGTGACGAATATATTAACTATGTTGAGGCCACATTGAATGGATCTGGGCTGTATACATTGAGTGACCTGATTCGTGGACGTTTTGATGATGCAGGGCCGCATAATTCAGGTGAATCATTTGTTCGTATTGATCGTGCTATTTTTAGCCATGATTACAATGAAAATATGGTTGGAAAGCAGATTTATCTGAAGTTCACCAGCTTCAATGGATTGCAGCAAAAAGAACAGACTCTGGATGAGGTAGCAGCTTATAGTCACACCATTACTGGCAGCCGTCCATCTGGCGTAAAAGGTCTATCCCTTCAGTCAGCCTTTGAAGGTACAAGCTTTAAGGTTCAATGGCAAAGTGCAGCTGGTGCCACAGGGTATATCGTTCAAATCATGTCAGGTGGTGTATTGCTACGTGAAGTTGAAACGACAAATACTGATTACAGTTACAGTATGGATGAAGCCAAGATTGACGGTGTTCAGCGTGCTTATACAGTTCGTGTTGCAAGTAAGAACGGCTCGATTGTCAGCACTTATGCTGAGCTGAATATCAGTAATCCGGTGCCACCACAATTGTTGAATGTGTACACCTCTGCCACTGCAGATTCGATCACAGTGACTTGGATTCCAAGTGAAGTACCGGATCTGAAAGATTACCAGGTATGGATCAGTACCAATGCTAATTTTGATCCTGATTCAACAGAAGCACGTTGGACCGGTATTGAAAATGCTTGCACGATTACTGGCTTGCAATCAACGACCACATATTATGTGCGTGTTGCTGCGCGGGACGTGTGGAAGCCGACCTCGTGGAATTATTCATCACGAATCACACAGGCAACTGCTGATAGTTAAAGTTTTCAACCATAAAGCACCTTCGGGTGCTTTTTTATTGCCGATTTTAAGGGGGCGCAATGTCGAACGCGACACAAATAGCAGATGCTTCGGGACCGGTAGCAACCACCGCAGGCACTGGAATCACAATTATTTCCTGGCTTGCTACTTGGGACTGGGGTTTTTTAATTGGTGTTTTGATAGGTTTGGCTGGTCTTGTGATTAGTTTTGCAAACTACTTATCAAACAAGCAATTTCAAAAACGTAAAGATCAACGTGAGCAAGAAGAACATGAACTGAAAATTGCTAAATTGCGAGGGCAATGGGATGCAAAACAAGACTAAATATTATGTGATTGGATCATCATTGATTCTAGCTATGGGGGTTGGTGGTCAAAAGATGATTACTGGTCCTAGTGATGAGCAGGTACAGGCCACAGCGCAAAAAGAAGGCTACACACCTAAGCCGGTTATTCCAGTCAAAGGCGACGTGCCAACCATTGGCCACGGTACGACCGTTTATCCAAATGGTGTGCGCGTCAAATTGTCAGATCCGGCGATTGATCGCAAAACTGCACTTCAATATCTCAAACTGCACATGGATAAAGATGCACAACGGTTCAATAAAACCATTCTAAATACTCCAATTTCACAGCCTGAATATGATCTGTATCTGGATTTCACTTATCAGTACGGCACTGGTGCCTGGTCTGGATCTTCAATGCTTCGCCATTTGAAAGCGCGTGAATATATCCAGGCGTGTAAATCACTTTTGAAATGGAAGTATGTAGCCAAACGTGACTGTTCAATCCGTTCTAACAATTGTTATGGCGTGTGGACTCGACAAGTTGAGCGCTATAACAAATGCATGGGAGTGAACTAGATGCCACTACTACTTTGGAAATACAAATACTGGATCGCAATTGCGGTCTTTTTTGTTTTATGGCTCGGGCAAATTGTCTATACCAACCACTTAAGCGGGAAGCTACGTAAAGCCAGTGAGCAATGCACAGCCAAAATTCAAGAAATTGAACAGAAGCATCTCAAGGCTCTAACTGAAAAACAAAATCAAATTAACCAGATGAGTGCGGATTATGAAGCAACAAGATCAGAACAGCGTGTGCAGGTCGAAACAGTTACACGTGAAGTGCAAAAGATCATTGATCGTCCTGTGTATCTCAACCATTGCTTTGATGATGACGGCCTGCAGCAACTCAACTCACTTATCGCCAGTGGTGCCAGCAAACCTCCTTGAGCCATGTCCTGATTTACAAAAGTTAGAATCAGGGCAGGGTAAGATTGCTTTAGTCTGGGCTATTGATGTAGTTGCCAAATATAACGACTGTAAGGCCCGTCATGGCGCTATTGTGAAGGCCCTCAAGTGAGGGCTGCACAGCTCATTCAATTACGACAAATGTAAATGTGGGGATATGTGTGGGGGTTATTTAAGTGCGGGTTGTTCACTTGGATCTTAATATCCTTTCAAGGGTTTCTATTATTTCTGTTGTCTCCCTAAATGCTTTATTCGCTGAATACTCCTCATCAACCCAATGTGATTCTGCGCCATTCACATGATCTTCGTATCTAATTGCCGGGTGGTTTGCTAAAAGAAAATGTTTAAATGAATTAAGTTTCGATAAATTACTTATTTGCAGATTGTCCTTAAAATCTTTCAGTTCAAGCGGGCTATTCAGTTCACTCGTAAGAAATCTAAGGGTTTTAAGGCTTATTAATATTTTATTTAAATCTCTTAGTATGTGCTCGGCAAGATCAATATGGTAAGGATCATCATCTTTTTTATTATGTAATTCATACAAATACAAAGAAGTTTTATGCTCTTGGATGGTAAAATATTTAATGCACTCATTAATTTCACCTATGCAGTCTTTAATTTCTTGCTGAAGCCTGGAGTAAAGCTCAATCGAATAATTCTTCTTTTGAAGTTTGTGCGAATAAAAAGCCAATGCTCCGACAAAGATAAGATTAAGTACCGCAGCGAGCGCTTGTATTGATCCATTGTAGCTCTGCAAAAAATCCATCATTCCTTCCACTCGTCCACAATATCAGCCCAATCCTGCATCATCTTTATTTTCCAAGATGCTTATCATCAATCACATATTGTCCAAAACTATCTATCCAGCCTTGAATAGATGTCTCCCATACATAAGTACGGGTTTTAAGTTTCTTCACTATAGTCAGATCCTTGATACCAAAATGTGTACTTCCTTCCGGTAACTCATCCCAGTCTACTTTTCCATTCTCAGTAAACCAGTCTTCCCAAGCTAATTGGATATCATGAGCTACAAAACGTTTATTTGAATTATCCCAGGCGAATGGATTATTGCTATTTAACTTATTTACATGCAGGCGTTTAAAGTATTTATTGTTTTGGTGAATCTCAATGAATACATCCAGGTGCTTTTTAATGAAATCAAATTCAACATTAATTTCACTTTCATCTTCAAAGGCATCATCTTTATCCACCAATGCCATGTAGCGCTGTTTTTTACTCCATTCTTTGTAATAACTATTATAGTTATCTTCCGCAACACGGATCGCTTCCTCAAACTCTAATCGGGTACCGCGTTTTTTAAGATTCACATATCGCTTAAGGGTATTCCATGATTCATGAAGAGTGATAGTCTGCAGCTGAGGAATGGTAAAGCCATCTTCTGCATAACGGGTCGCAGCTTCATGGCGTAAATCATGGAAGCGCAAATCGCTAATACCACACGCATTACATGCCCGGGTAAAGTAAGTCGACACGGTACGCGTATTCACTGGAATTAAAAGATTCTTGTCATATCCCAAGGCAAGCATTCGATCTCGGACTTCTGGTTTCATAAACTCATCAATCATATTGATGGCTCTTGGTTCCATGTGAGCATACTTATGATTACCCAAGGATCCATTCGGATTCTTAGCATCTCTGACTAACCACTGACAATTCAGATCATCGTAATCATCCAGGCGCAATGAACACAGCTCATCTTCACGGCGGGCAGTGTAGAGGGCAAACCACATGATCAGATGCATCGGCGTTGAATTCTTGACACGTTTCCAGCTTTTATAAAAATAGTTGGTCAGCATCTGAAGTTCTTCAGCTGTTGGTAAGCGGTCACGCTGTTTTGAACGGGTGACGATCCGCGACTTCTGAAGGCCAATCATGGCTTTTTCAAATTCGATTAGTACCGTTTCTAAAGGTTCGCCCCATACAAATTCTGCATGAACGATAACAGCCTTGATATGGCTTAAATCCTTTAGGATGGTGGCAGGTGCAACACCATCAGTTCCTTTAACTGGATCGCCTTTTCTTCGCATAATTGCATAATCAGAAAAGTCTTGTCGTGTTAAAGAATAGATATTCTTCTCAGAAATATCTAAACTAGCGATGTGCTGTAGTGCTCCAGTTTTTGTTCTGGCAAAGCTGTCCGCTTCTTCCAAATACTGATAAATGAACTCCCTGAGCGTTTTGTGCTTTATTTGCACCGCCGGATTCAACATTTTTTCAGGGTGCAATTCGATTTCTGCTTCCGTGCGTTTGATCCAGTCCTCAGCTAATGACTTTTTGCTGAAGGTCTTGGATTGTTTAAATTCAGGGTAGCCTTGACGTTGTACACGGACTTGAGCTCTATACCGGGTTGTGCCGTCTTTTGTTTGTCGCTTAGTGACTGTTCCCATGAATTTGCACCATTAAAATATTGGGGTGCAAGTAGGGTGCAATCAAAGGACACTAAAAGTCAATACGAAGCGACTAAACGAAGTTAAACGAGGTTAAAGATTTTGAGCAAAAACAATGTAATTGAAGAATTGTTTGGAAGATCAATAGATAGGAAGCTTTGGGTGGCCCCCATGGCAGGTGTAACCGACCGCCCGTTTAGAACCTTGTGCAAATATTTTGGCGCAGGTCATGCGGTGAGTGAAATGATGACGTCCGACAAAACTTTGCGAATGAGTAAAAAAAGCTTATATCGTGCCAATTTTGATGGGGAACTGGCACCGATTTCGGCGCAGATTGCTGGTTCAGACCCGCATGATCTGGCTGAAGCGGCACGTTATCAGGTGGCCAATGGCGCACAAATTGTTGATATTAATATGGGCTGTCCAGCCAAAAAGGTCTGTAACCGACTTGCTGGTTCAGCTTTGTTGCAGGATGAAGATTTGGTTGCGCGTATTTTAGATGCAGTTGTTGCTGCAGTTGACGTGCCGGTAACCTTAAAAACCCGTCTTGGTTATTTGAATGGACAGGAAAATATTATGCGGGTCGCGAAACGCGCGGAAGAAGCGGGAATTGCAGCATTGGCTTTGCATGGCCGTACCCGTGAAGACATGTATTTGAATACCGCGCGTTACACACTTATTAAAGATGTAAAGGAAATGTTGAATATTCCTGTGATTGCTAACGGTGATATCGACAGTCCTGAAAAAGCCCAATATGTGCTGGATTATACCGGTGCAGATGCAATTATGATTGGACGTGCAGCACAAGGCCGGCCCTGGATTTTTCGTGAAATTGCACATTATCTAAAAACTGGTCAACATCTGCATGCACCGAGTATTGCAGAAGTCAAAGAAGTTTTATTGGGACATCTGACAGAATTATACGAGTTCTATGGCGAATATTCCGGCTGCCGAATTTCCCGTAAACATATTGCCTGGTACACCAAAGGACTGCGATCTAGTAACGAGTTTCGTCAAAGCATGTATCAGGTAGAAAATACCGCTGACCAGTATCGTGTGGTAGAAGATTATTTTAATACCCTGCTAGAACATGGCCTTACAATGAATGATGTACAGGTTGAAGCGGTGAATTTACTGCAGACCCAATAAAGTCAGGACAACTGACAGATTTAGGTAATATTTTTTGTGTTAAATACCAACCTTTTTTATCTTGAGCAGACAAATTTTAGCACTCTGTTTACACTTGAGTGCATCTAATACATACCAGTACATTTTGTTCACTTAAACTGGACAGGATTTGGACATTGCTTACTCAGGCTTCCTCTAAGATAGATTCATCCATATATAACCCAGATGTGAACTTTCTGGCTTGTAGTCATGATTGAGGGAGATCTATATGACAAATACCAATCGTCCAGTTACAGAATTTAGTCATAAAACGTCAACGGAATTGCCACAAGAACGTAGTGAAGGTCTGAATGTCAATCCTGCTGACACTAATGCACGCCCGGATTTGAATACCCCCGTAAAAGATAATCCTCATGTTCCTGACATGAATGAAGGTAAGGATAATCTGGCTGCGACCAGCGCTGGTACTTTAGGTGGTGCGGCTGTGGGAGCAGTTGCAGGTCTGGTAGGTGGTCCTCCAGGTGCAGTGGTAGGTGGTATTATCGGTGGAATTGTAGGCGGAATTGCAGGTAATGATATTGCTACGCCAGATCATCAAAAACAGACCGATAACTATCAGCATCCTGAAAATCACCCAGAAGTCGATAACTATCGACATCCGGATCATCTGATTGCAGAAGATAAATACTGGAGAGATGAGTATCAAAACCGCCCGTATTTCAGTGAAATGCGGACCACTTATATCGATCTGGATTATGATCGCGACTATCGCGATGCCTACCGAGTCGGTTATGAAAACCGCTCAATGTATGATCGTGATACAGATTTTGATCGTGCCGAACCTGAACTGCGTACCAAGTGGGAAAAACTGAAAGGTGAATCACGCCTAAATTGGGAAGAAGCGAAATTCGCGGTTAAAGATGCCTGGCATCGTGTTACACGCTAGTAATCTGGCTGAATTAAAAAACCTCTCTATATAGAGAGGTTTTTTTATGATTTCAATGATTAAGGGTGCGACATTTCCAGTACGAGCTGGTTAATCAGATCGGAGGCTTCCATTTCACGAATCTGTGCTACATTTGAACCCGCCCAGAATGCACCATAACCTTTATCTCCATGTTTGGCAGCAGCAGCATTTAGCTGTTTAGCAAGATCATAAGTATATGGATAGGCTGGCACGTCCAAACGGTCTGGGGTATCGACTTCCATATGCCAGTGATTGATGATGCCGCGTGCAGGACGACCGGAAATGCTGGCACTGACTTGAGTGAGTGGCTTGGAAAGTAGAGCTTTACGATAGTCCTCATTGGCATTGGAAGATTTGCATTGTACAAATGCAGTTCCGAGTTGTACTGCCTCTGCACCGAAATCCAGCATCAGTCTGGCCTGTTGACCATCCATAATTCCGCCTGCCGCTACAACGGGCAAGGACGAATGCTGTCTAATCAGCTTGACCAGATTCGAGGTTTTAACTGAGGCATCAAATTTGGTTGAGAAAACTCCCCGGTGTCCGCCAGCCTCAATACCCTGTGCGACAATAATATCGATTCCCGCTGCTTCAATAGCCTTGGCTTCGGCAAAGTTGGTGGCAGATACCATAGTCAGAATTCCGGCCTTTTTGAGGGCTTGAATCTGATGTGGATGCGGAATACCAAAATGAAAGCTGACCGCTCGCGGTTTGGTTTCCAGTATCAGATTCAGGAAGTCATCATTGTCTTTAAAACTCGGATAAATGCATTCCAAATGATCCGGTGCCTGAGCGCCATATTCGGCAAATTTATCTTTAAATTGTGCAATCCATGCCTGTGCTACAGCTTCATCTACAGACACACTGTCATGACAGAAAAAATTGACCTGAAAAGGGCAATCAGTCAGTTCCTGGGTCTTTAAAATCTGTTGTCGGGCAGCCTCGATACTGCTGGCTCCCAGACCCAGTGAACCCAAGCCGCCCTGATTGGACACTTCGGCAGCAAGCTCAGGTGTAGAGACACCTGCCATCGGTGCCAAGAAAATAGGATGTTTAATTCCAAGATTTTCTAATAAAGACATAGATTTGCTCCTTGTTATGCTTTTACTTTGCCTTTGAGCACCAAATTAAGCAAATCATATTGGTTATTTTATTTTGAAATACTGCAGCATGGGTTACGTGCCATTTACATTTGTTACGACACACTATGTCGCAATTGGGACGGGTTGTTTATAGGTCTGGAAAGTAAGACTTTATAATAGCTTTTTGGTCAAATATCCTCTGAGCCCATGTCTGATCGTATCCGTGAAAAACTGCGAATTTTAGCCGATGCTGCCAAGTATGATGTGTCGTGCTCATCCAGCGGTAGCAACCGTAAAAATAAAGACAAGGGTGTGGGCAATACAGGGAATGGCATCTGTCATAGCTATACCGAAGATGGCCGCTGTGTTTCCTTGCTGAAAATTCTGTTCTCTAATGTCTGTATTTTTGACTGTTCCTATTGTGTTTCGCGCCGTTCCAATGACGTTCAGCGTGCAGCATTTACCGTGCAGGAAGTCGTCGATCTGACCATGAACTTTTATCGGCGTAACTATATTGAGGGGCTGTTTCTCAGTTCAGGGATTTTTAAATCAGCCGATCACACCATGGAGCGGATGCTGCAAGTCGTCAAAAAACTTAGACTCGAAGAAAACTTTAATGGCTATATCCATCTAAAAACTATTCCGGGTGCATCACAGGAAATCATTACCGAAGCCGGACTGTATGTCGACCGTATGAGTATTAATTTGGAAATGCCGACGGAAGCGGGACTGCAAAAATTTGCGCCTGAGAAAACCCATGCTGAAGTACAAAAAGACTTGGGCATTGTGCGTGACCGGTTGATCCAGCTCAAAGATGAACGCAAGCTGATAAAGTCCGTTCCAAAATTTGTACCTGCCGGACAAACTACACAAATGGTGGTGGGTGCGCATAGTGAAACCGATCAGGACATTATTTTGATGGCTGACCGGCATTACAAGGAATTCAAGCTGAAAAGGGTGTATTTCTCTGGTTATATCCCGATTAATCCTGAAGAGAAAACCTTACCCGCCATCGGTTCAGCACCGCCATTATTAAGAGAAAACCGTCTGTATCAATCCGACTGGCTAATGCGTTTTTATGGCTTTGCTGCTGATGAAATTGTCGATGAGCAGCATCCGAATCTGGAGCTGGAGATTGATCCCAAACTCAGTTGGGCCTTGCGTCATCCTGAAGCCTTTCCAGTCGATATTAACCGTGCCGACTATAAAATGATTTTGCGTGTACCTGGGATTGGCGTGCGTTCTGCCCAGAAAATTGTACAGGCACGCCGTTTTGGATAGATCCATATTGACCAGCTAAAGCGTATGGGTGTGGCTTATAACCGGGCGCAGCATTTTATCCGCTGTGCGGATACACCGAAATTCAGGAAAGATCAGCACGCCCATCAGATCCGCCAGCAAATTTTGATGTCAGGGCAATCCAAGTATCAGCAGCAACTTTCACCTCAATTAGGATTGGGTTTTTAGTGGCAAGTTACTGTTTTGATGGCAGCATGACTGGTCTGCTCAGTTGTGTATTTCGTGCTTTCGAGTTTAAAGAATTTAATGTGATAGTGACGGCCAATCCTCAAGCACAAACAGGTTTATTTGATGAATTTATCCATGTGGCCTCTAATGATCAACATGGGCAGCGGGTGTGGCAGGGATTAAAGCAGAAAGTATCTTCCAGCAGTTTGCGTGCTTTTTACTATACCTTTCTGTCAGAGCAGGAAGCAGCGTTTCAGAGTCTTTTTGATTTTGCAGTTTATGTCTTTCAAAACCAGCGTCCAGTCGATAAAGATTATGGTCATGCTGCGGTAATCGGCATGTCGCAATGGGCCAAGCAAGTGGGTCGGGAAAAGCATCGCATGGAGGCTTTTGTACGCTTTAAAAAAGCCAAAGATGGCTTGTTTCTGAGTCTGGTCAGACCGGACTTTAATGTCTTGCCGATTATTTCCCGACATTTTCAGGAGCGTTATCAGGATCAAAGCTGGCTGATTTATGATGAGCAGCGTAATTACGGTATTTATTATGATTTAAGGCAGATGCATCAGGTCGAGATGAACGCGGAAATAATCGATCCGCAAATCCGGATTGGTCATAGTCAGTCATTCAGTATTGAACTGGATGATCAAGAACTGCTATATGATCAGCTCTGGAAAGATTATTTCAATAGTGTGAATATTCAGGCGCGCAAGAACATGAAATTGCATATTCAATATGTGCCAAAGCGCTACTGGCGTTATATGAATGAGAAATTACTTTAAACAGTATATCAGGCCGCTTTCAGGCATAATAAGCATTGGTATATTTAAATTGAGTGTATAAACATGAAGGTATGGCTAACGTCATTAGCGCTGCTCACTGGATTAACTGCATGTTCGGAACAACCACAAAAACCGGTCGTAGATCCAGTCAAATATCAGGTTCAGACTGCACAGGAACTGCAGCAACGTTTTGATGCCCTCAATGTCCAGTTAGCCCAGGACTTTCAGAAATTTAAGAAAGTCGAAAGTATTGCTTTCGCACACCAGTTTCCTTTAGATGTCAATAATCTGCAAAGCTTGAACCAGCATCTCGTTAGCAGTACCGCATTAAAACCCAGTAAAATCGCCTATTGCGATATGATGAATAGTTATTTTGCCGATATGTACCGCTTGGGACATTACAGTCTAGAACTGGTTAATGACATCCGGTTGCCCAATGCCAAGAATGAAAATTTAAAAGCCAATTTCTCCGACGCCGATCATTTTTATACCTTTATTCTGGACCGTTATACGACTTATCGTCAGGTTCAGCAGACCATGGGTTATGGCTGTAATTTAAAAGCTGCGCTGTAAATCCTGAAGACAAAAAAAGCCCATCATCAAGATGGGCTTTTGATTTTAAGCATTAACAACCGGTCAGTTTTTCAGGCTGCGGTTTTTCATCCGGGAAGAAAATCGGACGAAGTTTTACCCCAAGGCCATTACCGATAAAGGCAAATACCAGCCACAACCAACCATGCAAACTACCTGACGCAATTCCACTGAAATATGCACCGATATTACAACCATAAGCTAAGCGTGCGCCGTAGCCCAGCATTATGCCCCCTAAAACAGCAGCAATCAGTGAACGTTTTGGAATATTGAAATTCGGCGCAAATTTACCTGCCAAACTCGCCGCCAACAAAGCACCCAGCATGATACCGAAGTTCATCATGGAAGTAATGTCATACCAGAGTGAGTTGGCCAGCGCTTTTGCATTACCAGCCTGTTGCCAATAATCCCAGGATGCAACGTCTATACCTACAAGACTTGCACCTTTGGCACCCCACACAGCCAGTGCAGAGGTCACGCCCCAAGGACGACCTGCCAATGCCAGAGTCGCAAAGTTGAGTAAGGTCAGGATAATACCACCCCAAATCAGAGGCCATGGACCACGGATAAAGCGCTTCCAGCCTTGGTGTTTACTACTGGGCTCAATTTCGAGACTACCGTGACGTTTCTTTTCGAAATAAACTGTTGCTGCAGCAATAATGGCAAAAATGATAAAGCTCAACAGTAATCCAGGGATCACCCCTAAACTTTCTACTAGAGAAATCGGTTCAAGATGCGGAAGGGCAAACCACCAGTCAAGATGCGAGGTCGCAATCACTGACCCAATACAGAAAAACAAGAGCGTCACCAGCATGCGTGCGCTACCACCACCTACGGTATACAGGGTACCGGATGCACAGCCGCCACCAAGTTGCATGCCGATACCGAAAATAAAGGCACCAATCATGACTGACATGGAAACGGGGTTAACATTGCCTTTAACTGGGTTACCAAATAACTCACCCGCACCTAAGGCGGGGAAGAACAGCAAGACGGCCAGAGCCAGCATAATCATCTGCGCGCGTAAACCACGACCGCGACGATCCTTGATAAAGACACGCCAGCTTGAGGTAAAGCCAAAAGATGCATGGTACAGGGTCATGCCCAGTGCACCACCAATCAAGAATAACAGGGCTTGATTTAAGCCAACGATTTGATAGGCACCGATTGTACCTATGATAAGCAAGATAAAAGCTGCCCAAACCGAAATATTCGACCGTTGGGAAGCAGCAACAATGACTGACATGGGAGTGAAAATCTTAAAAATAATAAATAAAGGCTGGTATTCTACTGAATTTCAACTTTAATGCAGCCTGTTTTAGGGCATTAATCATTATTAAGTCATTCTAATTGTTGATAAGGTCTATCAGCTTATCTGATCTTATTGGGCGGTTTAGATATAATGCAGATTTTATCTGGTAATAAAACCACTTTAAATTTATAGATATTAATAACCAGAACTATCATGGATAAAAAAGCCTGCAATTTGCAGGCTTTTCAATATCAGACTGAATCCTAAAATTAGTTCTCAGCTTTTTCACGTACATCTTGAGCGCCTTCTTCAACTGCTGCAGCGGTAGAGGCAGTGGCTTTTCGAGCTGCTTCAGCAGTGGCATCCGCGGCACGGGAAGCTGCAGCAGCTGCATCATCAGCAGCTTTGGCAGTCTCTTCTGCTGCTTTATCTAGGGCCTGTTCAGTTTTAACTTCAGCTTCACGTGTATCATTTTTGATATCATGACCAGCTTGATCTGCGGCATTTTCTAGATGTTCACCTGTGGTGGCACCTGTTTCAGGTGCTTTTTCTTTATTACAGCCTACCAGGGCAACAGTTGTAACTAAACCTAAAGCAATAAGTAGTTTTTTCATCGGGTAATATCCTTTTGTTGTTGTAGAGCTGGAATTTAATCTATCAACTATTTATTTGAATTTATGCTAGAAAATAGATCAAAAATTGTTTGTCAAATGTAACTTTTATAGATTTGAGAAAGGTTAGGAGCTACTTGAGGTTTTGATGATAAGTAAGTCGAAGTTTCATTGAATCGATATTAAAGCATAAAAAAAGCCCGCATAAAGCGGGCTTTTCTCAGGAATAAATTACAGGCCGGCAGAGGCTTTAAGCGCTTCCACTTTGTCTGTTTTTTCCCAGGTAAAGGCTGTATCCGAACCTTCACGACCAAAGTGACCATAAGCAGCAGTTTGCTTGTACATAGGCTGGATCAGGTCAAGCATACGGGTAATACCATATGGGCGTAGGTCGAAGTGTTCACGCACCAATGCAATAATCAATTCTTCAGATACTTTTGCAGTATTGAAAGTATTGATTGAAATTGAAGTTGGCTCGGCAACACCGATCGCATAAGACACCTGAATTTCACACTTGTCCGCCAGGCCAGCAGCCACGATGTTTTTCGCAACATAACGACCTGCATAAGCAGCAGAGCGGTCAACTTTAGATGGGTCTTTACCGGAGAAAGCACCACCACCATGACGCGCCATACCGCCGTAGGTGTCTACGATAATTTTACGGCCAGTCAAACCACAGTCACCCACAGGACCACCGATCACGAACATACCAGTCGGGTTGATATGGAATTTGGTGTCGGCATGGAACATGTCAGCAGGAATGATTTTTTTCACGATTTCTTCAATCACAGCTTCTTTCAGGTTCGCTTGAGTGATTTCAGGATCATGTTGAGTCGAAAGGACTACGGCATCTAAACGTACTGGCACACCATTTTCATAAGCAAAAGTTACCTGACTTTTGGCATCCGGGCGCAACCATGGCAACGTACCATCACGACGTAATTCAGCCTGTTTTTCCATAAGACGATGTGCATATGAAATCGGGGCAGGCATCAGTACATCAGTTTCACGGCTTGCATAACCGAACATCAGTCCTTGGTCACCGGCACCCTGATCTTCAGGTTTTTGGCGGTCGACACCCTGAGCAATTTCAGGTGACTGTTTGCCAATCATGTTGATTACAGCACAGGTTGAGCCATCAAAACCCAGATCAGAATGGTGATAACCAATTCCGTTCACGGTATGACGTACAATTGCCTCAAAATCAACATTTGCCGTAGTGGTGATTTCACCGGCAAGTACAACCGCACCTGTTTTTACAAGCGTTTCACAAGCAACCCGTGCATATGGGTCTTCTTTTAAGATTGCATCCAAAATAGCGTCACTGATTTGGTCAGCCATTTTATCTGGATGGCCTTCGCTTACAGATTCCGAAGTAAATACAGCGTACTCGCGCATAGTCCTATCACAGTTAATTTTAAAGACCCGATATGTTACATCGAGTTGCGCTCTAGGACTAGCTTAACGCAACAAAATTGGACGAAATTGTTTCAAAATATTGTGTTTTTAATTGATTAATAGAATTAAAAAAATTGATATGCCTATTAAATCAGCAGTATTCGTGAGAGAACATACATTAATAATATTTAACACCCCAAACTGACAAAAAATTAAATTATTAGATTTCAAATTGAATTTAAAAAAATAAACGTGCAAAGAATATAAAGCTAAAAATTCAAACCTTGTTTTAAGCAAGTGATCATTACATCAATAAAGCAAAGCAAGCGGGTATGCCGTGCGACTAGCTGTCTTGTGGGTGTCCGGGTATATCTTCATATTAGCCTCAGTCTTCAATATTTGTCACTTAGGAATAGCTACATCTTTTTGTATGGACTGTTGGAGCAAGACTACACGGAGATCAGAGATGATGTATCAAAAGGCATTTACCCTGATTGAGGGGCTGATTGTAACGATAATTGTTGCGATTTTAGCCACGATGGCTTTTATGAGCTATCAAGGCTATATCGTACGTTCTCAATTGGCTGATGTGTTTCAGCAGGCTAGGGTATATCGAAGCCATTTTATTGCCTCGGATCAACAGTGTGATGCCGGACGGCAGATTGGTGGTGGTAGCCAATATATCGAAAAAGTGATCATTAACGCTGCCTGCCGGATTGAATTTAAGATGCGGCAACAAGGTGTAGATGCCGCGATTCGCGGGAAATCAATTGCCTTTGATGTTTATAGTGGGAAATGTTATTCAACCAATATTCAGCAGCGCTATTTGCCGAACGATTGTCAGGGTCAATAATCAAAGTCCATCCATATTAAAAATTTAGCCTAAGCTAATTAGATTTTTATATGGATTTATAAATATTTTCTCTGCACACGACAAAAAAATCATCCCCACCCGATTTTCATAGGTTTAGGGGTTAAAAAGCTAACTAACTGTCGAAA